>NZ_JCAKMW010000012.1:0-100947 GCF_059515805.1 Acinetobacter sp. CY05 | reverse complement strand
TGATCCTAGACAGTATCGTGGACAACAAATCCCTCTAAATTCTTAAAATATTTCTGTTCAAAGGCTTCTGGGCTTAACCAGCCGTTTGCGGAATGCCTTCTGACCCGATTGTAATAAATCTCAATATAGTCAAACAAGACTGTATTCGCTTCTTTTCGAGTGGCAAACACACTGCCATGGACCACATGACCTTTCAATGTATGAAAGAAGCTTTCGGTCACTGCATTATCCCAACAGTTTCCCCTGCGTGACATACTTTGAACGCAGTTATTCGTCAATAATAGCGCCCTAAAATCACGACTACAGTACTGTGAGCCTTGGTCCGAATGCACCATGACACCCATTGGATACCCCTGACGAGCCATTGCATAATGAAACGCATCACACACCAATTGACGGTCTATTCGATGGCTGGTTTGCCAGCCGACAATACGACGGCTGAATAGATCCAGCATCACACATAAATACAGCCAACCTTGCTTAGTACGGATATAGGTAATATCCGTTGTCCAGATCTTATTGGGTTCATTGACCGTAAATTGACGATCCAACAAGTTAGGCGCTGTAGGCAAACGATGGTTTGAATCAGTCGTATGCTTGTATTTACGTGCAATCCTGCTACGTAAACCAAGCTTTTTAAGCATTCTTCCAACGGTTCGTTCGCTCATGCTGTAACCTAAATCATGCATGTCATGTACCAATGAAGGTGCACCCAATCGTGCATGATGCTGCCAATATACGGCTTTTAAATCATTATATTTCTGCGCTGGATTGGTCTGGCGTTTTCGCCAGGCATAATAGCCTGAAGTGCTGACACCCAGGCATTGACAGGCAGAAGATACAGTGACTTCATTCACATCCAGATCTTGAATTACCGTGTACTTTTCTTGGCATGATCTGTCAGAAAGTACACATGCGCTTTTTTAAAGATGTCATTGGCTTCCCTGAGCTGTTTGACTTCTTTCTCTAATTCTAAGATCCGCTGTTGTTCTGGTGAAAGTTGACGTTTGCTTGAACCCACTGGATTGGCTTCACGAATCCATTTGTCTAAAGTTGAATAACCCACACCTAATTTCTGGGCGATTGCAGCTATAGGTTCGTGGGAGTTTGAAAGTGCATAATCAATCGCTTGCTGTTTAAATTCAGGACTTGAGCAGCATTGCTGCGCAAGATAGCCATTTCTTGAATCTCCAAAGATTAAAGTTACGTTATCTTTAGAGGGACGTGCTGTCCATTATTTTGGCTAGGATCAAACGTGTAAGTTATGCACACGACAAAATGGAAGGTTTATGGTTGATTAATCAACAAACTCTTGGAATCGTGAATGATGATGATATGGGGCTTTGGACAACTCACGGTTTAGAGCAGAAGTATTTAGATAATGTGCGCATGAGTGTTGATACACCTACCTTATATATTGCCGATAAACTAAATCTTTTCAACCCATAACAATAAATAAAGCCCAAAAGCTAAAACTTTTGGGCTTTTTAAATTTAATTTTGATTAAGAGGAAATAAATCAATTCATTTTGATGTCTTTTTTAGCCACAATCATACTATCATCACTAATTTATGCAGCTTCCAAAGTCACCTCTCTTGAATATAAAGTCCTATTGGAGCTCATTCGTTTTAATTATGGCAATGAAGCAATTAATATAAATATCCCAAATTATACATAAGCCCATTTTCATCTCATTACAATTTGTTATTTTTATTACTTTATTACCAAGCAAATTTAAAATCGTTAAATTTACTTTTCTTATTTTGACCTATATCAATAATATCATCACTAAAGTCGAGCAAAATATCATTTTTTAGATTAATTAAACGAACATCCTCACGTTTACGCGGATGTGGAACTTTAATATCTACAACGCGTTTGATTCGACCTGGATGGGGTTGCATGACCACCACTCGATCGGCCAAGTAAACTGCCTCTTCAACATCATGAGTGACCATAATCATGGTAATTTTTTCATGCTGCCAAATACGTTGGATTTCGTCTTGGAGTTTGTGTCGAGTCAGTGCATCAAGTGCACCAAAGGGTTCATCCAGGAGTAGAATTTCTGGACGATTTACTAGACTTCGGGCAATCGCAACCCGTTGGTTCATACCACCTGAAAGCTGTGAGGGATAAGCCTCTTTAAATTTGCTTAAGCGCACCAGATCAAGGTGTTCAGCAATTAGCTCGTCTTCTTGTTTACGGCTCAACTGACTGTTATGTAAAGCCACTCGAACATTTTCTTGTACACTTAACCAAGGAAATAAACGATGGTCTTGAAAGACAATACCCCGTTTTAAACTGGTGCCCTGAATGGCTTGTCCATCAACTTGGATTTGGCCTTGATATTCAGCTTCCAAACCCACCAACAAGCGCAGCAATGTTGATTTACCACAACCACTACTGCCTACAATACTAATAAATTCGCCTGCTTGAATGTCGAGATTAATCTGCTCTAAAACCTTCAGCTGACCTTTGGCATGTTGCGAATAACTTTTGTGCAGCGCCTGAATTAAAACGCTACCTCGAGGTTCACTCATATTAGGCCTCCTCGATTAAACGCTAGTACTGAGTTTTGCTAAGGAGACTTCAGTGGATTTAATCAGTACCACCACTTCAGAGCCGACTTCTAAAGCAAGATCTGCAACTGAACGTGTACTAATAATTGAAGTAAAAATACCTGCTTTGGTTTCAACATTAATTTCTGACACCACAGGTCCCTCAACAATTTCATTTACAACACCTTTAAACTGGTTACGTACATTAACAGATGTAATTGTCATTTATTTTCTCTTATGGTTTATTGGACTTAATCAATATACTCAATTTTTATCATTCAAGTTATCTCGATTTTTTATTTAGTTATATAGCAGACATTTATCTTATTTTAAGATAAGTATTGATGTTTTTATTTTATCTCACATGCTCATAATCTCTTCTTGATATATTATTTTAATTTTGTTGATTTTTCATTGATCATAATGCCAATTTAACAATTACAAGTGATAACAATATGTCAATATATACGCACCCTTTAAGCCAAACGAAGCAAAATGTCCGCGCCCGTGCTAATATTTTTGTCGATCCTTTATCACAAGCCTTACTGTCTCGAATACAACAAATTGCTCCAAGCGATGCCAATGCACTCATTATTGGCGAGACAGGTACCGGTAAAGAACTGGTGGCACGACAAATTCATGCCTTAAGCCATCGCTGTGATGGGCCTTTTATTGCAGTCAACTGCGGTGCTTTAACCGAAAGCCTAGCTGAAAGTGAACTCTTCGGTCACGAAAAAGGCGCTTTTACTGGCGCAGTTAACAGTCGTATGGGTTGGTTTGAAGCTGCACATAATGGCACTTTATTTTTAGACGAAATTGGCGATTTGTCCTTGAGTATGCAAGTGAAATTACTACGTATTTTACAAGAACGTGAAATTGTCCGTGTTGGTTCTTTAAAACCAATTCCAATCAATGTACGTATTATTGCAGCAACGCATGTGGATTTAGAGCAAGCCGTGCGCGAAGGACGCTTCCGCGAAGATCTGTTCTACCGCTTATACGTGGCATTACTCAATATTCCGAAATTGGCTGATCGTCGCCAAGATATCTTACCTTTGGCTAAGTTTTTTGTAGAACGTTACCAAACTGACCCACATGCGACGCCGTTAAAGATTAGTGATTTAGCAGCTAAAAAACTGCTACAACATCGTTGGCCGGGAAATATCCGTGAACTTGAAAATACGATTCATCATGCGGTACTGGTGAGTGAAAATGGTTGGATTGAACCCGAAAATATTAGCTTTTCTAGCCTCTCTCAAAGCAAAGCGCCGAGCTTAACTGCATCTAAATTGGCCACTGATATTCAAAGCTCTAGCCAAGCTGAAGCTTTATTACAAAACACTTTTCAGCAATTATTTGAAGCAGCCAATCAATTAGATACCAATATTAATGATTTACTAGAGGGACAGTTTATCCGTTCAGCTTATCAACACTGCCAATACAACCAAGTACATACGGCACGTTTATTAGGTGTGACTCGCAATGTTGTTCGCACTCGTTTAATTAAATATGGTTTACTTTAATTAAATAACGCTTGAACTTGCACCTGAAATAACTCATCTAAGTTGACCGGTTGTTCAGGTGCAAGTATGCCGTTATGAATCATTCCCATCCAAATAGGTGCCAAAATCAAAAGTGTCAGTTGTTGGGCAGATTGAGTTGCCTTTAGCTCACCACGTGTCATGGCCAGCTGCAGCAATTTTTCAATTTCTAAACAACTCGGCAAATAAACTTTCTGATAGTACAATTGCTGAATATCTTGAAAATTACCCCCCTCTTTTAAAATTAAGCGCGCAATATCGGCCCGTCCTGCGGACTCTAAAGTGGCCAATGCTGGTAAAATTTCCTGCAAAATAAATGATTGAACTGAAATATCTTCTGGAATTTCATGGCTTTGAATGGGGTGATAGGTCTCCTGAATTAAATAGTCAATCACCCCCTCAAATAAAGCATTTTTAGTCTGAAAATAAGAATAAATTGTCCCTTTACCCACCCCTGCGAATAGGGCTATATCTGCGATTTTACTCGCCGCAAAACCGTATACTTTAAACTGCTGTAATGCAGCAAGAATGATTTTTTGTCGTGTTGCATTGGTTTTTGCCAGAGAAGGACGTCGCTTTTTCATTAATACCTGTTACCTCAATAAAATTGACCACCGATTCACTTTTACTTAAAATCGACCCAATATTCATTTTTAAGTACTATTATGCAGGATTCACCTAATATTGTGGAATACCTAGTTTTGGCACTTTGCCTCTGCCTAGGTGCTTTAAGTACTGCCCTTGCCAGCCCCCTTTATGCTCTTTATGTAACAGATTGGCATATTAGCACCAGTGAAATTGGCTATGCCTTTATTACCTATATGTTTGGTGTGGTGTTCACTTTACTCTTCTTAAATGGTTGGATTGGCCGCTATGGCTATAAAGCCACAGTATTGCGCGGATTATTGATCAGCATTTTAGGTTTAGTATTTTCTGCCTACGCAGCAGATATCTGGCAATTATGTATGGCACGCTTCTTTATTGGGATTTCATCTGGTCTTCTGTGTACAGCAACTGTGATTGGTTTAGCCCATAAGTATCCTTTTGCTAAACCTCATCAGGCAGGTAAGTTATCTTCTTTAATCACAGTTTTAGGTTTTGGCTTGGGACCAATTTTAGGTGGGCTCATGGCAGATCACTTGATTGAACCCTTGATCACACCTTATTTAGTGATTGCTGGGCTATCCACTTTAGTTTTTATAGCCTGTTGTTTCATTAAAGCTCCGCTGCCAACACCCGCATTGACTAAAATACGCCTCTGGAGTACTCCAATTGATACAAAGGATCGACGTTTATTTTGGATCTGCGCAATCATCGCAGCCTGCTGTTTTGCCGCCTTTAGTTTATATGCTGCTCTAGCGGGTACTTTTTTAAAAGAATTACCTCTTCAATCTTCAGCCACCTTGACTGGCGCTGCCATCTCTTTAATTTTATTGGTGTCGTTTTTAGCACAGCTCTCGACGAAATTGTTAGATGAAATCAAATGCTTGGTCTTAGGTGGCTGCTTTCTAGTACTGGGTTGCTTGACACTATTTCTAGCCCAATGGACACATCAGTTCATTTTTTTGGCCTTGAGTGTGTTATTTGTGGGCCTTGGTCATGGCTATAGTTTAAATCCAGCTTATTTTTTTGTGACTAAACTGGTGGAAAAACAACATAGTGGTGTCTTATCTAGCTTTTTATTAATCGCCTATCAAGGCAGTATTTGGCCCATTTTGTTGTCGAGTATCATCATCGACTACTTTAATGTTTTAACTTCTCTTGTGGTGTTTAGTTTACTGATTTTGATCTGCATAGCATGGGTGTTTATCCAATTAGCTTATATTCAACGCCATCAAAAAAAGCCGATCTTATGATCGGCTTTTTAAGTGATGTTATTTTTAATTTATTCCACAGGATTTTTCTTCCAAGCGGTAAAATGTTTTTCAATGGCCAATAAACCATAGTTAAATCCTAAGCCCACGAGGGTCATCACGAGAATACCTACGAACATTTCTGGAATCTCAAAACTAAATTGTGAGTACATAATTAAATAGCCCAAACCTGCTTTAGCACCAAACATTTCAACTGCAACCAATGCCAATACTGAAATAGCCCCTGCTAATCGAATCCCAACAAAAATCGTCGGTACAGCGGCAGGTAAAATGACCTTACGAAATAACTGATATGGCTTTAAACCCATGGTACGTGCTGATTTAATGAAGAGAGGATCGACATTTTGTACACCAGAGATGGTGTTGAGTAGAATTGGCCATGTGCAAGCATAAACCAGTAAACTAATTTTAGACACTTCACCAATGCCTAAAAATAAAATGAAGACTGGCATTAGGGCCAAAGCGGTTGTATTACGAAACAATTCGAGTAAAGGGTTTAAAGTTTCCGCCACCAATTTATACCAACCCAAAATTAAACCCAGCGGGATTGCGATGAGTAATGCCAGCACAAAGCCAATTAAAGAACGGGTTAGACTGACTGAAATATGGGTTCTTAACTGGCCATTGATGTATAAGTCCCAGGTGGTGTGTAATACAGTCGAAATAGGCGGTAAAAATACGGCACTCACTACGCCAATACGCGGTAAAATTTCCCACAACAAAAAGAACAATAATAGAGCAATTGAACGTTTAAACATGGTATTTAACCAAGTGACTTGGAAACGTGCTGGAGGTTGAGCATAGGGCTTGGGATAAGCCAATGTATTTTGATCTAAATTTGACATGAAATTTCCTCTTAATTTTTTATGCATTAAGCATGTTGTAATTGTTTATTTTTTTCAAAGGCTTGCGCTTTTATCACTTCTTCACTCAATTGCGTCCAAATATGATGCCGAATGTGTCCATATTCTGGTGTTGAGCGAACATCTTGACCTTTGCCCTGTAGGAGTTTTGGAATCTCAATGACTTGCTTTACACGACCTGGTCGTGAGGTCAAAATTGCCACGCGCTGACTTAAGTAGATCGCCTCATCAATACTATGAGTAATAAAAATGATGGTGCTACCAGATTTTTTCCAAATATTGATCAATTCTTCTTGTAAGGTTTCGCGCGTTTGTGCATCTAGTGCTGCAAATGGTTCATCCATCAATAAAATTTCAGGCTCATAGGCCAAACTACGTGCAATAGCGACACGTTGTTTCATCCCACCTGATAATTCATTTGGATAATGCTGTTCAAAACCTGCTAGACCCACCAATTTTAAATAATATTCAGCTTTTTCACGGCGTGTTTTTTTGTCTACCCCTTTGGCCTCTAAGCCAAATTCAATATTTTGTAGCGCATTGAGCCATGGGTACAGCGCATATTGTTGAAATACAATGCCACGATCGAGTCCTGGTCCAGTAATGGTCTTGCCATTGAGTAATATCTGTCCATGGGTAGGCTTCGTTAAACCTGCGACTAAATCAAGTAAGGTAGATTTACCACAGCCTGATGGCCCAACAATGGAAACAAATTCGCCTTGATGAATATCTAAACTAATATTTTCAACCGCCACAAATGCTTGAGCATTTTTAGCTGGAAACTCTTTACGAACATGGTCAAGTTTAAGTGCAATCGTCATTGTTGTTATTCCTGTTTAATTTGATGGCTGAGCATAAAGATTGCCGACATTACTAAAAATGTTTTCTGCTTGAATTTGTTGAGGTTTTAATTTACCTGCTGCCTGCATTTGTGCGATCCATGGGGCAAAATCTTGTGCTTTTTGTACCCCACCTATTTCATCCACACCATAACCAACAAAGTAGGGAATTAAGGCTTGGTTTTCATTGCGTCCACGTTCTTGAATAATACGACTAAAACGTGCCTGTACTTCCTCAACTGGTGTGGTCTGTAACCAACGATGCGCTCTGGCCACACCTGACACAAAGGCCTGATATGCTTCCGGTTGGGTTTCAATGAAATCTTTACGCATTGAATAACTACCTGCGGTGAAACCGCCATATAAATCAATATCCGCAAAGATTTTACGTACTCCCCCATTTTTCAAAGCGCGTTTCTCTAAAATATTCGACAAAACTGCCACATCAATTTGTCCATTGCGTAGGGCTTGCTCTGAACTAATGGGCGGCAAAAGAATCATTTCAACTTGTGCGATTTCTTGTTGGCTTAAACCTGATTTTTGTAAGTAATCACGTAATACAAAGTCGTAATGTGCACCAAAGGCATTCATGGCGACTTTTTTACCAATAAAATCTCGTGGTGAGCGAATCGGACTGTCTTCTAAAACATAAAAACCCACAGATTGCGCTTGGTTACTGCCATAGGAAGCCACCACTGGCACCACATCTAAGCCTGCCGCAACCACCTTCACCACAGCACCATTAAAGGCCGAAGCAAAATCAACATCACCGGCTACCAGAGTGAGTAAATCTTGTGGGCCGCCCTGTACTGTGCCGACATAATTGAGTTTTAAATCACCTAAGTAACCAAGATCCTGTGCCAGTTCAGCTAAATTGACTAGACCTGCTGCGCTCTGATAACGCAGCTCAGTCACTTTGTCTGTACTAGCTTGACGGTCGTTGACACAGCCCACACTCCCAAGAGCAGCCAAGATGCTTAAACTTAAGGCAGCGATTATTTTTTTCATATGCTTTACCTCACTCGCCACGCCAGTACACGGCGTTCAATTGCGACTAAAATTTGATTAAATACAATACCTAAACCACCAATAGCCAGCATCCCTACTATGATGAGCGCCACATTAAATTGCTCACGTCCACGAATTACCAAGTTGCCAATACCCACCCCATAATTGGCCAATAGAAATTCAGCGCCTACTGTTGCGAGCCAAGCAAAGATTAAACCCAACTGTAAACCCACGAAAATCTGCGGTGCTGCACCTGGTAAAATCAGCTTTTGATAACGATAAGCCCAAGGAAATTGATAGACTGCTGCCACTTCACGATGTTTGTGCGAGATACTGCGAATGCCTTCTAAGCTATGCAGGGCCACCGGATAAAACACCGATAAAATAATAAATAGAATTTTGGCGCTATTTCCTGTACCTAAAAAGCTCGATAAAATGGGCAGCCAAGCAAATAAAGAAATTTGACGCAACATATGAAAGCTAGGTGCAAAAAACCAATTGGCAATTTTAGAACTACCAATGATTAAAGCGAACAACACTCCCAAACTAGCACCCACCAGATAACCTGTTAAATTACGCGCTAAGCTAGCTGCCACACCTTGCCAAAAAGTGGGATGATTTAGAGTTGCAATTAAAGTTTTAAGCACTTGTGCAGGCGAAGGCACGATCTTAGTGTCAACCCAACCACTTGTGCATGCCATACTCCACAATAAAATGAGCGCAAAAGGAAAAATAAGTGCTTGACCTACACGTATGCTACGACGTTGCCAAAGTTTTTGTGCTGGCAAGGCGGGCTGTGTTGTATTAGAAACAATGCTAGTCATCTTTTAATTCCTCACCCGTGTTGCATAATAACGACTATATTTTTCAATCTGTCCCAACACACTATCTAAGATAAAACCGGTTAACCCAATGAGTACAATGGCCATAAATACAATGTCCATCTGCATGAGTTGACGGCCCCATACCATTAAAAAGCCAATACCTTCACTACTTGCCAACAGCTCTACAAACACTAAAGCCAACCATGCTTGCATAACGCCTTGGCGCAAACCGCTCATTAAGCTTGGTAAGCTACTGGGTAAAATGACCTTATAAAAGGTTTGTGCTTGTGAAAATTGATACACTTTTGAGACTTCAAGTACCTGCTGGGACACGTTTTGGATGCCTTTGATGGTGGCAACCAATACAGGAGTCAACACCGCAAAGGAAATCGCGACAATTTTTAAAGCTTCATCAATCCCTAAAAAAATCATCAGTAGCGGAATCCAACCAATAATCGGAAATTGCGCCACCAAATTAACAGTAGGCAATACATACCGTGTTGCTGTTTTTGATAAGGCGAACCAAATCCCTAAAGCAAAGGCAAGACTACTACCGAGCAACACGCTATAAAAAATTCGTTTTGCACTTATGCTAAAATTTGTTTGTAAATCACCGCTTTGCCATAATTCTATGGTGGTCAACCATACCCATTCTGGCGCAGGTAAAATTTGTTCAGGTAACCACTGGCGTTCAAAAGCCACCCACCATAAACACAGTACTAGCATCGGTAAAACTAAAGCACACAGCAGTGCAAAAATGGTTTTTAAGCTTTTAGAAAATAACTGCCTCTGCCAAGTGACCGACGCAGCCTGTTGAATATGGCTCATGGTTCTTGCCTCTGTAATTTTGAATGTTGTTCCGTTTGTAAAAATTGTTGAAAACTTGAGCTTTTAAAAATAAAGATGGTCATCAATAAAAATGCTAAGCCAATTGGTGCAAATAAGTTTTGTAAGCCAATCGAATGTCCCAAAGCTGCGCCCGCTAAGCCACCGAGCAAACCACCCGCAGGCCCCACCAAGGCCAGTAAAGGTGAAATTTGATGCATAGAGGTTTGTTCTCCCACCTTGGCAAACGACATAAAGTTAGCAATATGTAACATGCCTAAACCTAGGCCTAAGCTTAGGCTGGCTGGCCAGAGCCAAAATGCACTTTGGGTAAAACTTAAAATCAATAAGCCCAGGCTGATAAGCAGCAAACTGATTAAATAAAATTTGTAATAACCCATAATTTCGGCCAAGGCGCCTAGGCTAAATAAACTGCCGACAAACACCAAACCTTGTACCGTCAGCAGCATCACGGCCAACGGTGCTTCAAACCCAAAGTTTTGAATGGCGATCACCACAATAAAAAAACCAAAGTAACTGTTGGCGCTGTTACTTAAAAATTCCAAACTGCAAATAGTGCGTAACTGAGGCTGCGTTTTGATTAACTGTAAGGGTGCAAGCAAATCACGCCATACAAATGCCGGTTGTAGTGCTTTGGGCTGGGCTTCTTTAAAGCACAGTGGCGCTAAGCTAATGGCTGCTACAAATAAAATTGCTACTGCAAAAAATGCCCATTCATATCCTAAGATTTGTAAAATCCATGCACCTAAACTCGGTGCAATCAAGAAAAATCCCAACATATGTGAACCGCGGAACCATCCCGCCTTAGCAGGCCCTAAAGCACGCAAATGACTTAAAAATACAGTATGAATAGAGACAAAACGCATAGGTAGTACAAAACTGACCAAGGTTGTAATCAGCAACAGATACCATGCATTGTTCAGCCATGGCTGTAAGCTATATAACAATGCAGCAAGTAGGCTGCCTAAACTAAAAATCTTTAAGCTCCCAAAGCGCTGTACCAATACCCCTACAGGCAAAGCCATCAGCAATAAACCTATACTTTGTGCTGCAGCAATTAAACCCAGTTGCAGTTCCGTGGCTTGAATATGCACTGCATACAGCGAGGTGACCACACGTGCCACCCCCACTGCCAGACCTGCTAAAATGGTCAACCCAATAAAGCTACTGGTAAATTGAAGGCTTAAAGGCATTGTTTCAGCAGAGTCTAAAGCTTTCATCATACCTCCTTATTTGGCTTGGCCTTTGGCATTAAATTGCGACCAATAATTTTTTAAATTCAGGTCTTTTAAAGCATGATTGAGGTACTTCGGCTCATACCAGGTTGCAGTATCTACATCACGGCGAATTAAACGTGCATTTTTGGCTATACGCACTGCATCATTGATTTGTGAACGATGAAACTCATCCAATAAAGGCGTCATGCGATCTTTAATTGCACCACCAGCCCAGTCTTTTTGGTAATCTAAGAATGGAATCCCACTTTGTGACCATAGTTTATATTGCGCAGTACGGTTAGCCTCTTGTGAGCTCCAGTGTGCTTGTTTAATTAACGTGGTCACCACACGTTGTACAGTTTCAGGGTATTGTTTTTCAAAGCTTTCTGTCACCCAAAAACTAGACAAAGGTGACACTGTACGATCATTAATCGTGGTTAAACGTTTGGCTACACCCCGTGCCTCTAGACTCCAAGGAGAAGTGATAGTTGCATCAATATCTTTAGTGGCTAAAGCAGCACGCGCTGAATAACCATCTTGACTAATCACACGTAAATCTTTTTCTGACAAACCATGGCGTGCCAGAACACGGTTTAGGGTGATTTGACCATTGGTACCTTTAAAGTTAGAGAATTTCTTGCCTTTTAAATCTGCCACTGTTTTAGCAGTTGAATCGGCAGGAACAACCACATGGACTGGACCAAAACGACCTGAGCTGAAGAGAATTTTGGTTTTTAAGCCAGTCGAACGTCCCACGATTGATGGTAAATCACCTTGTAAAGCAAAATCGACTTTACCATTGGCCAATGCTTCGTTGGTTGCAGGGCCTGCACCTGGAAAAAATAGCCACTTCACCTGAACGCCATCTTTTTTAAATTCTTGTTCTAAAACACCGCGTAAATGTGCGGTTGCTACAAAACTACTACCTACCTTAGGCTTACCCCCTTCACCTGCACTCGATACCGAGATGCGAATTTCTTTGGGAGTGGCAGCATATACGCTAAAACTTAAGCCTAAAGCGGATAATGCCAATAATGTTGCAGTCAAACGTTGAGAAATTTTCATAATAAAGTCCTGATTTAAAATATCATTAGAAGGTGTACTGGAATTGTGCGAGTACTTCGCTGTTATCTTTTTGGGTAGCTGTTTCAAGCGCGTACAGATATTGATTGAGTTGCAGTTGTAACTTAGTGGTTTGAGCAAAAAACAGGTTTAAACCCAATGAATGAATATCGTATTCACCGATACGACCACTGACTGGATCTTGATAATCTTTGAGTTGAGTATTGGGGTTAAAGCGGTCAAATCGGTAGTAACCTTGTATAGACTTAGGCCAGAAATCATCAAATTTGGCATTAGATTTAATACTGTTATAGAACTGATCACCCAGGGTATAAAATGCAGTAAAGGTATGCCCTTCAGACTTAGCATGCTGAAAACCTGTTTGGGTTATATAATCAGTTTTACCTTGAATATATTCGTACGTTGCACCAAATGGCGCATGGTTGTAATACACATCAAAGCCGAGTCGATCGCGTTGTCCCTCATCTGTACTAAAACCAAAATTGGTTAAACGTGCCTCACCTTTTAAATAGCTGGCACCCAATTTAAGCTCACGTAACCAACTGTTATAGTCCACAGGCAGGGTAAATGAAGCTCTAGCAATTAAATCTTTGCTGTCATTATCATCCGTCTTATTGCTGCCATTACCATTGGTGATGCCTAGGGCATATTCCAACAATGGCGCACGATAATTCGCACCATAATCTACAAACGGTTTCACATCACCACGCACCACGAGACCATTTTGACGGGTAAATAAACCTAAATTGGTGGCTGCGGATGCATAAGTAATGGTTGGGCGTAAATCTTCAGGCGATTGCACATCTAGACCAAATGGCAACAGTTGCTGACCTAAGGTGGCATTCAGCTTCGGGGTTTCTAAACCAGCGTTGGTTGAGAAAACGTGATAACGTAAGAAAGCATCCAGTAAATTAAAATTACTATTATTGCTGCCATCATTGCGTTTGGAGTAGCCATAAGACAGTTGATAATCGAGATTCTTACCTTCGTTATAATCTTTATACAAGTTACCCCGCACCCCAATTAACGCAGTGGCAATATCGAAGGTTGATTTGGATTGATGAGGTGAGTTTTTATGATCTTGTGCTTGAGCACGGACTTGTACTGTTCCATACAAGCTTGTGTCACGTGCTGATTTGACCGTTTGACGTTCATACTGACGTGACTGATCATATTTATAATTTTCTAACTCACTACGTACCCCTTGAATATCATCTGAAGTGGCAAGCTGTACTGCTGTCTCTTCAATGGCCTCATCATCTAAAGCAACTTGGGTTGCATTTAAGGTGTCAGTTGGCTCTGGCGGTGCCGTTGTATATCGTTCTAATTGTGCAATACGTTGCTGTAGACCCGCTAAATGCTGTTTTAGACTGCTTAATTCTTGCTGTACTTCATTTGCAAATACTGAACTGCTACTTAAAATCGTACCAATTGCCAAAACAAGCGTTTTTTGTGTTAATGTTTTCACAGACCAATTTCCTAAGGCAAAGCTGATCCTCACCAAATAAGTAGTGTGGAGTGAGGAAAAAATTAAAAAATGTGCAGCGCAAGATTGCGCCTTAAATTAATGTGACATTGCGTCACAACACATCAGCAGCCTGCTTTGCAAAGTCACGCGGCATATAACAAAGTGAGGGTAAATCATGATGTTCCCATTTTTTCTTAAGTGAATGCCAAGCTATATATCAATAAGCATGCCAACAATATAAGTTGTTGATTTTTATATTTTTTAAAAAAATATTCAATTTAGTATGTTGTTTTACAACCTTTTTATTGTTGATAATCTAACAGTTGAGCATTTGCCCTTATTATTTTTTTAAAGCCACTTAGCAGTTTATCCACTATATATGAAGCATCTAACTTAGCCTATATCTCAGTCATTCGCGCATATTTTAAAAGACCGCACAGATTTGTGTTCAAACAAAGTTATGTTATGTTGTTGTTACAAATATAAGATTTTTAACTTTTTTGGTTAGTTATGCTAAATGTAGATCACCTTGCTTTGTTGCAAGAACATTTAATCGCCCTCACGCGTCCTCATACCTTGGTTGTACTTTCGGCGCTCTCTGATCAAGCCTTAACGGTTGAACAATTAAGCGCTCAATTGAACTTAAGTGGTACCGCGCTCAATCAAGCTTTAATGGCATTACGTAAAGCACGTATGATTACTTTGATTAAACAAGATACGGATTTTGTTTACGTCATGAGCAATGAAAAAGTCAAACAATTATTTATTCAGATCCATCAAATTTACCAGTAGATCAGTAAGCTGCAGCATATATTTTTATTCACTTGTGTGCTGCGCAGCTATTTTCTGTTGTAACGCTATATGAAATGCAGTCAATTGATGTGGAGAGATGAAGATACTTTCATGAAAACCATGAACATTATAAATAATTTCTAAGCGTTGCACAGACAATGCCGGTGCAGAGATGAAACTCACACAAGGTTGTATACGTTGAATTTGATTCAACTCGATACGCCAGCTAAACCACATACTTCTTATGCTTAAATGATCTTCATGCAACTGATAACGTGTGTTGAATAGTGGTAGCCATAGGCAATAAAAAATGCTGATATATAGCCCAAGCATGAGCACACGACTTAGCCCAGATGCTGTTAAAAGCATAAAGTCATACAACTGATATAATAAAAATAAGCTGATTGATGCCAAAAGCAATAGTAACCAAATATCAATTTTTGAACGATAGCTATGCATCATGATCGTGTGTCCTTAAGGTCAAGTCGTATCATTCATCTGTAGATTGGATTGTATAGCGTGAGATTCAACTTAAGCAATGTTGATATTAAGATTAAATTGAGCCTGAATCTCGACATCTATTCTAGCCTGCGCACAGTTTTTTATAGCCATGTACTCTCTGCTTTAGGTATGATGAATCTATAAGAAAACTTAAATAATATCCATCATTCTGTAGATGAGGTGTAGTCGCATGCCAAATCAGCAACACTCTCTCACCCCGAACTATATCACTGATTTTATTCCTCAGAATCAGCTCAAATCCGCTATTGGCACAGCGCATTACGCAGCAGAAGCTGATTGCGTAACGCAGCTGATGAAAGCTTGCCACATCCCTCAATCAACCCAACAGCAGATTGATGCTTTGGCCTTAACACTCAGTACAGCCTTACGTAATGACCACACAACACAACGAGGACATGTACACAGCTTATTACAGCAGTTTTCTTTATCTTCGCAAGAAGGTATAGCCTTAATGTGTTTGGCTGAAGCCTTACTGCGCATCCCAGATGCAAGCACGCGTGATTTACTCATTGAAGATAAAATTTCACATGGTGATTGGCACGCACATATCGGAAAAAGCCCTTCATTGTTCGTCAATGCTGCAGCTTGGGGGTTGTTGCTCACAGGTCGCTTACTCCAACACGCTGATCCTGATCATTTATCAAGTTTGCTACGGCAATTATTTGCCAAAAGCAGTCGTGGTTTAATTCGCCATATGTTGGACTATGCTATGCGTATGATGGGTGAACAATTTGTCATGGCACAAAGCATCGACAAAGCGCTTCAACGTGCACATGCCTTACAACAACGTGGTTTTCGTTATTCTTACGATATGCTCGGTGAAGCAGCGCTAACAGCCTCTGAGGCTGAACGCTATTATCAAGACTATCTGGCTGCAATTCATGCTATTGGCAGATCAGCACAAGCCCAGGGGGTGTATGATAGCCCAGGAATTTCGATCAAACTCTCAGCCCTACATCCACGCTATCAACGTGCGCAGCTTCAGCGTGTAGAGGATGAGCTATATCCTCAATTATTGCATTTGGCCACATGGGCCAAACATTATCAGTTGGGGCTCAATATTGATGCTGAGGAAAGCGAACGTTTAGCCTTGTCATTCCATCTATTAGAACGCTTATGTTTTGAACCAGAATTAGCTGACTGGAATGGGTTGGGTTTTGTGATTCAAGCCTATCAAAAGCGTGCTTGCGCCGTGGTGGATGAGGCCATTGATTTAGCCAAACGCAGTCAACATCGTCTGATGATTCGCTTGGTGAAGGGTGCCTATTGGGATCGTGAAATCAAAAAAGCGCAACAAGAGGGCACACCTGACTATCCTGTATTTACTCGTAAAGCACATACAGACCTTGCCTATTTAACTTGTGCACAAAAGTTGCTCACGGCGATTGACTATGTTTATCCGCAATTTGCAACACATAATGCGCAAACCTTCGCCAGCATTTATGTGTTGGCACAATCTGCTGCACCACACCCCCACCCTTATGAGTTTCAATGTTTGCATGGCATGGGCGAAGCGCTATATCAGCAGGTGGTTGGCACAATGGCAGATGGAAAATTGGGGATAACGTGTCGCATTTATGCTCCTATTGGCAAACATGATACTTTATTGGCTTATTTAGTGAGGCGTTTGCTTGAAAACGGCGCCAATACTTCATTTGTACATCGGATCAGCGATGCAAGTTTAAGTCTTGAAGACTTGATCGAATCTCCCCAACACAGCATATTGAAATATAGCCGCAGCCAAAGCATCGGCTCTGCGCATCCTGCCCTGCCACACCCGCTGCATTTGTATGGCAATTCACGTTTAAATTCAATGGGATTAGATTTAAATGACGATCTGTGCTTAACCATACTTAATCAAAATGCATATCAGTTTAAAGATCAATGTTATCAAGCCATGCCTTTAGAACAACGTATAGGTTTAAGTGAGCCCATCCTTAATCCTGCCAATCCACAAGATGTTGTTGGACACGTATGGCAGGCCAGTGCAACTCAGATCGAATCGGCTTTACAACATGCTGTCGCGCAGCAACATCGTTGGCAAAACGCCCCCAAAGCTACACGTGCTGCCTGTTTACAACGTTGTGCGGATTTAATGCAACAGCATTGCCAAGAATTAATGCTGTTATTAGTACGTGAAAGTGGAAAAAGCTATGCCAATGCACTCGCTGAAGTACGAGAGGCTATTGATTTTTTACGCTATTATGCCGCTCAAATCCTTGCCCTAGCTCAAGAGACGCAGATGCAAGCTTTAGGTGCACTAGTATGTATTAGTCCATGGAATTTCCCACTGGCCATTTTTACAGGTCAAGTGGCGGCGGCTTTGGTCACGGGCAATAGCGTATTGGCTAAACCTGCCGAACAAACGCCATTAATTGCAGCTTATGCAGTTAAACTGTTTTGGCAAGCTGGTGTACCCAAAACCATATTACAACTGCTGCCCGGTACAGGTGAGCAAGTCGGTGCAGCGTTGGTCCAAGATCAACGGGTGCAAGGGGTGTTATTCACAGGCTCTACTCAAGTGGCCAAGCTTATACAACACACTCTGGCCAAACGGGTTGACCAGTACGGGCAAAGCGTCACCTTGATTGCAGAAACTGGTGGACAAAATGCAATGTTGGTGGATTCATCCGCGCTGTGTCAACAAGTGGTCACAGATGTTTTAAGCTCAGCATTTGACAGTGCCGGTCAACGCTGTTCAGCACTGCGCCTGTTATGTGTGCAACAAGAGGTTTACCCTGTGATACGCGATATGCTGATTGGCGCGATGCAACAGCTCAAAATCGGCAATCCTAAACATTTAGCCACAGATGTAGGACCCGTCATTGACCACACAGCACAACGAAACATCCTACAACATATTGAGAAAATACGTGCTAAAGGCTATGCCGTTCATCAAACTGTCATGCCTGCCACGACCAGACTTGAGCAGGGTTATTTTATTGCACCTACCTTAATTGAATTGCCTGATTTAAATGATTTACAACAAGAAATATTTGGGCCTGTTTTACATTTGATCAGTTATCAGCAGCAACAACTCAATGCACTTATAGACACGATTAATGCCAAAGGTTATGGCCTGACCATGGGCTTACAGACCCGATTAGATCAGCGTATGCACCAAGTGATGGCACAAGCCAAAGTAGGGAATTTATATATTAATCGCAATATGGTTGGTGCGGTGGTTGGGGTTCAACCTTTTGGGGGTGAAGGTTTATCAGGTACAGGACCCAAAGCTGGTGGTCCTTTATATTTGTATCGTTTAATGCACAGTTGTCATCCTAAACCTCTAACTCCATGTTTTGCTACTCAGCCGACCCTAAGCCCATCACCACCTCAGGCCTATCTTAGCTTCAGCAAGTGGTGTCAACAGCATGCGCCTCACCTTACATTTACCTGGCCGCAGTTGCCCCTGGATCAGAGACTACGCCTTGTTGGTCCAACAGGTGAACAAAATGATTATGTCTTATTGCCTCAGCCGCGTATTTTAAGCATTGCCAGTGAGCGCGATGCTTATTTACAGCAATGGGGCGCAATTTTATCGATTGGCAGCCAAGTTGTGCTTTGCTCAAATTCAACCGTGGCGATGGAGCTTTTACAAGAGTTCCCTGCTGATTTACAGCAACAATTTAGTCTAACGGATAACATCCACCAAGCTGACTTTAATCGGGTCTTATATCATGGTAAAACCCCAGCTTTTATTGAATTGCAGCAGATGATTGCTCAGCATCAAGAGCAGATTATCAGCCTGCAGAATGTGAGCCATAGTGAGATTACAATTGAGCGCTTACTCCTCGAACGTGCGGTGAGTATCAATACCACGGCTGCAGGCGGTAATGCGAGTCTAATGAGCCTTGATTGAAGCCACTCATTCGCTGCTATTTGGAACAACCTAGCAGCGAATCGCTACCACTAACGGTAAACCATACCACCGTCAATCATCACTGATTGACCGGTCATATAATTGGCATCTTCACTGGCTAAAAATGCCACGAACCCAGCCACATCTTCAGGCGTTTCTGCGCGACCTAAGGCAATACCTGCGACATATTTCTGATAGGTTTCTCCAATTTCAGTGCCGCTTAGCTCCGCAAAGCGTCGGTCAATTTCAACCCACATCTCTGTGCCGACGACCCCTGGGCAATACGCATTCACGTTAATACCATATGGCGCATATTCTTTCGCTGCGGCTTGGGTCAATGCGCGTACCGCAAATTTAGTGGCAGAATACACTCCCAACATAGCAAAACCTTCATGGGCTGCAATCGACGCAGCATTAATGATCTTACCTTTATGCCTGCGCTGCATAAATTTTTGCGCTGCGGCTTGAATCCCCCACAATACCCCACCTATATTAATATCGACAATGTGGCGAAACTCTTCTGGTGTCACATCCTGAATGGCTTGCACTTGTGCAATGCCCGCATTATTGATCATGATATCAAAGCCACCCAAACATGCTTCTGCATGTGTGATGGCTTGTTGGATGTGGCTTAATTCAACAACATTAGCGACATAATGTGTGGTCTTGACTCCATATTGCGCAAGCTGCTGTTCAGCAAGTGCTAATTTTTCTGCTGAACGATCCACTAAAGCTAAATGAACACCTTCTTGAGCAAGACGGCTGGCAATCCCTAAGCCAATACCTTGTGCCGCACCGGTAATTAAAGCAACTTTGCCGCGTAATCCTTGTGGCATGCTGTTCTCCTGTTAAATATGAATCGCGCGTTGCAAAGTCGCCAAAATGGATTCATGCAACGCTTCTGAATAAGTAGGATGTGGAAAAATAACGTCTGCCAATGCATCAGTCGTGGCCTCTAAACCTTGTGCCACAGCAAATGGTGAGATCTGTTCCCTTATATCCGCCCCCACTAGATGAGCACCTAAAATTTCACCGCTATCGACATCCACTACAGTTTAAAAAAACTTGTGTTTTTGCATCTAGTCAACTGCTGTTATGCTGTGCTGCTTTGAACTTGTCATAAGGCTGTAGCTAAAAATTTAGCGTGTCCATAAAACAGCCGCATCCGAATTTTTTGCAGTAAGTATGCAATACCACTCACAGTTATTACGAGACTTGACGGCTATGTGCGACCAAAACTTTTAAATCAAATAAGGGTTCTCGAATAGCAAAAAGCAGTGCTGCCCGAATGGCGGCCATATAGCCGCCCGGACCCGCACCCACCGCAATCACATCAAACTGCTGTGTGCTCATGTGATCTGCTTAGAGTAAAATCAACGCAGGTTGTTCAACAAAGCGTTTGAGCTGTTGTAGAAACTTCGCTCCTAATGCCCCATCCACCACACGATGGTCACAAGATAAAGTCGCTGTCATTAAGCGTGCAGCAATAAGCTGTTCACTTTGAACGATTGGCCGACTCTCTACAGCACCTAAGGCTAAAATCGCCACTTGTGGGGGATTAATAATGGCATCAAAGCGCGATACTCCAAGCATGCCTAAATTAGAGATGCTAAAACTGCCACCTTCAAACTCCTCATTCTTCAACTGACCAGTTTTAGCCCGTGTCGCCAAGTCACGAACTTCATTGGAAATTTGTACCAAGGATTTTTGATTAGCGGTTTTAATAATTGGCGTAATTACGCCCTCATCTAAGGCCACTGCAATGGCAATATCTGCATCTTGAAAGGCAATCATCTCTTGTTTAGTCGCATCATATTGCACATTGACCTCAGGCACGCGCATTAATGCGGCAGCTGTTGACTTGACCAATAGATCATTGATCGAGAGTTTAACTTCAGGCGTAGATTGGTTAATTTCAAGACGAAGTTGCTCGAGTGCCTGCATATTCAAATCACAGCTTAAGCGAAAATGCGGTGCATCTTGTTTCGCGCGCTGTAAACGCGTGGCAATGGCTTTACGCATGCCACTCATGGCTTGACGAGCAGGTGTTGTGACTTCTGTTGCTATGCTGATATCGTTGCTATTGCCTTGCTCAAGTACGCGTCTTGCTTCGACATCATCTTTACATACGCGACCACGGCTCCCCGATGCTCGGCAATCATGTAAATTAATGCTCCATTTTTTCGCCAAACGCCGTGCCAAAGGGGTAGCTAAAACCGCACTATCATCAGCTTTAGATTTTTTTAGTGTATCAGCGACCTGTGTTGCACGTGGCTCTGACCATTGTCCGCCTGCCGCCTGTACCGCTTGGCTTAAATCCGCCACGCTGATGCGACCGGCACAGCCACTGCCTTGCACTTGGCTTAAATTAACATTATGTAAAGCTGCCAAACGTTTGGCATGTGGTGTGGTTAAACCAGCATAATGCGCATCATAGCCTTGTAATGCAGCCGGAATGACAAAAGCGCTATCCGCCTGTGTTTTGGATGCTTGTGGCACTGTTTCAGGTGTTGCCTGCTGGGTTGCTGCTGCAACGGGTTCAGTGACCTGTGCTTGTGCACTGATCACGGGCTGCTCTTGTGCAGCTGTAGCACTTGAATTGTTGTCTTGTAAAAAAGCCGCGACTTCTTCAGCACTTAATGCTTCATCACTACACAGTGCAATCGGTTTACCCACCGCTAAAGTATCACCCACCTCTGCCAAAATTTTTTGTAAGGTGCCATCAAAAGGCGCTTCTAACACATTAACAATTTTAGTGGTTTCAATTTCACACAGCTCTTGGCCTTTTTTAAAGCACTCACCTTCCTGAATCAACCACTGTACGATGGTGCCTTCTTCCATCGATAAACCCCATTTTGGGATTTCTAGGCTTTGAATATCCGCCATGGTTAGCCCTCCAAGGTTTGACGCACAGCGCGTTCAATACGTTCTACACTCGGTAGCCATGCTTGTTCTAACACAGGCGAAAATGGCACGGGGGTGTGTGGTGGGGTGACGATTTCAATCGGTGCTTTAAGCGCATAAAAGGCTTTTTGTGCGATCAGTGCCGCAACATCATGCGCAAAACCGCAACGCGCTGCAGACTCATCTACAATTACCACACGTCCTGTATTGGCAACAGACTCTAAAATGCCTTCTTCATCTAAAGGCGAGATGGTACGTGGATCGACCACTTCAACAGAAATGCCTTCTTTGGCCAATTGATCAGCGACTTCATTAGCACGATGCACCATTAAACTTAAGGCAATAATGGTGACATCGGTACCTTCACGGGTGTAATTGGCGACACCAAAAGGAATGCTGTAATCCCCATCTGGAACTTCACCGGTAATGTCATAGAGTAATTTATGCTCACAGAACACTACTGGATCATCATCACGAATGGCTTGCATGAGTAAGCCTTTAACATCATACGGACTTGAGGGTACCACCACTTTTAAACCCGGCACCGAGGCAAACACATGATAGGGTGATTGTGAATGCTGTGCTGCAGCTGAAAATCCTGCGCCAATCATACCGCGTACCACCATCGGTGCTTTGGCTTTGCCCCCAAACATATAGCGGAATTTGGCGGCTTGGTTATACAGTATGTCATGACACACGCCATAAAAATCCTTGACATCCTCCCCGCCCTAAAGGACGGGGATTCCTACTGCTAGACGCTTATGCCTAAGCGCAAGAATGTTTAGAGCTGAGTTTTTATCTCTGTCGTGAGCTGTACCACAGCTCGCGCACTCCCATTCTCTTATTCCAAGACCTGTCCTACCTTTCGGACTACTTGCGGTGATCTCACCACAGCACGAACAAGTTTGGGAGGTATAGGCTTCATTGACTTCTTCAAACAATACCCCTGCGTTCTCGCATTTATACTTGAGCATTGTTTTTAGTGCTGAAAATCCTGTATCTAAAACAGATTTTGCTAGTTTAGTTTTTACAAGTTTCTTGGCACTTAAATCACCTACAATAATGACTGCATTATTTTTAACAAGCATGCTGCTTGCCATTATGCAAATGGTCTTTACGACAATTTGCAATCTTGGCGTGTAATGCACGTACACGTTTTTTATTTCTTGCTCGTTGAGCAATACCTAATTTCTGTTCGTACTGGCGATAGAATTTAGGGTTTGAAATTACGGTGTCATCAGAACAGGTGGCAATATCTTTTAAGCCTAGGTCAATACCTATAGCTTTGGTTGCTATTGGTTTCTCTTGCTTCGAAAAGTCAACCACAAGACATACATACCATCGCCCACGACTGTCCTCAACAAATGAGCCTGTTCTAACAGAGTATTTACTTAGTCCGTAGCTATCCCATAAGCCAAATTTAGTTTTTCCATATTCAACATACCCATCAGCATATTTTAGTCCTGATTTTTTAAATGGTATCCATCCAAGCGATCTTCGTGCTGACGTCTTGTTACTTACACGCCATTTCAGCTTTGCTTTTTTAAATTGCTTTCTTCGAGTGATCAGTTCTTCTGTAATCGCTTGTACGGTTTGACTATGTAGGTTGCATTCCTTAGATGTACCTTTGGTGTATTTTGCAATATCGTATGCCGATAGAAATTCACCTTTACGCTTAAGATGCTTAAACCCTAAATCATTCACATAATTCCAGACAAAGTTGACCTCTGATGCGAGTTGGTCTAGCACCTTGCAATGTTTGTCTTTTATGCGTAATTTAAGGGTTTTCATTATTAAAATATATTTAGGCTATGAGTAATAGTCAAGAGATTAGAACAGGTCGTCACGGTGTTTTTAATATGCACGCTCATTGAGTCTTTGTGGCTAAATATCGTAGAGATGTTTTTACCAAAGACATTCTCGAAACAATGTATGAAGTGTTTGAACGTGTCTGCTTAGACTTTGAAGCTCAATTGGTGGAATTTAATGGCGAAGATGATCATGTACACCTATTGATTAATTATCCACCTAAAGTTGCTGTTTCAAATCTAGTGAATAATTTAAAAGGTGTATCGAGTCGTCATTTAAGAAAACAATTTCCTAAAATCAGAAACAAGCTATGGGGTAATGCTTTGTGGTCGCCTAGTTACTTCGCTGCATCGTGCGGAGGTGCGCCTATTGGGATTATTAAGCAGTATATCGAACAACAGCAAACACCGCATGAATGGCTTACGCCAGTCGCTTATATCCTCGGGCTAAACCCCGAGGTTTTACGCTCCATCGGATAAATGAATAAAACCCGGAATATCGCCACCGCTATTTTCTTCATGTAAGCGATCTTCAAATTCACGGATATCACGTATACGCTGATAAGCACGCAGCAATTGTTGTTCGTTTAATAGCATTATTCTGATCCCTTTGTTGTACTTGCTTTTTAAGTCCGAAAAAAGCATATCTTTATCAAAGAAGATTTACTCAAAAATTGCTATTCGACTAAAAAAATAAAGCTAAATTTTATGCACAACCCCATGATATTAAATGAATTATATATTGTATTTTTTCTTTAACTGACTCAAACCAACCTTTTACCAATCTTCTTGTTTTAGACTTTTAAATACTGCAAACTCAGGTTACATAAAGCCTAAAATAATGCGCATTTTTAGGGCAGCTATATACTGCTTTAGCATGCAAGATATGCTACAACATCCTATATCGGTGCAGTATGGAACACTGCATGAGTCAAAATAAAAAATAACAAAAATAGGATCGTGGTGATGGACCTTCAACGATGGCATCCTTTACAAACCCAACATTTAATCCAGCCCAAAACGCCTTTAGCAGCGCCTGTATTTCATATACAGCCACACATGAGTCATATTTACTCAAGTATCGAACTATGTTTATCTGAGCTCATTGATATTGCAAAACAATCAAATATGGCGCTTGGCATTACCGATCAGTATGGTACGTTAATGCGTACATGGAATAGTCGCCTCATGCAAACTGCTGCCGAACAAGTCCATTTTGTAGAAGGTGGGCATTGGTCCACGCAAGCAGTCGGCAGTAATGCCATTGGTCTAACACTTAATGTACAACAGGCAACCTGTGTACATTCACATGAAAATGAAATGGATAGCGTACGTGATTGGGTATGCTATGCCGCTCCTATTTTGGATCCAATCTCAGGCCATCTACAAGGGGTTGTCAATTTATCCACCAAATCTAATCGACACAATGCACTCGGGATATGTGCAGCCAGTCACTGTGCACGTTTATTGTCGGATGCACTGCGCTATCAGCAACGTTTACAACTCTATACTTTAGGGCCAGCCTATGTAGTGTTTAATCAACAACGTTTACCATTAAGTCTGCGGCAAATTGAAATTTTGGCTATTTTAGCGCTCCATCCCCAAGGGATGAATTTAGAACAACTCCATCATGCAATTTATGGTGAGCGTGAGGTAGCTTTAAATACTTTAAAAGCCGAAATTTCAGTATTAAGGCGTTATTTACCCAATTGTTTAGAAAATCGTACTTATCGTTTAAGTTGCCATGTTGAAGCTGATTTTTTACAAGCCGAACAAGCACTCAAGCAGAGGCTCATTGCCAGCAGCTTTAATCTCTACCGCGGTACATTTTTAGCCAAAACCGAAAGCCCTACTTTAATCGCATGGCGACATTGTTTTGATGCTAAGTTCAGTCAACTCATTTATCAAATGCACGATGTGGACGCACTGTTGGACTTACTGAGCCGTGCACCAGAGCGCTTAGATGTACTGCAGCGAATTATCGATTTGTTACCTCGTGAACATCAGTTATACCAACATATGTACGCGTTATTAGAGACTTAGTTAAAAATACAACCTATTTCATGTTCACAAGACTGCATCTTTTACTTGCATATCGCTACAGCTTTAACCCACTTGTTATACACAGCAAGCTAAGGTTTTACCTATGCTAAAGCCTTAAACTCTTAAGAGGACATCGAGTATGCGTGCATTAACTTATCATTCCGCACGGGATGTGCGAGTCGAAACGGTAGCGGATCCGATCATACAAGCGCCAGATGATGTAATTCTAAGGGTGACAGCAACAGCAATTTGTGGCTCAGACCTGCATTTATATCGCGGTAAAATTCCGGCGACCCAAGCAGGCGATATTTTTGGTCATGAATTTATGGGAATTGTGGAAGAAGTCGGTCCTGAAGTCCATCAAGTCAAAAAAGGTGATCGTGTTATTATTCCCTTTGTCATTGCCTGTGGTGATTGCTTCTTCTGTCAGCACGATCTCACTGCAGCATGTGAAAAAACCAATACGGGTCGCGGTGCCATTATCAACAAAAAGCAGATTCCTCCGGGGGCAGCCTTATTTGGCTATAGTCATTTATACGGTGGAATTGCAGGCGGACAAGCTGAGTATGTCCGGGTACCTAAAGGCAATATAGGGCCATTTAAAGTTCCAGGCTCACTGCCAGATGAAAAAGTCTTATTTTTAACTGATATTTTACCCACTGCTTGGCAAGCTGTCACCAATGCGCAGGTGAAAGCGGGCTCAAGTGTGGCGGTGTATGGTGCAGGGCCAGTGGGTTTACTGTCGGTCGCATGTGCCAAGATGCTTGGTGCTGAGCAAATTTTTATTGTCGATCATCACGATTACCGTTTAGATTTTGCGCATCATACCTATGGTGCAATTCCAGTCAACTTCGATCATGTTGATGCTGCTGAATTTATTATCTCAAGAACAGCAGGTTATCGCGGTGTAGATGCGGTTATTGATGCAGTAGGTTTTGAAGCCAAAGGCAGCGTTATTGAAACTGTGCTGACCAACTTAAAGCTTGAAGGTTCGAGTGGCGTTGCCCTACGGCAATGCATTGCTGCAGTACGTCGTGGTGGCACAGTGAGCATTCCTGGCGTTTATGCAGGACCAATTCATGGCTTTTTATTGGGTGATGCTTTTGATAAGGGTTTAACCTTTAAAATGGGACAAACGCATGTGCATCATTTATTGCCCACCTTACTTGAGCATATTGAAAATGGCGACTTAAGACCAGAGGTCATTATCACCCACAACATGCGCCTCGAAGAGGCAAGTGAAGCCTACCGTATCTTTGACCAATGCGAACAAGATAGTCGTAAAATTATTTTAACCCCTTAATTTAACTCATTTCATTACTGCAAAAAAAATCCCAGCCGAGAGGGGGTAGATGGCTGGGACGAAACGAGAAATCAGGTAGAAAGCATGCGATCGCTTTTCATGTCCATGATCATAAAATAAGCATAGCTTAAAGTAAAAACGTAAAATCTCATCATTTACATCGAATTTACCAATCTATGTTTAGTTTTTCTAATTATTTCAATACAAACAAAAATAAAAATCTATTACAATAATTAATAATTATCATTTACCAATATTAGCATTATTCTTCTCATCGATAACCAGATGACTGAATATCTGAGTTGATGCAGCTTAATTTTACAATAGGTTTCCACTATGAAAGAGTGTGACGGGCAATCTCGAGCCTATACCCTAGTATGCTTCCCCCCTGCCGGATGCAGCGCAACCATCTATCAAGCTTTTCAAAAATACCTTCATCCCTCCTGCCATTTGCTGGCACTTGACTATCCTGGACATGGGCGAAAATTCGCTCAGCCACTTGAATCTGATATCAAAGCCCTGAGTCAGCAGCTTGCACAAGAGATCAACGATAGAACCACTCAAGAGATCATCTTGTTTGGACACAGCTTAGGAGCCGCTTTGATCTGGCCGGTAGTAGAAGCTTTAAAAAATCAAGCTGTATGGCCACGTATTAAGATGCTCGTAATCAGTAGTCGTCCAGCACCACAGCACAGCCAACATTTATTAGCGAAACATCAACTTGATGATCAAGCGTTAGTACAACAATTACAACACTACCAATATGTGCCCGCACATATTTTCAAGCACCCTGATATGCTACGTCTTTGTTTTAAGCTTATTCGGCATGATTTTGCTTTAAGTGATGCTTTGATTTCACAATCGCCACCCTGTCAAACCCATCTCCCTGTTTTGCTTTTACATGGCGATCAAGATCCAGATTTAACAACAACTCAAATGTTGGATGCTTGGCAAGGTTATACTCAACGTTGGTTAGGGCGTATTGCCTTTACAGGTCATCATTTTTATTTTACCCAGCCCAATATCCTCAAGCACATGCTGTCTTGTATCGAAGAAAAATTCCAAACTCTACATACAGCCAGCACATCACTTTGAATAGCCACCAAAATTCTAGACACACGTAACCATCTTTTGATGGGCCTTTTCATAATCTAATGGAGAACGCTGACCATTGGAACCATGCCTGCGTTTTGTATTGTAGAACATCTCAATATATTCAAAGATATCAGACCTAGCCTCAGTTCTTGATGCATATATTTTCTTTTTGATCCTCTCGCGTTTTAACAGTTGAAAAAAGCTCTCGGCAACAGCAGCCATAAATTGCCCATTTTCCAAGATTAAACGCTCAATTTTGGTGTCATATAAAATGTCTACCCCTAAGTTTTCTGCGCTGCGAAAATAGGCGTTGACTAAGGCTTTACCCCCACCCATAAAAAAAGCATTGGTACGTGCCACATGTAAAGCACCTGATAATGGCGGTTGAAAATTCACCCCATGCTTACGCATCCAATCTCGACATGTAGCTGTACTACGAATCACTAAACGTGCCAAGTGTTCATTGGTTTTTCCACCTGTAACCTTGAGTAGATCTTGCCAATATTCTTCTTCAGGATAGGCTTCAACTAAGACATCCTGCGGTGCATCATGCATGCAGCGCAAGTTACGTGTGTGTTGGGAATTGCCACCACGCCATAGTTTAGGCGCAGCTTCAATGAGTAATACTGAGGCACCCGCCTCACGTGCAGTCAAAGCTGCACAAAGTGCGGCATTCCCACCGCCAATCACAACGACATCATGCATCGTTTGTTTCCCTTCTCGATTTTTGTTCAATGTAATCAAAAAGTGATCAAGGTAGTGATAAGCAGGGACTAAATAGGTATTTAATTTTATTAAA
The DNA here is from genome assembly GCF_059515805.1 of Acinetobacter sp. CY05. Classification (NCBI taxonomy): domain Bacteria; kingdom Pseudomonadati; phylum Pseudomonadota; class Gammaproteobacteria; order Moraxellales; family Moraxellaceae; genus Acinetobacter; species Acinetobacter sp. CY05. Next base: position 71,698 of record NZ_JCAKMW010000012.1, on the reverse strand, counting down.
TAGGAGATTGGTCTATAAGCGTAGCGCTTGGCCAAACTTGCTTTTGAATCAAGTCTTTAATACAGAGTTTAATCGCTACTTTTGCTGCTAAAGAAGCAGGTGACAATTGTTCTTCAGCTAGACTAATTAAATAATTAATCCGCGATAAATCCGGCTGTTTAATTTTCAATAAGCATAAACGACCTTTAAGGGATGGAAATAGAGCACTTCCTGGCTGGATAGTGGCCATGTCTAAATTGGCCACACAATCCATAAGCAGATGTAAACCATCAATTTCACAACTCACTTGAATATTATCAACTTTTTGATTAAGAAATTTACGTAGACCATGTCGTTGACTCGGCAACACCAAAGGTAGACGATTGGCCTGTTCAAAATTAATTTCGCCTTGTTGAATACATTTACCAAGCTCATATTTTTTTAATAAATTTGGCGTTGCCATTAAAAACATTTGCTCTTCAAGCAAGGCTTGAATCGACCATTGTGGGTCAACGTCTTTAGTAAAAATAATGGCAAGATCCAACTGACGCGCATTCACCAAATGGCTTAAATTACCTGACAAACTTTCCACCAAATGCACTTTAATATCAGGGTAACGAGTTTGCATCAATTGCATCAGTGGTACACCCAACACAGATGCTAGACTTGGCGACATCCCAATACTAACATGACCAGATAAGCGTGAAGAATGCGCAGCTTCCACTGCATATTGCATATGCCGGAGTACCAGTTGCGCTTGTTTATAAAATGCTAAACCAGAAGGGGTAGGGGTCACGCCTTGGGCACTGCGTTGTAATAAGCGCGTTGAAAGTTCATCCTCAAGTTTGGCAATTTGCTGACTCAAGGCAGATGTCCCAAGCTGCAATTTTTTTGCCGCTTTACCAATACTACCGGCCTCTACAATGCTAATAAAATATTTAATTTGTCGTGAATCCATCACAATCTCATCATCGTGTTTTGAATATTGTGCGCATAAATTTGATTTTGTTCTAGTTTTTGTAAAAAACATCTACATTTAATTTTCTATCCCAATTTGTTTTATACTGCAGCAGTCGTTTTCAGATCAAATATGGCCATGCAATTACACGCCGATTTTACTCAAACCGTTATTTTGTGTCCGGAAGATTATCATTGGACACCCTCCCCTGGCGGACAGGTGAATCGCGTGATGCTAGAACGCATTGGACAAGAGCGTGCCCGTGCTACCAGTTTAGTTGAGTACCCACAAGGTGCAAACTTCCCGAGTCATGATCATCCGTTGGGGGAGGAAATTTTAGTATTGTCTGGCATATTTACAGAAAATGACCAGCAACATTATGCGCAAGGTTGGTATTTACGTAATCCCCATCAATCCCAGCATCAACCATCAAGTGCAACGGGTTGCATTATTTTTGTCAAACTCATGCAAATGCAAGCCACAGAACAAACACCAGTTCGCATCAATACACACGATGCGTCACTTTGGGTGAATACACGCTATGGGCTACGTTTAGACTTGTACCAAGATCCATATGAGAACACCTATTTATTCAAACCTCGCTTGGCCCATCCTTTTAGCCTCTCAGACCCACAAGGTGTAGAATTATTGATTGTACAAGGGGCACTTCATACGCATAAGACTGTTTTCACTCAAGGCACATGGCTACGTCTTGCCGCGCACGATCAATTGCATTTTACTCAATCAGATCCAGATACCATCTTATATCTCAAACGTGGGCATCTGCTGCATGCGATGCATTTATGGCAGAAGACCGAGGCAGGATCAAACTAAATACCACACCCTTTTGCGTATTTTGAACTTTTGCTTCACCGCCATGCAATTGCATGATGGCGCGCACAATGGCTAAGCCTAAGCCACCTTGTTGTTGTGTTCTGGTACTGTCCACTTGATAAAAGCGTTCAAACAAATGGGCTAAATGTTGTTCAGCAATTTGCACATTTGGGGTAAGTACCTCAATCACGGTCTGCTGTTGTTGATAAGCATGGATCTGAATGATGTGCTGAGGCTGCCCATATTGCAGACTATTACTGATTAAATTTGATAAAGCCCTTTGTATAAGTTCAAGATCAGCGTAGACAGTTTCGACCTCTAGACTTAACTGAAAAGACATCTGCTTTTCTTCAGCCCATAATTCAAAGTATTCGACTAGCTCCTCAAGCACCACTTTTAAATTTAGCTTTTGATAGGTCAACGCGGTATTGTTTTGCTCTGCTCTAGCAATAAATAACATATTGTTAATCATCTGATTTAAACGCTGATACTCGTCTAAATGCCGATCGAGGAGCTGCGCATATTGCTCAGCATCATATTGATTTAATAAAGCATATTGCGTTTGTGCCATCAGGTTATTTAAAGGCGTACGTAATTCATGAGCAATATCGGCTGAAAAACGAGCCAATTGCAAATAATTATTTTCAATCTTGATCAGCATCTGATTCAGGGTATACGCTAGCGTACTGAGTTCTGGACTCGATGGCTGAGCATTAAATACCTGCGACAACCGATTTAAATCAATTCTTTGTGCATCAGCAATCAATTGAGTCAAGCTAGATAGAATCTGTCGCCCTAGATAAGCCCCCAATAGACTCGACAAAATAATCCCTAACACACTATACAACACTAATTGTCGTAAATACGCGATTAAGGTTTGCCTATGTTCATGGCTCGCCTTACCTGCAATCAAGTCATAATACTGACCCCGATGCTCAAAGGATTGATAGGCTAAGCGCATAGAAAGGCTATGGGTATTGATATCTACAAATTGGATCTGTCCAGCACTATACAGCTGCGGCAATGGTAACTGCTGTGGATTAATATTAATTAACGTCTGCTGACGATCTTTTAAAATCAATAAGCTATCGGCTTCACCCACCATATTTTGATACAATTTGGGATACTGTATCAACAAATTTAGGCTATCAGGATGCTGCAAAAACACACTCATACGCTCAATACGTGCGCTCAGCTGTTGTTGCAACTGCTGATCTAAAATATGTTGCATATTCTGATATGACAACCAACCAATGAGGCTAAACACCAGCAGACTGACAATGCTAAACGCCAAACTTAAACGCTGTACCAGAGTGAGCGATTTCATACTCATCCTAAACGATAGCCCATACCACGAATGGTATGAATCAGCTTAGTGGTATAGTCATCATCAATTTTACTGCGCAAACGTCGAATCGCAACATCAACCACATTGGTATCTGTCTCAAAGTTAATTTTCCATACTGCGGAAGCAATTTGAGCACGCGTTAAAATTTCACCCTGATGACGCATAAACAGATGTAATAAAGCAAATTCTTTGGCGGTTAATGCAATAGTGTGAGAAGCACGTGTGACTTGATGTTGCACAAGATCAAGCTTTAAATCTTGATAGGTATAAGCGGTCGGTTCACTATGGCCCACACGGCGTAAAACACTTTTTATCCGTGCCAAAAGTTCGATATAAGAAAAAGGCTTCACCAAGTAATCATCTGCACCTAACTCTAAACCTTTAACACGATCTAATACATCATCTTTGGCGGTGAGCATAAGCACTGGCGTATTAGAAAAAGTTCTTAGCGTTTGTAACACCTGCCAGCCATCGAGCTCTGGCAACATGACATCCAACAATACCAAATCGTAACACTCATTGTGGAGGTGAACTAAGGCCTGCCGACCATTTTGACAATGCTCAGTAAAATAACCTGAATCGGCTAAACTTGTAGCAAGGAATTCAGCTGTTTTCAGCTGATCTTCAACAATAAGAATTTTCATACTGCTATTGTAAATAAAATCTAGCCTTAGGCACATTACAAATCAGTAATTTGATTGTCATCTTATCCAAGCAAAGTTTTGATTAAGCTTGTGGCATCAGATGAGATTGGATGAAAAATCATGAAAAGCATACTGGGCATAACTGTGCTACTGATGAGTAGCATGAGTTGGGCCTTACCCACGCACTATGCGATGGATTTAAATTTTGCTCAGCAACTTGGACAGAAAACCATGCAGAGCTGCCAACAATTGAGTCAGCCTGCGGCTGTGGTAGTGCTCGATCAAGGTGGGCAAGTGCTCTTTAGTCAACGCCATGAAACAGTGGGCCCACACAATTTAATTGCTGCGCAAAAAAAAGCCTATACCGCATTTTCAACCAAAACAGCAACCCTGCAATTTATGCGCCAGGCTCAAAGCAATCCTGATGCACAGAATCTAAACACTTTAGATAATTTGCTACTTTTAGGCGGTGGAATCCCCATTTATGTTGACCAGCAATTGCTAGGTGCCCTCGGTGTGGCAGGTGCTGGTGGCTCTGAGCAGGACCATGCATGCGCCAATCAGGCAGTTCAACAGATCACCCAACAACATCTATCTTTAAAAGGAAAATAATATGTTCATTAAACTTTTAACCATGAGCACTGTTTTATTTACAACTCAAGCTATGGCCCAAAACCCACTGAGCGTTCATGTACTAAATTTGGAAAATGGCCTACCTTCTGCCAATGTACATGTGGTGCTTGAAGAACAAAAAAATGGTCAATGGGTTAAGCTCTCTGAAGCAAAGACCAATCAACAAGGCCGTATTAGCGCTTTATTTCCAGAAAAGCAAAAATTCAGCAACACAACTTATAAAGTAACCTTTAAGACTGGTGACTGGTTTAAAGCCAAACAACAACAGACGTTCTTCCCTGAAGTACCCGTAATTTTTCAAACTGATGGTTCTGTTGAGCACTATCATATTCCGTTATTACTGAGCCCTTATGGTTATTCTACATATCGTGGTAATTAAACAAAAAAAAGCCTGATCATTTGATCAGGCTTTTTTTATATTGCAGACTTAAAGTGCAACAATATTTACAGCGCTAGGACCTTTTTGGCCTTCAACAACACTGAAAGACACTTTTTGGCCTTCAGTTAATGTTTTGAAACCAGAACCAGTAATTTCTTTGAAGTGTGCGAATACATCTGGACCAGTTTCAGGTTGAATAAAACCAAAACCTTTAGTTTCGTTAAACCATTTTACTGTACCAGTCATAGTATTTGACATATAAAAACCTATTTCATTTTAATATTTATGCATGTGCATAAAAGAGATTTGACTTCAAAACGTATTGAGATTTTAGTTTGAAAATTAGACTGCGAAGAATTAATAAATAACACACCGAAATTTAAAAAAAACACCAACCAAATATCGTTTTTATGTTGAAGTTTTATTTTAAAGTAAAAACATCAGATATACGAGGTTTTTTTCTATTTATTTGACCAACGGTCTACTCTAGCAGCAATAATTCCCAATTACAGGCTAAAATGCCTACTCTTGAATGACTAGAGTATAGAAACGACCCTAGCTAAAACAGAAAAAGCCCCAATTATTGGGGCTTTGATAAATTTTATTTCCAAATAAATGGCGACTGATTTTGCTCAGCTTCATAACGCGATTCAAGTGGCATACCGGTACGATCTTTAAGCAAACAGATCGCCAACAGGGCTAAACCTGCTAATGACATGAGATAGATGGTCACTAACGTGGTTGAACCTGACACTCCAATCAGCCATGCCGCAATCATTGGTGCAAAGGCACCGCCCATAATTGAGCCAATCGCATAGGTAATGGAAATACCTGAAAAACGAATAGATGCAGGGAACAGTTCAGTATATAAAATTGCATTAACACCATGGGTAAAGCCAACGCCCATAGACAAAAAGAATAAAGCTAAAGCAATTCCTGCATAGTTTGCAGTATCCACCAGTGGAAATACCACCAATGCAGCAACCAATTGTAAAACTGCACCTAAGATATAGATTTTTTTACGGCCAAACTTATCTGATAATACTGCCGAGAACCAAGTAAAAAATGCCCACACTACAGCTGAAAGTGTGACTAAGAGTAAAATTGTTGAACGTTCTAGCGCAATTGGACCTGCTGGATTGGTGGTATAGTTTTGAATAAAACCACCTGTGGTCATATATCCTAAGCCTGTGGTTCCAGCACACAGTAATGCAGCTAAAAACACCGTTAACTTATGATCTTTGAATAAGGTTTTAATTGGCTGTTCATTCGTGGCTTTACGTTGTTTAATTTCCTCAAATACTGGGCTCTCACCAATGGCACGGCGAATCCAATGGCCCACCAATAACAAAACCACGCTTAATAAGAAAGGTACACGCCAGCCCCATTCGGTAAACGCCTCTCCAGGCGCAACCCATTTAGTCATAATCACTAATACCAAAGAAGCTAACAGCAATCCAAAAGGAATCCCTAGCTGAGGATAAGAGCCAAAACGACCACGCTTTTCTTTAGGTGCATGTTCAACTGCCATTAATACCGCACCACCCCATTCACCACCTGCTGAAATACCCTGCAAGATACGCAATAAAATCAACAAAATAGGTGCTGCTATACCAATACTGGCATAGGTAGGAAGCAAACCAATGGCAACTGTTGATCCTCCCATTAAAATTAAGGTAATCACTAACATTGCACGGCGACCAATTTTATCCCCGTAATGGCCTGCAATAAAAGCACCTAGTGGACGAAATAAAAAGCTAATTCCAACCGAAGCAAAAACCAACAATGTTGCAAATAGTGGCCCTGCTGGTGTGAAAAACAGTTGATTAAAGACTAAGCCTGCAACAGCAGCGTAGACAAAATAGTCATACCACTCAATGGTGGTACCGACAATCGTTGCATAAGCAACTTTACGATCTGCGCTGGTATCATGTGCCGCTGGTGCACTTGCAGTTGTTGTTATCGTTTCACTCATAGACATGTCCTCGTTGTTCCTTAACGACAGATGTTTTAATTACTTGTTTTACAAATTAATTTTGATTTTTCCTTGACCACGTGAACAGCAACTCATCATACGTCGCATGGCATCACGCTCTGTGGGAGTGAGTACTTTATCGCGGTGTTCAATGGCGCCCTCTACTACCTCCACTTGGCAACTGCCACATAAGCCTTCTTTACAATCTGAACTGATCTCCACGCCATGCTCAAGCAAACACTCCAATAGGGTCTGCTCTGCTGTAACATGCAATGTACGTTGACTGCTCATCAGCTCAACTTCAAAGGCTTGATTATTCTGCTCAAGGTTTAAAGCGCTAAAGTGTTCAATCGTCAGTTCGACTGCATCATTACAATGTAATTGCTGTAATTGCTCGAGCAAAGCTGCCGGACCACACGCACATAACTGCGTTTGTGGCGCAAGGCTTTGATATAAATCGGTCAAATCCAGTCGTTGTATGTGGCTTAGATAAACTTCAGTCTGTGGATGTCGAGCTAAAACCTCATCCAACAGCGGCATTTGTGCCTCATCTCTTCCTAAATAAATGAGTCGATAATCACGACCGTGTTGTTTAAGTTGGTTCGCCATAGCGAGAATAGGCGTAATACCAATCCCTGCTGCCAGCAATACATGTTGCTGCGCCTGCAGATTGAGTTGAAAAAAGTTCTTAGGGCCACGAATATCTAAAGCATCACCTACTTTTAAGTGTTGGTGTAACCACGCCGAACCACCACGGCTATTGTCGGCATGTTTGACCACAATGCGGTAGTGTTGATCATCCACTGCCGAACATAAAGAATATTTACGTTGTAAGCCATTAGGCAGATGTAGCTCAACATGCGCGCCCGCCTGCCAAGTCGGTAAGTCATCTGCTATTGCCACCAGTTCAATACTTTTACAACGTGCATTGATTTGTTCAATATGTTGAACTTTTACCTGACGATACAGTTGCTTAGAATCAGGTGGACCTATTTTAAAATCCATACGCGCTGGAGTGGATTGCTCATGTTGCCATTCAACCCACAGCGCTTTAGGACCACGAAACGATGTATTGGCTAAATATACAAACTCTTGATCACAGAGCCTTAAATCCGGAAAATGACGAGTAAGTGCTTCAATAAAAATACAGATTTCCATGCGTCCAATGTTACGTCCCATACATTGATGGGCACCATAACCAAAGGTGAGATGTTCTGCAGAATTATCGCGATATAGATCAATTTCATCTGGTGCATTGAAGTGGCGTGGATCTTGATTGGCCGTTGCAGAGACTAAAAAGATTTTATCGCCTGCTTTAAAATCAATACCATTAAAATGAATATCTTGTGTCACCTGACGGCGCCAAGACACTACAGAACCTGCATAACGTAAACACTCTTCTACAGCTTGAGGGATGAGTTCCGGGTGTTGAGACAACTTCCGCCAAAGTTGAGGACGTTCTAGTAATACTTTCACTGCATTGCTTGCAGCCAATGATGTGGTCTCATGTGCAGCCACCATAATCGCCATCATCATAGAATGCAGGTAATTGTCGGTGACCACCTCCGGCATGGCTTTATTTTGCGCAATCATGTCATACATCCAGCCTTGACCATCCGACTGTTGCTTCATTTTTTCTAGCACTTGACCCGAGTATTGCCAAAATTGCCCCACACCCTCAGCGACAGCACACTGCTCATCTACACTTGGACGACCCCAAGTATTGACAGTATGTGCCACAGCAAATTTTTTCAGTTCTTGCATATCCTCTTCAGGAATACCTAAAAAATGCAGCGCCACCATTAAAGGCACATCCCAGAATAATTCTGCGACTAAATCAGCTTTTTGCTTATGGGCAAATTGCTCAACTTTTTCTGTTACCAGCTTATGTACAAATTGTTTAAGTGTTTCTAGCTGCTGTGGTGCAAAGGCATCCAATAAAGCACGGCGGCGTTGCATATGCACTGGTTCATCTTCATTGACCAAGGTGCGATTCATTGCATAGTGATACTTTTTTAAGATCGCATCTGCTTCTGGGCTATTGGGTGTAAGCTTTTCCAGTGCATTACACGCTGAGAAGACAATTGGATCACGGAAAATAGCTTTGACATCGTCATAACGGGTGACGATCCAATAGCCCATATTTTCAGAGTAAAAAATCGGCAACTGCTCACGAAAATCGTGCAAGGCAGTCGCAGGATCTTGTTGATAAGCCTGATCAAAGAAATCAAAACTTTTGGCTGCATCTTGCAGCTGATGAAACGGACAGCCTGCCCCTTCCTTGGCCACGTAGCTATTCATTGTTGTTATCCTTCATCCATTGTTCTAATATGGAACATCTTGTTCTAATTCATAAAATATAGCCTACTTTAAGCGCGCTCAACTTGTCAATCCATCGACAAATAAAAAGCGATACATAATTTTATAAATTAAATATATCAGAGAATCATAATGGATACACTACAAACTTTAGAAAAAGGTTTAATCACTTTAAATTATGTGGCGCAAAAAAATGCGCAGCTGAGCATTGCTGAACTTGCCAGTGCACTCAAGATCAATCGCACTACGATGTATAAGATTGTACACACCCTAGAACAGCAAGGTTTGGTGAGGGTTAACCTCAGTAATCAGGTCGAATTGGCCAGCAAAGTGATTGACTTATATAGCAGCTACAGCCGTCTTATTCCTTTACAAGCTCAAGTGGTTTTGGATGAGTTAGCACAGTTGACCAATATGCCCAGCGCCTTAGTCATTGCTGAAGGACAAGAATGTGTGGTGGTCAAGACTGCTTTTCCAGAGAATTTATTGCTAAAAATTAATTATCAACTAGGTTCAAGGCATCCCATTGGCATTGCGGCAGCAGGTCAAGTGTTGGCAAGCTTATTAACCGATGCCCATCAACACAGCCAATTAGAGCAGGTACGCCAGCAAGGCTATGCCTATTCACAAAATGTATTGCAACAAGGTGCTGCAGGTTTATATGTGCCGATCCCCAAACGCCACATGACCTTAGGTGTAACTCAATTGGGCGAGATTGATATTGCACGTTATTTGCCGTTCTTACAACGTGCAGCATTGGCCTTAAGTGGCGAAGCTTAAGCTCCTCAAGCAGCAGCCAAAAAAAAACGACCATCTCTGGTCGTTTTTTTTGGCTGATTTAAATTTCACATTTACTCTTCTAATAAGCTTCTGAGCATCCAAGCTGTTTTTTCATGAACATCGAGTCGTTGTGTCAGTACATCTGCTGTCGGCTGATCATTAGCAGCATCCACTACCTCAAAAATACCACGCGCAGTACGTGCCACAGCTTCATGAGCATTCACTAAAATTTGAATCATTTCGGTTGCTTTGGGTACGCCCTCTACTTCTTGAATAGACGCCAGCGCAACAAATTGTTTATACGTACCTGGTGCAGGGAATCCCAAGGCCCGAATACGCTCTGCAATAATATCTAAGGCATTCCATTGTTCAGTGTACTGTTGCATAAACATATTATGTAGGCTATTGAATTGTGGCCCTGTCACGTTCCAATGGAAGTTATGCGTCATTAAGTACAGTGTATAACTATCCGCGAGTAAGCGTGAGAGTCCTTCTACAATTTTACTGCGATCTTCTGTTGAAATACCAATATTGATTTTGGCTGATTTGGGTTGGTTTTTATGTCCCACAATATGACTCCATTTTTTATTGATTCACAGCCCAAACACCATAGCATGCTTTGTAATAATCAGTATAAAGCTTAACAAAAATGCTGTACTTGTTGAGCAATTTTCAACATCTTGCTGCAAGCTACTGAGTGCATTGACTGATATGTATAGACCTTTATCATCACTGTCTTGGGCATTACTCTATGCTTTTGTGATGTCGTGGTAAAAATTAGACTGTTGTGTTGCTTTAATTGCTGCAATTTATACATTTTTTAAGTTTAGATATCTCTTTAACGCATATCTATGCCTGACCATAGTGTCTAAAAATCAACAGTACACCACCTAAAAAAATAAAAAAATCAAAGACTTAGATTAGCACTTTTTTGCTACTACTTGTGGCTTTTTCTGTTAAACACTTTTTTTGCTATTTTCTGCATAAATCGCCATTTCTCTTGCAAAATGCGCTTGGTTAACGTGTCGGCATTAGATAAGGAATGCTTTATGACACGTTTACATCCTCCAGCACAACATATTCACTCGGATCAAGAGGCAATTGCTGCAGCATATCAAGTGGCAGATTTGGCTTTAGCTGGTCGTAACCTGCGCGACCAACAACGCCTATTACCTTTTGATGAAATTGAGGCCTTTAGTCAACGTGGTTTAGGCGGTATGCGTATTCCAAAATCTTTTGGTGGTGCACGTATTTCGCATAAGACCTTGGCACATGTGTTTCGTATTCTCAATAAAGCCGATTCGAGTCTAGGACAAATTCCACAAAATCAAATCAGCCTCTTGTACCTGATTGAACTGATGGGCACAGAGCAGCAAAAACAGTTTGTATTTGAGCAAATTTTGCAAGGCAAACGTTTAGCCAATGGTGGGCCTGAAAAAAACACCAAAGATACCAAAACCTTAGCCACACATTTAAGCCATGAAAACGGTCAATATTTTGTCGATGGAGAAAAGTTTTATTCCACAGGCAGTCAATTCGCCGATTGGCTGGCGATTAAAGCCATTCATCCTGAAGGACATGTGGTGCTGACGTTGGTGGATCGTTATGCTCAAGGAGTAGAAGTGATTGACGATTGGGACGGTTTTGGTCAGCGTACTACCTCAAGTGGCACCGTGAAACTTGAGCACGTTGCTATTGATCCTTTATTAATTTTTGATGAACGAATTTTAACTCAAACTCCTAATTATCGCGGTGCATATTCACAACTGTTACAAGTCGCGATTGATGTTGGCATTGCTGAAGCTGCTTTTGCCGATACATTAACCGCCATTCATAAGGCACGTCCGATTATCGACAGTGGTGTAGATAAAGCCAGCCTTGAGCATTACACCCTGCATGAAGTGGGTCGTTTAAACATTTTATTGGATGCAGCCATCTTACTGCTCGATGAAGCGGCAGACTACTTAGACCAGCTTGAAGCCCAACATAATATGAGCTTTGAGGACGCCGCCAAAGCTTCAATTTTGGTGGCAGAGGCCAAAGTCTATGCCAACGACGCTGCCTTACACATTTCAGAAAAACTGCTTGAACTTGGCGGTAGTCGCGCAAGCTTAAGTCAACATAACCTTGATCAGCATTGGCGCAATGCGCGTGTCCATACCCTACACGATCCAGTACGCTGGAAAATTCATGCCATTGGCAACTATTACTTAAATGATGTGTTACCTGCACGTCATGCGTGGATTTAAGGAGAACAATATGACCTCTTATCAAGTGATTGAAGCCTCTCGCCAGCATGCGCATGTGATTGAGTCCGACGCAGAAGCCTTAGCCATTGCAGCACAGTTAGCTGAGCAGTTTAAAGCAGGTGCAATCGCGCGTGATGCAAAACGCCTATTACCTTTTGAACACATTGAAGCCTATAGTCAATCGGGTTTATGGGCCATTACAGTACCTAAAATCTATGGTGGGGCTGAAGTCTCTCGTTTAACCCTTGCCAAAGTGATTGCATTGATGAGCGGTGTAGACGGTTCAATTGGACAAATTCCACAAAATCACTTCTATGCTTTAGAGGTATTACGTAATACAGGAAATGAACAACAAAAACAAAAACTGTATCAAGAGGTATTACAAGGTGCTCGTTTTGGTAATGCTCTTGCCGAGTTTAAAACCAAAAATGCCAGTCTAAAACAGACATCCATACAAGCAACTGAACAGGGCTACGTGATTAACGGTGAGAAATTTTATTGTACAGGCAGTTTATTTGCACACCGTATTCCAACTTTGGTCAAAGATGCCGAGCAACGAGAGTTTTTAGCTTTTATTCCAAGAGAAAGTGCAGGCTTAGAAGTTATTGATGATTGGAGCGGCTTTGGTCAACGCACCACAGGCAGCGGCACAGTTAAGTTTCATCAAGTTTCTGTCGCTGCCGAAGATGTCATTCCCTTTGATACTGCCTTTTCACAGCCCACCCTCGTTGGCCCAATTGCGCAAATTATGCATGCTGCCATCGAAGTTGGAATTGCACGTGCTGCTTTCGAAGAAATGCGCTCACGTATTCATCAAGCACGTCCTTGGATTGATGCTCAAGTTGATAGCGCCGCTCAAGATCCACTTACTATTTATGAAGTTGGTCGGATTGCAGTCGATGTGCGCGCCAGCGAAGTCTTACTCAAGCAAGCGGCACAATCGATTGATGCTGCCTACCCCGAGCCTAATGCCAACAATGTGGCCAAAGCTTCGATTGATGTGGCCAAAGTACGTGCCCATAGTTCAGAAACTGCGCTTAAAGCTGCCTCTAAATTGATTGAACTGGCAGGTAGCCGCGGGAGCCAACGTGAAGCAGGTTTAGACCGCTTTTGGCGCAATGCACGGGTACACACCTTACATGATGCTGCACGCTGGAAATATTATTTTATTGGGCAATTTGCATTAAATGGCACACTGCCACCACGTCGAGGGACTTTGTAATGCAACAGATTTTACTCAATGCCTTTGACATGAATTGTGTAGGGCATATTAATCATGGCTTATGGACGCATCCACGAGATGAATCACATCGTTTCGATCAACTCAGCTACTGGATAGACTTGGCACAAACTTTAGAACAAGGTTTATTCGATGGCTTATTTATCGCTGATATTACGGGCAGTTATGATGTTTATCAAAACAGTTTAGATTTAACTTTAAAAGAATCCATCCAGTTGCCAAGCCACGACCCAAGTACTTTAGTGTCTGCCATGGCAGCAGTGACACAACATTTGGGCTTTGGGATTACCGTGAATTTAAGCTATGAGAATCCGTATCAATTGGCACGGCGCTTTGCCAGCCTAGACCACTTAACCCAAGGTCGGATTGGCTGGAATATTGTCACAGGCTATTTAGACAGCGCAGCACGTTTAGTCGGTCAGACCAGCTTAACTGAACATGATTTACGTTATGAACAGGCCGAAGAATTTTTAAGCCTATGCTATAAATTTTGGGAAGGTTCTTGGCAAGAAGATGCGGTTCAAAAAGATAAAGCAGCTCGGGTTTTTACCGACCCCACTAAAGTACATGCGATTTACCATCAAGGTAAATTTTACCAAAGCCAAGGGGTGTTTCAAGTCGCACCCTCTATCCAGCGCACGCCCGTTTTGTTTCAAGCGGGTGCTTCAAGCCGTGGTTTAAGTTTTGCGACCGAGCATGCTGAAGCGATGTTTATTGGTGCAGATACACCTGAAAAAGTTCAAAAGCAAGTACACACTATTCGGCACTTGGCTAAGCAACAAGGACGTGATCCAGCGCTGCTCAAGTTATTTGTGGGCATTACTGTGGTTACAGCAGCAACAGATGCACAGGCCCACGAAAAATTTGCTGAATATTGTCGCTATGCCAGCCCAGAGGCCGGTCTGGCACATTTTTCAAGTTCAGTGGGAATAGATTTAGCGCGTTTCTCAGAACATGAGGCCATTCCCTACCAAAAAACCAATAGCATTGCTTCTGTGAATCAACGCTTTAAACAACAAAGTGTTAGCGTTGCTGACCTCAAACAACAACATATATTGGGCGGACGCTATCCGCTATTTATTGGCAGTGGGGCAAGCGTAGCACAGCAATTGATTGATTATTTAGATGAAACTGGCATTGACGGTTTTAACCTGACCCGTACGGTTGCACCTGAATCACATCAAGATTTCATTCGTTACGTGATACCCGAACTGCAACAACGCGGCCGCTATAAGACTGCTTATCAAGAAGGCAGCTTACGCCACAAACTTATCGGTCAAGGTGATCGTTTAGGCTCTAACCATCCCGTACACAATTACCGAATTGATCAAAACATCACTTCACAACACATAAGTGCATAATTTTAGGATATTGAACATGACAGCACAAACCAATAAAAAGAAATTACTAGGCCTTGGCGCAGTTGCAGCAGCGCTAATCTTAGGCTTGAGTGCATGGAGCCTTAATCAAAATACCGCTCATGAACAACTGGTGATCGGTATTAGCCCATCTTTTGCCAAACCCTTACAAATTGCTGCTGAAGAAGTTAAAGCTCAAGGGGTAGATGTCAAATTGGTTGAATTTTCCGACTGGAATACACCTAATATTACCTTAAACCATGGCGATATTGACGCGAACTTCTTCCAGCATCAACCCTTTTTAGACAATGCCAAAAAAGAAACTGATTTTAAAATTAAAGCCTTTGCCAAAGGTGCCGCCACTCACGTCGGTCTATATTCAAAAAAATATCAAAGCTTAGATCAGCTTCCACAAGAAGCGCGCGTAGCTATTCCCAATGATCCTGTCAATCAAGGCCGTGCCCTACAACTGCTGCAACAAGCAGGCCTGATTAGCTTAAAAGATGCAGATAACTATTTATCTAGGCTGAGTGACATTGCCACAAATCCAAAAAACTTTAAATTTATTGAAGTAGAAGGACCACAAACAGCCCGTGCTATTGATGATGTTGATTTAGCCTTTGGCTACCCACATTACTTACGCATGGCAAAAACGGCTGATCCAGAAAAAGCATTGCTCTTTGATGACAATACCAATAGCCGCTATGCCATCTTATTTGCAGTACGTGAAGACTACGAAGATAAAGGCGACAAACTTGCTAAATTTGTCCATGTCTATCAAAACTCACCCAAAGTAAAAGCAGCTTTGGATGCAGATTTTGGCAGCACTTTGTGGTTCCCAGGTTGGAAATAAGGAGAACGATATGGTGAGTTTTGGCGCACAGGTGGACTTTGCTGTTCCACATATTAAAATTCGTGACCTCAATAAATATTATGATGTGCAAGGTCGTCAGGTACATGCCTTAAAAAATATCCAACTGGATATTCCTCAAGGCAAGATTTTTGGCATTATTGGTAAAAGTGGCGCAGGAAAATCGTCTCTGATTCGTACTTTAAATGGTCTAGAAGCAATTAGCTCAGGCAGTATTCATATTCATGAGCAAAATTTAGCAGAATTGAGTCATCAAGATTTAATTCGACTACGTCAACGTATTGGTATGATTTTCCAGCACTTTAATTTAATGTCTGCCAAAACTGTATGGTCCAATGTCGCCTTACCCCTAAAAATTGCCGGTGTGGCGCCAGATCAAATCAAAAGCCGTGTAGATGAAGCCTTAAGTTTGGTCGGTTTAGCGGATAAAGCTGAGCATTATCCATCGCAACTTTCAGGTGGACAAAAACAGCGTGTCGGTATCGCGCGTGCTTTAGTGCATCATCCAGAAATTTTACTTTGTGATGAAGCAACCTCGGCGCTTGACCCAGAAAGTACCTCAGTGGTGCTGAGTTTACTTAAAGAAATTAATCAAAAATTAGGCTTAACCATCGTCTTAATTACCCATGAAATGCAAGTGATTCGCGAAATTTGTGATGAAGTGGTGGTGATTGAAGGCGGTGAAATTGTCGAGGCAGGACAAGTTTGGAAGGTGTTTTCACGTCCACAGCAAGCCATTACCCAAGAGCTGCTTAATCTTGAACAACTTGAATTGCCATTCGAGCTGCATTCACAGCCTCATGCAGACGATACCCATTGTATTTTAAAGTTGCGCTATGAATCTAATGTTCAACAGTCACCCGATTTAACGCAAATTTTTACAGTTTTTGATCACCCCGTACAATTACTACAAAGTCATGTGGATCAAATCCAAGGACATTTGATTGGTACGATCATTATTGCTGTACACAGTACATCTTTAGATCGATATCAGCTCAAACAAAAATTACAACAACACGTTGCAGGGGTAGAGGAGCTTGGCTATGCACGACCAACTTATTGATTTATTACTTACAGGCACCATTGATACTTTACTTATGGTTGGTATATCTGCCCTGTTTGCCTTTTTAATTGGTCTACCCATGGCAGTGGTTCTGGTCAGCACCTCAGAACATGGAATCTATCCTTCAAAAAGTACCAATCAAGCCTTAGGCTGGATCGTCAATATTACCCGCTCCATTCCTTTCTTAATTTTAATGGTCGCTCTCATTCCGCTGACACGTTTAATTGTTGGTACCAGTTACGGTGTGTGGGCTGCGGTGGTGCCATTGACTTTAGCAGCCACCCCTTTCTTTGCCCGAATTGCTGAAGTCAGTTTACGTGAAGTCGATCAAGGTTTAATTGAAGCGGCACAAGCGATTGGCTGTAACCGTAAACAAATTATTTGGCATGTGCTATTGCCAGAAGCGCTACCTGGCATTGTGGCAGGATTCACTGTGACCTTAGTCACCATGATCAACTCTTCTGCAATTGCGGGTGCGATTGGGGCTGGTGGCTTAGGTGATATTGCTTACCGCTATGGTTACCAACGTTTTGATATGCAAATCATGTTAGCCGTGATTGTTGTTTTGGTGGTTTTAGTGATGTTGGTACAAGCCACAGGCGATAGCATTTCTCAACAACTTGATAAACGTAAGATCTAAAAAAAGCCCCTCACTTGAGGGGCTTTTTTTAATAAAATAACTGACCAATTTTATAAACTAAAATTATCATCCCTGTGGCTGATGCCGACAAAACGCTTAACTCAATGATGCTCATTGTTTATCCTCCATAATTGACGCGCTTATAATTGTTTTACGTCAAATTCAGTATAACCATAAAAACAAAAAATTACAAAATATAGGTGAAATATCTATTTTTTTTACCTAAAAACACTTTAATTACGTTATTTGTAATTTTTATTGCTCTAAAAATGAGGCATTAATTGGTTTTAAAATAAATATATGTTATTGTTTTTATTTATATTTTATTAAAATATCGACTAAAAATCAGATTTTAGTACTGTAATTGAACCACTAGAATTACAAGACTCTTCTGTTAAATAAACAATTTTAGCCATGCGCCTACAGCACCTAAAGCATAAAATACCAAAAATAACAGACCTTTATTCAAAGCGAACATAAAAAATAAGGTTTTTTAGCCCTAAAAACTGCCACTTTGCTCCTTTCACGCGAAAAATCAGGCTTGAATCAGATTATTAAATTTATATTAAAAATCATATTGGACAGTAAAAAGGTGGCTTTCATCGAAAATGCACATAATTTTATTGCTTTTGCTCAGCCTCAACTGCCTTGCCTGCATAAGACCCATGTGCCACTAAAACACAGCTCAAGGTATAGATTTAAGTCGCACAAATCATTCTGAAATCTCCCCGATCTTAAACGATGTTTTGGCTCTGGTTGATCAGCATTATTTAACTTATCACATCACTGATGTCAGCTATCAGCTTAGCTGCCATGCAATTATGATTTGCTCTCATTTGAACCTCTAAGACTAAAGTTGCAGATGGGCCAGCACACCATAAAATTGCTTAAAAAAAACTCGTAATTGAGGGTTTTTTATCATTTTTTAAACAACTCGTTCAATCGAACATCTCAATTAAGCCCTTAATATTGGTATGACCAATTAAATATTGGTTCACCCAATATTGCAAAAAAATCACTTTAAAAATATGATTACCCGCAAAATTAGCACATATAGCTAATTTAGAGGGTAAATTGGTCTTACCAATTTAATATGAATGATAATTTTGTACTCGCTAGCATTTCAAGGAGATGACAATGCTGCAACAGTGGCAACAGATTTACGATCCCATGGGCAATATCTGGATTTCCAGTGCGATTGCCCTTATTCCGATTATCTTTTTCTTCTTAGCCTTAGCGGTTTTTCGTATGAAAGGCAGCGTTGCGGGTACGATCACTGTCGTATTGGCTTTACTCGTTTCGCTATTTGCTTATGACATGCCCATCGCTATGGCGTTTGCATCGCTTGGCTATGGTTTCTTGTATGGCTTATGGCCTATTGCTTGGATCATTCTAGGCGCTTTGTTTTTATATAAAATTTCGGTTAAAACCGGTCAATTTGACATTATTCGCTCTTCGATTTTGTCCATTACCGAAGATCAGCGTTTACAAATGCTGTTGGTGGGTTTTGCCTTTGGTACTTTTTTAGAAGGTGCTGCAGGTTTTGGTGCACCCGTAGCCATTACTGCAGCACTTTTAGTGGGCCTCGGCTTTAAACCGCTTTATGCAGCAGGTCTTTGCCTGATCGTCAATACTGCACCAGTAGCCTTTGGCGCTATGGGGATTCCAATTATTGTCGCAGGGCAAGTCTCTGGTGTGGACACCATGGAAATTAGCCAAATGGTCGGTCGTCAATTGCCGTTTATGGTACCGATTGTCCTGATTTGGATTATGGCGATTATGGATGGTTGGCGCGGTGTGAAAGAAACCTGGCCTGCGATCTTTGTCGGTGGTGGTTCATTTGCCTTAGCACAATATTTAACCTCTAATTTTGTGGGTCCGGAATTACCCGATATTACCGCAGCCATTGCCGCATTAGTAAGCTTAACGCTCTTGCTCAAATACTGGCAACCCAAACACATTTTCCGTTTTAAAGATGAAGATGCACAAGTTGACTCAAACGTTTTAGCAGATGCCAATAAAAAATATAGCATTGGCCAAATTGCCAAGGCATGGTCGCCATTTGCGATTTTAACGGCGATGGTGACGCTGTGGAGTATTAAACCATTTAAGGATTTGTTTGCTAAAGGTGGCCCACTAGAACACTTGGTGTTTTCTTTTGAAGTGCCATTTTTACATCAAATGATTCAAAAGCTACCACCTGTTGTGCCTGATATCAAAGATTATGACGCGATTTATAAATTTGATTGGCTCTCTGCCACAGGTACCGCCATTTTTATTGCAGCGATGATTACCATGTTGTATTTAAAAATGAAGCCACGCGATGCGGTGACAACTTTTGCAGAAACCTTTAAAGATTTAAAAACGCCAATCTATTCAATTGGTATGGTGCTGTCATTTGCATTTATTGCTAACTACTCAGGTATGTCAGCAACCCTAGCATTGGCTTTGGCACATACGGGTGATGCTTTTGTGTTCTTCTCACCATTTTTAGGTTGGGTTGGGGTGTTTTTAACGGGTTCAGACACTTCTGCCAATGCGCTATTCTCTGCCCTACAAGCCACAACTGCGCAGCAAATTGGTGTACCAGAAGTGTTGTTGGTTGCAGCCAATACCAGTGGTGGGGTGACCGGTAAGATGATTTCCCCGCAATCGATTGCGATTGCCTGTGCTGCGGTGGGTTTAGTGGGTAAAGAATCAGATTTATTCCGCTTTACTGTGAAACACAGTATCGTGTTTACCATCATGATCGGTATTATTATCACCTTACAAGCATATGTCTTCCCATGGATGATTCCATAAGTGGCAATTAAGGTGATTCAGGTATGAAAGTTTCCGAAAAAGTGGTGCAAAGTCTTAAAACTTTAGTTGAAACCCAACAACTACAAGTCGGAGATCGACTACCTGCAGAGCGTAAATTATGTGAGCAACTTGGGGTTTCGCGTTCATCCTTACGCGAAGCCATCCAGCAATTGGTCAGCCAAGGAATGCTGTATAGCCGTATGGGTGCGGGTAATTATTTACAGCAATTGCCACAGCATTGGTCACAGCAGCAAATTGTACAACCGATTAGTCATTTAATGGATGAAGATCCAGCTTATCGTTTTGATGTACAAGAGGCACGCTTGATTTTAGAAGGTGGCTGTGCATGGCATGCAGCAACGCGCGCCACACCTGAAGATTTAGCCAAAATTCGCCGCTGCTATGATCAGATTAGTCACTTTCAAGCCTTGGTCGATGACCACCAAGCTGCCAAAGCCGATGCTGAATTTCATTTGGCTATTGCCGAAGCATCGCACAATTTAGTGCTGATTCAAATGATGCGCAGTCTATTTGATCTGCTGGAATATAACGTGGTATTGGGCCGTCGTAAGGTCTATACCGAGTATAACCGTTACGATCAACTGCGTGACCAACATTATCAAGTCATGGCCGCGATCGAACGTCGTGATCCAGAGGCTGCGCGCCAAGCCGTATGTGGTCACATCGAGTATATCATTGAACAAGTGCGTGCGATTGACGAAGCCGATGCGCGTCGTCAACGTGCCAGTCGATTAAACAGGATCTCATTATGATTATCTCTTCTGCAAATGATTACCGTGAAGCCGCGCGTCGTCGCTTGCCACCTTTTTTGTTCCACTATATTGATGGTGGCGCTTATGCAGAATATACCTTAAAGCGTAACGTTGAAGATTTATCGCAAATCGCCTTACGTCAACGTGTCCTCAATGACATGTCACAATTGTCATTAGAAACCAAACTGTTTAATGAAACCTTATCCATGCCCGTGGCGCTGTCGCCTGTAGGTTTAACGGGCATGTATGCACGCCGTGGCGAAGTCCAAGCTGCCGTTGCAGCAGACAAAAAAGGCATTCCTTTTACCTTATCGACTGTTTCTGTCTGCCCCATTGAAGAAGTAGCACCTGCCATTCAGCGCCCGATGTGGTTTCAGTTGTATGTACTACGTGACCGTGGCTTTATGAAAAATGCCCTAGAGCGTGCCAAAGCCGCAGGTTGCTCTACCTTGGTGTTTACTGTGGATATGCCAGTACCGGGTGCACGTTACCGTGATGCCCATTCAGGCATGAGCGGCCCCAATGCAGCGATGCGTCGTTATATGCAATCCTGCATGCATCCACATTGGGCATGGAATGTTGGCATGATGGGTCGCCCGCATGATCTGGGCAATATCTCCAAATACTTAGGTAAACCGACCGGTCTTGAAGATTATATTGGCTGGTTAGGCGCCAATTTTGACCCTTCAATTTCATGGAAAGATTTAGAGTGGATTCGTGATTATTGGGATGGCCCAATGGTCATTAAAGGCATTTTAGATCCGGAAGATGCCAAAGATGCAGTACGTTTTGGTGCCGATGGGATTGTGGTGTCCAATCATGGCGGTCGTCAGTTAGACGGTGTCTTATCATCGGCACGTGCCCTCCCCCCGATTGCCGATGCAGTAAAAGGTGATCTGAGCATTTTAGCCGACTCAGGTATTCGTAACGGCTTGGATGTAGTGCGTATGTTAGCCCTCGGCGCAGATACTTGTATGCTGGGCCGTGCTTTTGTGTATGCCTTAGGTGCTGCAGGCGGTGCTGGAGTCAGCAATCTACTTGATTTGATTGACAAAGAAATGCGCGTTGCCATGACTTTAACTGGCGCACGCACGATTGCCGATATTACCCAAGATTGCTTAGTAAAATTAGACCGCGAATTGAAACAAGGATAAGTCGACATGCATGTTCAAGCTGGCTTTAATGCTCAAGATACTTTAAAACGACTACAACAAGTAGTGGGTAAAACCCATGTACTCACTGATGATCAAGATACGCGTCTATATCGTCAAGGTCGTCGTTATGGGGCCGGTGAAGTCTTTGCTGTCGTGAGTCCAGGCAGCCTGCTTGAGCAATGGCGTGTGTTAGAAATTGCCGTGGCTGCCGATTGTATTGTGATTATGCAAGCGGCCAACACCGGTTTAACTGGGGGTTCTACCCCATTTGGCGATGATTATGATCGTCCTATTGTGCTGATGAGCACGCGTCGCTTACAAGGTGTTCAGGTCATTAATGATGCCAAGCAAGTGGTCTGTTTACCGGGTGCAACCTTAGATGCTTTAGAAAAGCAACTGGCGCCTCATGGCCGTGAACCGCATTCTGTGATTGGTTCTTCATGTATTGGCGCTTCCGTTTTAGGTGGCGTATGCAACAACTCAGGCGGTGCTTTAGTGCGCCGTGGCCCTGCCTATACCGAACTTGCCCTTTATGCGCGTGTCAATGAACTCGGTCAATTAGAACTGATTAACCACCTAGGCATCCATTTAGGTCACAGCCCTGAAGAGATTCTAACCCGCCTCGAACGTGGTGATTACCAAGCCCAAGATATTCAACAAGATGAGCATCGCTGTGGTTCCGACCGTCATTATCAGCACGATGTTTGTCAAGTTGATGCCGATACCCCAGCACGCTTTAATGCTGATCCATCACGTTTATTTGAAGCGTCAGGCTCTGCAGGTAAAGTCTGCGTATTTGCGGTACGTCTCGATACTTTTGAAAAAATTCCTAGCCAAGTATTTTATGTGGGCACCAATTCACAAGATGACTTAACTGCAATTCGGCGTTTTTTACTCACCGATTTACCACGTTTACCCATTGCAGGTGAATATATTCACCGCGTGGCCTATGACATTGGTGCCCAATACGGTAAAGACAGCTTTTTATTTATTGAAAAATTTGGTACCGCCAAAGTACCCGCGGCCTTTGCCATGAAAGACAAAGTCGATGGCTACTTAAACAAATGGGGTCTGCGCGGTTTAAGCGATAAAGCCTTACAACTGCTGACTAAATTTTTACCGTCACATTTACCCAAGCGCATGAATGATTTCCGCGATTTATACGAACATCATTTAATTTTACGGATTGAAAATCAAGATGTTGCACAGGTAGAGCGCTTCTTAAAACAGTATTTTAGCGCCATGCAAAGTGGTGACTATTTCTTATGTGATGAAGATGAAGGTCGCAAAGCCTTTTTACACCGTTTTGCGATTGCTGGTGCAGCGATTCGTTATCGTGATACCCATCTAGATGAAGTCGAAGACATTGTCGCGCTAGATATTGCCCTACGTCGTAATGACCGCGAATGGGTGGAAACATTGCCTGCGGAGATGGACGACAAAATCATCCATAAATTGTATTACGGGCATTTTATTTGCCACGTGTTCCATCAAGATTATATTGTCAAAAAAGGTGTTGATCCCTTAAAGATGGAACATGCAATGTGGAAACTACTCGATCAACGCGGGGCTGAATATCCAGCGGAGCATAATGTGGGGCATCTCTATGTCGCAAAGCCTGCCCTGAAACAGCATTACCAATACCTAGATCCAACCAACCGTTTTAACGTGGGGATTGGACATACCTCGAAACGTAAATATTGGCAGTAATGTCAATCTCGTGACTCAAAGCACAATACTTACATAATTGAGTCATCGCATTGAGGCTGTATACTCGGGTCTGTGATACAGCCTCTATTTTTTAAATGTTGAAAAGTTACGCAATGCCAGAAAGAGAATTCAGGTAAAATAGCGCATTATTGTAAAAGCATATGTCGTCGGGAGATGGAACTCAATGTTTGAACTGGATTTCAAGCTACTCAGCATTTTTTATTATATTTATAAATTCAAAAGTGTCTCAGCCACCGCAGATCATTTGGCCTTAAGCCAACCTGCAGTGAGTAATTTGCTCAATAAGATTCGTCACTATTATAAAGATCCGCTCTTTGTACGCATTGGTAATGAAATGGTACCCACTGAATTGTCCAAACAGTTATTTCCTTTGGTCAGTGAGGTACTCAGTAAAGTCGAGGTCATTCAAAACTATACCGTACAGTTTGATCAATTGAATTCACAACAACAATTTACCATTGCCATGACCGATGTGGCACATTTGGTGTTATTGCCCCAAATGTCACAGTATTTAAAACAGCATGCACCTAAAGTCAAACTCAATGTACGCGCCATGACCTCAGAAACCAGCTATCAAATGGCCAATGGTGAAATTGATCTGGCGATGGGTTTTTTACCGCATTTAGAAAATGGCTTTTATCAGCAAAAACTGTTCGAACAACATTATGTGGTGATTTCTGCCAAAAATCATCCCCGGCTTAAAGGCGATACCTTAACCATTGAAGAGTATTTACAAGAATCGCATATTGATATTGATGCCGGTATTGGCCATTACCATATCGAAAATGAGTTACTTAGATTGGGGGTAAAACGCGACTTTCTGATGCGTTTACCTAGCTATTTAGGGGTTGGACTAGTAGTTCAAGAAACTGAAGCCATCGCTACAGTGCCTTATTATTTAAGTGAAGTGTTGCTCGCCCGTGGAAATCTTAAAATTTTACAAGCACCTATTGCTTTCCCAACCTACGCCATTAAACAATATTGGCATCTGTCATCGCATCATAAAACCAGTCATGAGTGGTTACGTCACATGTGTTATGAGGTTTTAGTCAGATAAAAAACCAATAAATATATAGATAAAGCCTCTAAGTAAGATAAAGATAAAATTTGCTTAATATTTAAACACATACGATTTATGACATATTTTGCAATACGATTTTTGGACTTTAAGTAGTGACTATAAATATAAAATAACTATGATAGCGGGCTATTCTTTTTAGGCAGCCTCCCTCTCTTTATGTCTTCTGCTATTTTTAAAATTCTATCAAGTGCGGTTCTGAGTTTTACACTTGTTGGTTGTATGCAAACCACATCCTTACAAGACAATAAACGCCAACAGTTGATTCTGATTCCTGAGAAAATATGGCACAACAACGCGGATAAAGCCTATCAAGAGGTGATCGATGATCTTACCGAAAGTGGCACCATTATTTATGATCAACGCCTCAACAAGATCATGCAAAGATTACAACCTGTCGCTTACGAGTACCGTCCTGATTCGCGCCACTGGGACTGGGAAATTAGTGCTGTAATGAGCAACCAACTCAATGCCCATGGTTTTGCCGGTGGCAAAGTCCTCTTGCATCAAGGTATGTACTGGAGTTTGAACTTGAACGATGATGAGTTGGCTTATGTGATTGCCCATGAAATGGCACACGCTTTACGCGAACACAGCCGTGAACGCGTCAGCACGGGTATGTTATTTGGGCCATTAGCAGCACTTAAACATCAAGGTAAGTCCATGACAGAGACTCTTGAACAAGAAGCTGATTTATTGGGTTTAGAGATGATTGAAAAAGCGGGTTACAACCCAGAAGCAGCCATCACTTTCTGGGAAAAATATCAACGTGAAAGTACCCGCCGCGCCCAAAATGGTGGAGATGAGCCATTAATGACACAAAGTTTTATGGATCAACGTATCCAAGCAATCGAATCACGCTTAGGTAGCTTATAAATTTAACGATCTACTCTCGTTTATATGATTAAAATTTCTAATTTTTTTAACGCATAATATGCTCTATTTTTGTGCGTTTTTTTTATTTTATGCCATCAGCTTTTGCATATATTTGTTCCAAAATCAATTCTTCTGTACCATCCTGCCCCATTTTTTACCCTATAAGTTTTACTAATAGTTGAGCTCAAAAAATATTGTTTGCCTGTCTAAAAATAAACAGGCTATGTTGTGAACAAGAACTAAAAAGTAGCGAGAATAACAATGCAAATTAATCCATCACGTTTATGGAACAGTCTCATGGAGATGGCTCAAGTCGGGGCAACCGAATTAGGTGGCAGCTCACGTCTGGCTTTAACAGATGAAGATATTGCGGGACGTGCATTATTAATTCAATGGGCGCGCGACTTAGGTCTAAGCATTGGCTACGATGCCATTGGTAACTTATTTTTACGTCGTGAAGGCAGTGAAAATCTAGCCCCGATTGTCATGGGTAGTCATTTAGATACTCAGCCTAAAGGTGGCCGTTTTGATGGGATTTATGGGGTATTAGCAGGCTTTGAAGTTCTGCGTACCTTAGACGAACATCAAATTCCTCATCGCCATCCCATTGAAGTGGCAGTATGGACCAACGAAGAAGGATCACGCTTTCCGCCCGCAATGATGGGCTCTGCAGCCTTTATGGGTAAAATTGCCTTAGAAGATGTACTGGCTACCGCAGACAAACATGGGATTACTGTAGCCGAGGAGTTAGAGCGTCATCAGCAACAAGGTAATTTGGCCTTGGGACGTGCTTTTAGTGCTTATTATGAAGCGCATATTGAACAAGGGCCAATTTTAGAAGCCAATCAACGTGACATTGGTGTGGTTACTGGTGGGCAAGGAATTTTATGGCTCAATGCCAAGACCATCGGTAAAGCTGCCCATGCAGGCACTACACCCATGCATATGCGCCATGACAGTATGCTCGCTACAGCGAATATGATGAGCGCTTTAGAAACAATGATTTTAGAACAATTCCCTGATGCTTTAATCACCTTTGGCGAACTCAATGTTCCGCATGCCTCACGTAACACCATCCCACCTTATATCACCTGGAGTATTGATATTCGTCATCCTGACGATCAGGTGTTGTTGCAAATTGAACAAATCGCACAGGAGATCATGCAGCAGCACGCCAGCAAACGGGGGGCGCAAATTGAGATCACCCGACTATGGCTCAGTCCCGCGTATAAATTTGATCCATCTAGCATCGAAAATGTACGCAGCTCGGCCATGGAACTGGGTTTGACTCAACAAAATATCATTAGTGGTGCAGGTCATGATGCTTTCTTAATGTCACTCCATTGTCCAACCGCCATGATTTTTATTCCTTGTGAAGGGGGGTTAAGCCATAACGAAGCAGAAAATATTACCCCTCTACAAGCCCAACACGGCGCGAGCGTATTATTAAGTAGCATCTTAAAAGCTGACCAACAACAGCATTTAGCACGCGTCAGTTAATCCTCGTATTTAGGCACAGGTGCCTCTTTGAGGCACTTTACCCAAAGACCGCAATAACAATCAAAATCGGAGCGGCATATGCATAGCACATCATCGACCTCAGAAACATTAAATCCAGAGCTTACAGAAACACAAACAGCGCCCGTCTCACAACGTAAAATCATTTTAGCTGGGAGTGTAGGCAATGCAGTGGAATGGTTTGACTGGACCATTTATGCCACCTTTGCAGTCTTCTTTTCCAAACAATTCTTTGCCACCACCAGCACTACCTCAGCCATGCTCGCCACCTTTGCTATTTTCGCAGTTGGTTTTTTTATGCGGCCACTCGGCGGAATTGTGATTGGAATTTTCTCTGACCGTTTTGGCCGTAAAGCCTCGCTAAGCTTAACCATTATCATGATGGCTGTGGGTTCATTAATGATTGGTTTATCACCTACCTATGAAACCATTGGCGTGTTGGCCCCGATTATTTTGGTCATTGCTCGCTTATTACAAGGCATGTCCTTAGGGGGTGAATTTGCCTCGGCTGCTACTTATTTATCAGAAATGGCGCCGCCTAAACGCCGTGGTTTTTTCTCAAGCTTTTTATTTTTAAGTGCTGCATTTGGAATTTTAATGGCCTCAGGCATGGCTTGGTTACTCACCACAATCTTAACTGATGCCCAAATGCATGATTATGGTTGGCGTATTCCATTTATTTTAGGTGCAATTGGCGGCTTAGTCGGGATCTGGATTCGTCGCTCTGTACCTGATAGCGCGATGGGACATAAAGAGTCTAAAGTTAAAAACCCACTGAAATTTCTCATTAAACATCATCCTAAATCTCTGTTGCGTGTGGTGGGAATTTCCATCCTGACCACTTTCTCATTTTATGTGTTTGTGATTTATGTACCTACCTACGCGATTAATGTGTTAGGTACACCGCCGACTGTGGCCTTTGCCGCCAATACCATTGGTTTGGTAATCTTTATGCTGTGCCAGCCTTTATTTGGCATGATGTCAGATCGTTTGGGCCGTCGTCCGCAATTGATTGTATTCGCTTTAGGTTACTTAATTTTCTTTTATCCTGTCATTAAAGGCATGGATGGTTCGTTTAGCTCAATCTTATTAGCCGAGTTGTTTGGCTTACTGCTGTATGGCTTATATACCTCGATTGGTCCTGCGGTACTCTCGGAACAGTTTCCAACTCAAGTACGGGCTGTAGGTATTGGGGCACCGTATAACATCATGAATGCTTTATTAGGCGGTACAACACCCTACGTGCTGACTTGGCTACAAAGTATTGGTAAACAAGATTATTACTACTTCATTATTTTAGTCGGTGCAGCACTGACTTTAATAACCTTCTTAAAAATGCCTGAAACCGCTGGTAAAAAACTTGACGAAATTACTTAAATCCTGAATATTAAATCTCATCCAGCCCACGGGCTGGATTTTCTTGGAGCACTTTTTGCTTTTAAGTCATAAGAATTAAAATGAAGATCAAATATGCATGCACATGTATTGGTAGATAAATGTAATTGGGCTTTGCTACGCACGTTTAGGATTATTGTTCAAGAAGGTAGCCTCAACAAAGCGGCTATTAAACTTTGTGTCACCCAATCAGCTTTAAGTCAAAGTTTAAAGCGTTTAGAGCAACAAGTAGGGAGTTGCTTAATTCAACGCCAAAAGGGCCAGTTTCAGTTAACCTCAGTGGGTGAAATTGTTTTTGAAGCCAGTTTAATGATTTATACCCAGCTTACTGAAATTGAACAGCGTTTAAAAAGCCAAGAGAATACCTTATCTGGTACGATTCGTTTGTTGGTATTAAGCCGGGTACAATCGGCACGTTTTGATCGAGTCTTACATGATTTTCACCAAAAATATCCTTTAGTCGATTTTCAAGTAGATGTCCACAAGAGTCCTGAGATCCAGCAGTTATTACTACAAAAAGTTCCAGCTTTAGGTTTAGCACTCAGCCCTAAGCATTCGCCAAAAATGCACTATCAGGTGCTCATTCGACAGCATTATGCTTTATTTTGTGGTCAAGGCCATGCCTTATATCAGCAAAAAATTGAGCAACTTGAACAAATCGCAGGCCATGGGTTTATTTCCTTTCATCAAGATCAACTCGATGATATTAACTCGCACTTACATGATATCCGCGACAAAATTTTGCAACAAAATAAGCTCTTGGTGACCACCAATAATTTAGATGAAGTGATGCGCTTTATTAAAAATGGCTTTGGTTTTGGTCTGTTGCCGAAACATATTGTTGCAGCCAGCCCCTCTCCACAAGCCTTTAAACAACTGCCACCTTTTCCAGATGTCGGGATCGCACCGATTTATTTGCAATGGCATAAAGAGCGTGAATTGTCTTTAATTGAGCAATATTTTGTGCAAGAGTTACGTGCAACTTTTGCCAGTAACTAAAAAAAGGGGCAAATCGCCCCTTTAATTGTCAAGATGATTAAACGTTGGACAGCAGAACCTGTTCATACATAACACGCAACTCTTTTTTGAGCATTTTCCCTGTCTCACTTAAGGGAATACTCTGAGCAAAAATCACCCGATCTGGAATCTGCCACTTGGCAATTTTACCTTGGTAATACGCCAGTAATTCATCTTCTGTCAATGTGCTTTCTTCAGCTTTAATCGCAATCAACACCGGACGTTCATCCCACTTTGGATGAATCGCAGCAATCGCCGCTGCCATTTTAATCTCCGGATGGCCCATCGCAATATTTTCAAGCTCAACTGAGGAAATCCATTCTCCCCCTGATTTAATTAAATCCTTAGCACGATCACTAATATGCATAAATCCATCTTGATCTAAAGTGGCAATATCACCGGTATCAAACCAGCCATCTTCAGTTAAAGCAGACTGATCTTTGCCATAGTAACGATCAATAATCCAATGACCTTTAATTTGCAAGTTACCAATACTTTGGCCATCATGAGGAACGGCTTCACAGCCCTGTTCCCCCTTACATAAGCGCAAACTCACCCCAAATGGTGGACGGCCTTGCGACAACCGAATGTTAGCGCGCTCTTGCTCAGATAATTGGCTATGTTTGGCTTTGAGTTGATTGGATGATCCGAGTGGACTAGTTTCAGTCATACCCCAAGCGTGAATGGTTTCACAGGCAAATTTTTCTTTAAAGGTTTGAATCATACTTGGTGGACAAGCCGCCCCCCCCACAATATTACGATTCATACTCTCAAGCGTACTGCCCATGGCGGTGGCTGCGCTAATTAGACCTTGCCAAATGGTGGGTACACCTAAAGCTAAAGTCACTTGGAATTGATCAATCATCTTCACCAAACTTTCGCCATCGAGCTGTGGACCAGGTAGAACTAAACTGGCACCCACCGCAGCAGCGGCATACGGAATCCCCCATGCATTCACATGAAACATTGGCACGACAGGCATAATGACATCACGTGCTGATAGATTCATTGAATCAGGTAAGCTGATTGCATAACTATGCAACACTGTAGAACGGTGGCTATACAACACACCTTTAGGATGACCTGTCGTGCCTGAGGTGTAGCATAAAGAGCTAGCCGTAGTTTCATCGAAAATTGGCCATTCTAGTTGACCATCTTGAGCACTAATCAATTGATCATAAAAATGCACTTGAGGAAGTGCATCAGCAATCGCCTGATCGAAACCATCTAAACAAATAAAATGTTGCACCGTTGGGATTTGATCAATGACTGCTTGTACCAAAGGCAAAAAAGTCTTATCAAAAATAATCACCTGGTCTTGAGCATCATTAACAATAAATTCGACTTGTTCAGGAAATAGACGTGGATTAATGGTATGACAGATCAGACCTGTCCCAGAAATCGCATACCATGCTTCTAAATGACGATGATTGTTCCATGCAATTGTAGCGACGCGTTGGCCTTGCACCACGTCTAAAGCCGACAATGCTTGCGCAAAGCGCTTTGCATTATGTGCAATCTCAGCCCAACTGGTTTGGGTAATACTATGATCAGTATTTTTTGAAATCACTGCAGTATCTGCATGGTAACATTCAGCATGTTCAATCATGCTACTGATCAGCAAAGGTTGAAACATCATTCGTCCTAACATAGGCATATCCTTATGGTTTTGGTCATTTGACCCATATTATTGTCCCTTTTTAGCCAAAGTAAGGCATGTAGGATCGTAATTGCTCAAAATCATAGCAAATCCTTTTTCTAAAAACCATGATCCCCCAACAAAGTAAATCATTGTTTTTATTTATTTTTTAAATTTATAACGTTTACAAAACATACAGATAAAAGTATTTCAAAATATGTCTAATTGCACTAAAATTAAGCGTTTTTTATTCATTTTCTCTACTATTAGACTCAATTTATATTGAAATTGATTCTATTTTCAGACCAAGCACGCTATTTTGTGCTGTATTTTTGTGATTGCTACTGCCCCGATGATGTTTTTTGCTGATCTCCCCCCTGTGGTTTTAACTGCTTTTGGTTTTCTTTTATGTTTAATTTGCGTATGGCTATTTCTGCGTATACGCAATTATATGGCTGTTAAGTTGGTCCCATTTAAGAAGGGGCAGCGCTACTGGTGTAAGGTGATTGCAGTGAGTGATGGCGATACTATTAGCTGCCAGCGTCTGAATTTACGTCGTTCACAAAGTAAAATGCGCTTTGCTTATATCGACGCACCAGAATCTAAACAAGCTTATGGGGCTGAGGCTACAAAATTAGTGCGCAGCTTGATTTTAAACAAATGGGTGCGAGTTGAAATCACTGATAATGACCGCTATGGGCGTCAGGTTGGTGTCGTGTACCGCCGTGGCAAAAATATTAATCAAGAACTGGTCAAACGCGGCGCTGCGTGGGTGTATGAAGACTATATTCGTGATCAAGCAGTGAAAAAACATATGCTCAGTCTACAAGCCAAAGCCAAAGCCAAAAAGCGTGGGCTTTGGCAAGCCTCACGCCCGATTAATCCGAGTGTTTATCGTAAAATGAATTAATTAGATCGCCAGCTCCAAGGGTGGTTGTAACATATGTTCTGCCGATAACGCATATTTCAGCACCTCTTCAGAGAGTAAACCTTCTTGACGCACTAAATCTAACACGCTTTGTCCCGTACTCTGCGCTAATTGAGCAAGACGCGTGGTGGCTTCATAACCCAAATACGGATTCAGTGCTGTAATAATGCCAATCGAATGTTCGACATTGGCACGGCACTGCGCCACATTGGCTTCAATACTCCGAATACAGAATTGATTAAACATCTGTAAACTACGGCTCATTAAATCTAAAGAATCAAATAGTTTAAAGGCAATTAAGGGCTCCATAGCATTGAGCTGAAATTGCCCCGCATCAGCTGCTAAGGTAATGGCAAGATCATTGGCTACGACTTGAAAAGCAGCCATATTCATTGCTTCAGGAATCACCGGATTGACTTTCCCCGGCATAATAGAGCTGCCCGGTTGGCGTGGCTCTAAGTAAATCTCATTGAGTCCAGCGCGTGGTCCACTGGAGAGTAAGCGTAAATCATTGGCAATTTTAGACAGCTTGGTTGCGGTACGTTTTAAATAACCTGATAACAGCACAAAGTCGCCCATATCCGAGGTTGCAGCTATTAAATCGCTTGAACTTTGAATATTTTTTTGGCTGATACGAGTTAACGCGGCTATGGCTAATTCTTGATAATGGGCCGGCGCATTAATGCCAGTACCAATCGCTGTCCCGCCTAAATTGACCTGTTGCAAAACGCTCGGCACGGTCTCTAGTAGCTTTAAATCTTGCTGTAAAACA
This sequence comes from Acinetobacter sp. CY05, assembly GCF_059515805.1. NCBI lineage: Bacteria > Pseudomonadati > Pseudomonadota > Gammaproteobacteria > Moraxellales > Moraxellaceae > Acinetobacter > Acinetobacter sp. CY05. The sequence goes on along the minus strand of NZ_JCAKMW010000012.1, from coordinate 38,745 downwards.
GAGGCAAAAGCATGGAACTCCTGTCCAAGGGTCATAGGCACAGCATCTTGCAATTGGGTACGCCCCATTTTTAATACATCATGTAAAGCAAGACCTTTGGCATTTAAACGCTCAACCAACGCATGCAACTGCAAACGGTAATCTTCTAGATAGTTTAATAACGCCAAACGAATGGCGGTAGGATAAACGTCATTGGTAGACTGCGACATATTCACATCATTATTAGGATGTAAATATTGATATTGGCCTTTGTGATAGCCCATGTGTTCTAAAGCAATATTACAAATCACTTCATTGGCATTCATATTGGTGGATGTGCCTGCGCCCCCTTGTAACATATCAAGTGGAAACTGCTCTAAAAATTGACCTTGTAGCAATTGTTGGCAAGCATAGACAATCGCTTGGTATTTTTCTTCAGTTAACAACTTGAGTTGATAATTCGCTTCAGCTGCTGCCATTTTCACCATCGCTAGCGCCTGAATAAAATAAGGATACTGATTTAGCTTATTTTGAGTTAAATCAAAGTTTTCCAATGCACGTAACGTCTGGATCCCATAATAATATTGCTGATCTACTTGTTTCGTTCCGAGTAAATCTTTTTCTAAACGAGCACTTACTTGCGTCATAGCTGTATACATCTAAAAGGAGATTAAGCTCATGCTAACGCTGTCAACCATCGGCTCGCCAATGCATTTCTTGCTTGTCATATGCATTTTTTGCATACTGATACACAACATAAAAAACAATACTCACACGACACGATGGATAGTATATGAGCCTAGAGATTCGTTGGATTGAAGATTTACTGGCCATAGAACATACCGGCTCTTTGTCACGCGCTGCAAGTTTACGCTGTGTTAGTCAACCCGCTTTTAGCCGTCGGATTCAACAACTGGAGCAGCAACTCGGTTTTAGTATTTTACAACGTGATGCCAAGCAACTGACCTTTACTGAGGCAGGTTTGGTGCTGCTCAATAGTGCTAAAACTATGGCCAAGCAAATGAGTGAAACCATGGCTTTATTGCATAATATGCACAAAGAAAATAATTTAAATATTCGCTTTGCAGTGGCTCATTCACTGACATCACAATTTTTTTCGCATTTTTTACAATTTTTTCCTAATAATATCAGTCACTTTAAAATTGAAATGCAAGCCACCAATGTTTTTGAAGGCATTCAACTCCTAAAACAAGGTTTATGCGATTTTATGTTGTGTTATGCCGATGACCAACTGTTAGATCGTGTGAGCCAAGGTATGTTTCAGTCCATTCAACTGGGCAGTACTGATATTGTTCCCGTGTGTCTAGTCAATGAAAATCAACAGCCAAAATTTGATATCCATGCTCCCTTCCCCTTAATTAGTTATAGTCCTAAGGCCTACTTACAACAATTAGTGAGTAAAATTCTTACCCAACATACACTTAAAGCGCAGTTATTGTATGAAACTGACAATGCGAACAATATTAAAGATTTAGTTTTACAAGGTCGTGGCATTGCGTGGTTACCGCGTCTGACAATTGAACAAGAATTACAGCAACACCAACTCATCATCTGTGATGAACATTTAAGTTATCCGGCGCAACAAATTTTTTTACTTAAGCTTAATCTAACGCAACGTGAATCGATTGAGCAATTATGGCAACACCTTTGTCTGCCCAGTCAGCATTAAGTTCAAAAATCGTATTTTTAGATTTATTTTATTATTTTTATCGTTTTTACTCATTTAATATTTAGCTTTATATTAAGTTTATACCAGGTAGCCAGCAACTTGCTCAAACCTTGCTGGGCTACCGACCAAATGCTTTTTCTCCCAATCTATGCTTTAGCTTGGGATTTTTTTTGCCAGCTGATTTACCGGTAGATTAAGTAGCCTTATGATCTGTTGCACTTGCTGTAACAGACTGATTTCCTGACCTTTTAACATCACCAATTGTGCTGCTATTGGCTCATGCTGCCGAGCATAACCGATTGGAAAACTACAAGCAGGCAGGTCTAAATAGTTAAATGGTCTAGAATATGGCCCAACAGTATGGCAACTGCTATCTTCGGCATTTAATGGTGGAGCAAAGCCTGGCAACATCGGTAATAATAGTGCGGCTTGCTGATCTAAAGATGCTGCAAAAGCTGCATAATAGGCATCCCGCTTTGTAATTAAGCTTTGATAATAGGGTGCTGAAATCTGTGCTCCACGTTGAATTCGATGCCGTACAATCGACCACATTGGTGTATTTTCATCGTCAGCTAGATGGTGATAAAGTTGATAACCTTCATAAGCGATTATATCTGAGCACCAATCGGATAACTGCTGAAAATTAAAATCCTGTGGGGGCTGCCAGGCTGTTAAAGCATAGCCCTGTTGCTGTAAATGATGCAGTTGTGCTTGCCAAACCGTATAAACCTCAGGCTCTAATGACTCAGGAAAATGGTTTTCTGATAAATAATAGATCGGTATGTTGGGGTGAAACGTCTGAGCTACTGGTCGTAACTGGGTATAAAGCTCAAGTAAATCTTCACTGGATCTTGCCATTAAGCCGACACTATCTAAAGATGCTGCTAAAGGCAGATTACCTTGACCATTCAGTTGGTCATGACTAGGTTTAAACCCCAAAATACCATTCATTGCTGCTGGCACACGCACCGAGCCACCAGTATCACCGCCAACTGCCAGAGGAGCGAGCCCAGCGGCCACTGCAACTGCACAGCCAGAAGAGGATCCACCCGGAGCAACAGGTTTGGCATAGCAAGGATTGCGTGGTGTGCCCTGTATTGGATTTTGGCCAGATAAGCCAAAAGCCAGTTCAGTCATTTTAGCACGCGCCACAATCACTAGACCTAAGGCTTCAAGCTGCGTGATGATAGCAGCATCTTGCTGCTCTAATTGATTCAGATATGTTGTACCTGCCCAAGTCACTTCACCTGAAATGGCAAAGCTATCTTTGACAATCATGGGTACTCCATGTAAGGGACTCAGATATATCCCTTGGGCTGCCAATTGGTCTAAGCGAGCTGCTTGCTGTAATGCACGCTGAGTAAGCAACTGACTGATACAATTGAGCTCATCATGATCTTTAATACGTTGAATAAAATATTGGCTTAACTCAACTACAGTTACTTCACCCTGTTGAACAGCAAGGCTTAAATCAAGTGCGGATAGTTTAGAATAATGATGCATAGAGAACGCTAGCTTATTTTTTAGCACAGCATAGCGTCTTTTTAACCTTACAATATAGTCTTTTTACATTTTTTAAAATGCGGAGCGATCGTAGTTAATTGCTTCTAAATCATAAACTTGATAAATACAATCAAATAAGGCCTTGATATCTTTACTTTCATCCATGCAACGCGTGGCCATAAATATAGGGCTCACTGCATTTTCATCTAAAATAGGAATATAATGTAGATGGGTCAACTGTAGGGTCTTAGCACTCTCTGACACAATACAGATTCCTTCACCTGCTGCCACTAAGCCTAATACCAACTGAATTTCGCGTACCTCACGAAACTTTTTTGGCTCTAAACTGTACTCAGAAAATAGATTCATAATTTGGCTAGAGAAGTTTGGTTTAGGCTGAGCAGGATATAAGAAAATTGCTTCATCCACTAAATCTGCCAAATATACACCTTGCTTTTGCTGCTTCAATTTTGAATTATGCAGGGTATCGTTTACTGCTCATAAGCACTTCGTTAATTAGCCATTTTATCTAATTAAAAGGTGTCTACAAAATCGGTGGCTATTCATACAGCAACGCATAAATTGGTTGATAAAGCCAAGGTGATTGTTGCCGAGGATTTAACCTCTCCAATTCAAAGTAAGCGTAGCTATGGTAAAAACACCAATAGACGCTTAAATACATGGGCTAAAGGCTTATTAGCTGATGTTCTAACAGGTATATCTCACCGTAGAGGTTCTACGCTGCATCTAGTCAATACTGCATACACTTCGCAAAGTGATTCTTTCTTACGTGGGCTTTTAATAGGCACACGCAAGGGAGATCGCTTTCACCATTTTAATGGGGAAGTTGTGCAAGCTGATTGGAATGCTGTAAGAAACGTGCTTGCAAGATTAAACGACAATGAGATCAGTCGTTATACGCCTTACAAGACTGTAAAGCGCATATTGCAAGAATGGACTGACCGCTATAAGTCGGAACTGACCGACTCAGGCTCTAGTTACACGCTTGGCAACAAGACATTAACAGAGTGCGAATTAGTCCTTGACTATGTTTGACTACATTTTAAGGAACAGCTATTTACAGCACATGATTTATCCCTATTATTTTACCTTCAAACTCTTGCATAGCATCAATTAATACCTCCCATAAATATAAAGAAGCTGATCTATCACACAAGATACTGAATTTTGGACAAGTTGTATCACTAACATTAAATACGATTGCATTAACACGAGCGACAGAGGTTTGTACAATTTGACCCGGCTTAAATGCTTCATCCATTAAATCTACGCCACAAAGTTTTGCCATAACCATTGCTACAGATTCCCCGGTAAGCATCAGCCATGCATGGCTGTCTTGCCGTGGCAATATATAATTCAATTTCGTTTCATCCATTTGCCAGGTACACTCTAACTCATTGACACGGGCACCAAAATCTTTAATTGAACCTAAGATTATATATTCCGCTGCAGAAAGACGACCCACCACACTACCATCAATCTGCTCTAAAAAGGTATTCGGCATCGATGGTGTACTATACCCTCGTTTTTGTAAGTATTCTTGTGCATCTGTGCCACGAAAACCAACACGAGAAAGATGGGTTAAATCAATTAAAGCACATTTTTTTAGTTGCGATTTTTGATCAGATGTTGACAAAAACTGCTTGCCGTCGCCGTAGAGATCATACGGTTTACATGTATGCTGAATTAAACTGCGCTCTACTGTATATAAATTTTGCATGGTTTAAACCTCCTGGCGTTGGTTTTCTGGATCATAAAATGGTGCTTTTACCACTGTTGCTTGTACTATTTCCCCTTTTTCGACACGAATTGGAAACTGTTGTCCGACTTCACTTTGCTCAACTCCAACATAAGCCATACCAATGATTTTATCTAAGCTTGGCGAATACTCACACGAAGTAATATTGCCCGTAATATCATTACCATTCAGTACAATATGGCCCTCTAAAGGTTGACTGTGCTTTTTATCTAATACAAAAGCGACTAATTTTCTTTTCAACGGTTGCGATGCCAAAATTTCAATGGAACGCTTGCCTACAAACCAAGGTTTTGATTTTGCGACCGCCCAACTTAAATCACATTCTTTTGGATGAGTCATACCATCCGTATCTTGGCTCACAATAATGTGACCTTTTTCCAAACGAAGTAAACGCTGCGTCTCAACACCAAATGGCTGAATATCAAACGCTTTGCCAGCATCCATTAAAAGATCCCAAATAAATTCGCCATAACGTGATGGGTAGTGAATCTCATAACCTAATTCACCAACAAAGCCTACACGTAGGAGTCGCACCGGGACCCCATGTATAGTACCTAGTCTTAGGCCTAAGTATGGAAAAGCATCATTGCTAAAATCAACGTCCTGACAGACTTTCTGCATTAAGTGACGTGAATTTGGGCCTGCTACATTCACGGCAGCAAATGCGGTGGTCACATTACTAATATCGATATTGAGGCGCCACTGTGCATTCCACTTCAACATTTGTTGATAAATACGATCTACGCCACTCGTTGTCGCTGTTACATAAAAGTGTTGCTCACTCAATCTTCCTGCAACACCATCATCAATCACTACACCATCCTCTGCTGCCATGACTGCATAGCGAGTCTTACCTACGGGTAATTTAGCAAAAGCAAAGGTATATAACCGGTTCAAAAATTCAGCACTATCCTGACCACGAATATCTAAACCACCCAAAGTTGAGACATCGATGATGCCGACATTTTGACGAACATTTAATGCTTCACGCGCAATATTTTCACTACGCTTTTCAGCAGGTCCATAATAGGCTGGTCGTTGCCATACCCCTGCAGGAATCATGTGTGCACCGAGCGCCAAATGACGTTGATGCATTGGCGTCTGACGATAAGGGTCAAATCCTCGTCCAGCCACGTGCGCTAACTTTTCTGCACTAAATGGCGGACGGGCTGTGGTTACCCCAGTTTCACTGATACTACGATGGGTATATTTTGCTACCAAACGCGCCGTTGGAAGTGCCGAATGACGTCCTTGCGATGGCCCCATGCCTACTGTAGAAAAACGTTTGACCAACTGCACATCACGATAACCAGATTTAGTGGCATTAATAATGTCTTTCACCTGTAAGTCTTCATCAAAATCGACAAATTCCTTACCTTTAGGATGTTGGAAGATGGGCCAAGAGAAATTAACAGGTGCTTCATTGAAAATTAATTCATCTGCGATATTCGATGTGTCCTGGATTGAACGTATCGCATTTTGTGCAGTATGTTGAGCATCTTTTAATACATTTTCAATTGCATGCACACCATGGACAGAACCTGCAATATGCAGGCCTTTTGGCAACCCTGTAATGGTAAATTCAGCATCACGATCATTATAATTGAGTTTTGCACCTGCTTGACATAAGAGTTGATACACTGGCATATAACCCGAAGACATGGCCAATACATCACATTTCAAATAATGAGCATGCTCAGACACTACCCCTTCTGCCGTAATTTGACGTACATCAATCCCTGTGAGATGTAACATCCCTTTACTGTGTAATGCCTCATACACCGTACTATTGAAATAACATGGAATTTTTTTCTTTTGTATCACCTGTTGTAATGCTTTATTGGTTACACCTGAACGCATATCAATTAACGCAACTACATTCAATCCCGCTTGAACCAGATCAAGGGCGGCTAAATAGCCATCATCATTACCGGTTAAAATCGCAATTTTCTGCCCAGGTTTCACTGCATACAAATGAACTAGACGCTGAACTGCGCTGGTTAACATCACACCAGGGAGGTCATTATTGCGAAAGATCACAGGTTGATCAAAACTACCACTGGCTACAATGCACTGTTTAGCACGCACTTTATACATACGTTTGCCTTGAATCACAGGCAAGTAATGATCAGTGAACCATGCATTACATACTGCTTTTGTAAGGACGATGATATTCGCATTTGCCTCAACTTGAGTGATCAGTTTGGTACGTAGTGTTGCTGCAAGTTGACCTGCGATATCAAATCGTGCGTAGTTTAAACTTCCACCCAATGCTTTTTCTTGCTCAATCAGTAGAACTTTGTGTCCAGCTTCAGCAGCTGTTAGCGCTGCTTGAAGACCTGCAGGGCCAGCTCCAATGACGGCAACGTCGGTAAATAGATAAGCTTTGTCATAGTATTCGGGCTCAAAATTAAGATCTAATACCCCTAAACCTGCTTTTTTTCGAATCAATGGTTCCCATAGTTTCCATACCCCCTTAGGTTTATAAAAAGAGCGATAATAAAAACCAACAGGCATAAATTTAGAAAAACGACCGAGGAAAGCATCACTATCTTTCATTAAAGAACCAGAATAGTTTTGTCCTGCAGACGTCGTAATATCCTGAATTTCTGTACAATCTGCCAATACATTAGGTTCTTGCGGTAGTTGTATAAGTGTATTGGCATCTTGACCTGCCATAGTTAAAGGTCCACGTGGACGATGATATTTGAATGAACGTGACATAATCCAACGTCCGCTCGCAATCAAAGCACTGGCAATCGTATCTCCTGCATAGCCATTAAATTTTTGTTGATCAAATTCAAATTGTACTTGCTGATTACGGTCAATCCATACGCCATAAGGTGCTGATAGTCGTTCTAAGTTTGTTTTATTCACGCGACTGCTCCTTTTTCTTTTTGTTTAAGCATTGGTTTTGTGGCTGTGTCGCCAAACTCTATACGCTGGTTAAAAATTTCTTTTGGGTCATAAGTCCGGATCACTTCATCCGATGCAGTATGGCGTTCGGCAATAAACCAATAACTACTTGGCGCATGCATCCACCACTCACGTACAATCGCAATTTGGTTATCTTTATTAAAGACATAGTCTGCCCATTCTTGATCTGTGCAAGTATTTTGGTCTGGAATATCACGGACTTCACCGCCATAAACAAACTCACTTATATTGCGTGGTCCATTTAAAGGACAAATCATTATTTTCATATTGCTTCTCCTTAGTGACTTGCGGCAGTTGCGCCCATCTCATTGACTTGTTGGAAACGGCTAAATCGAGATAGCTCAAATGGTTTAATAAGCGTTGGTGTCTTTCCTGTGGACACCAATTCCGCCATAGTTTTCCCGCAGATTGGCGTAGACTTAAAGCCCCAAGTTCCCCACCCTGCATCAAGGTAATAGTTATCATATGGGGATTGCCCCATAATTGGACTATAGTCAGGGGTCATATCAGTAATACCAGCCCACTGGCGCATGAGTTTGGCATTTGCCATGAATGGGAACATCTCAATTGCATGTGCCAACAAGCCTTCTTTCAAGTCCAATGTTGAACGAGAGTTGTAGAGTGGGTATGGATCAGATCCACCTCCAAATACAATTTCACCACGACTCGTTTGCTGTACATAACAATGTAATGCCGATGAACTGACCAATGGATCCAGAAAGGGTTTAAAAGGTTGTGTAACCATAGCTTGTAATGGAAAGGTATGAATCGGCGCACGGATATTGAGTTTATGCATCAATAAACTCGATGCCCCTGCAATCGCTTGCACCACACACCCACACTGTACTGTGCCACGGTTGGTTTTAACTGCCGTGACACGACTGCCTTGAGTGACAAAATCTTGAACTTCCGTCAATTGGTGGATTTCCACACCACGTTTGGCCGCTTCTTTCGCATAGCCCCAGGCGACAGCGTCATGGCGTGCAGTCGCACCATCCATATGCCATAACCCAGCAAGAACAGGTAAGTGTGCAGGATCTAAGTTTAAACACGGAACCAGTTCTTTAATTTGTTGACGATCAATCAGTTCTGTACGTCCACCAAAATGTTTATTCACTTCAGCACGCTGACGAAAAGCACGCACTGTCGCATCAGTATGGGCCAGTGTTAGCTGTCCTCGCTCTGAATACATAATATTAAAATCAAATTCATTGGAGAGATTTTTAAACATGTTTACAGATTCGGCATAAAACTTAACCCCTTCTGAAGTTAAATAATTCGAGCGAATCACCGCAGTATTACGCGCCGTGTTTCCTCCACCGAGATAAGCTTTTTCAAGCACAGCAATATTAGTAATACCTTCGTATTTTGCTAAGTAATATGCAGTTGCCAAGCCATGACCGCCCCCACCGATAATGACGACATCATACTTGCTCTTGAGTTCCTTGGGTGCAGGTAAGTCCACTTCAACGGGATACTCACTGCTTAATCCATATTTAAGTAGTCCAAGTGGCATATATATTCCTCCGAGGCATTTGTGATACCTGATTTATTTTTTTAGATTTTTTGTTGTAATCTGGCTGCTTTGAGCGTGTTCTTCATTAAATAAGCAATTGTCATTGGTCCTACTCCACCCGGCACTGGTGTAATAGCTTTGACCTGACTTCTAACTGCATGGAAGTCCACATCCCCAACTAAGCAATTTTTCCCACTCAGTTGAACATGGTTAATACCAACGTCGATGACTACAGCATTTGGGTTGAAATAGCTTGCATCAAGCATTTGTGGGCGACCTACTGCTGCTATAATAATGTCAGCCTGTTGACATACAGCTTGAATGTTTTTGGTTTTTGAATGCACCACAGTAACAGTGCAACTTTCTTTAAGTAGTAATGCAGCCATTGGCTTACCCACAATATTCGAGCGACCAACAACCACAGCATGTAATCCACTTAAATCATTGCCCAAAGTATCTTTGAGTAAACGGATGCAACCTGTAGGTGTGCAAGGTGTGAGTACATCTCGCCCTTGGCTCAAGCCACCCACATTTTCACTATGAAACCCATCGACATCTTTCTTAGGATCAATGAACTGCAATACAACTGTCTCATTAATCTGCTTAGGTAAGGGGAGTTGCACTAAAATGCCGTGTACTGATGAATCTCGATTTAAAGCATCAATTTGATCAAGTAAACTTTGTTGATCCGTATCCTCAGCTAAACGAAACTCTAAGGAACGCATCCCAACGTAATGTGCTTTTTCAACTTTATTGCGCACATAGATATGACTGGCTGGATCATCCCCCACTAGAACTACAGCTAAACACGGCTCAACCCCTTGAGTCTTAAACTGTTCGACTTCAGCTTTGACCTCATCTAACACTATATTGGCTGTTGCTTTACCATCAATGATTTGTGCTTGAGCATCTAGGTTGACAATATTATTCATTTAAACACCACCGTACGATCATCATTAAGGAAAACACGGTGCTCAACAAAATATTTCACCGCTTTAGACAGCGCCACTGTTTCAGTATCTCGTCCGACTGAAACTAAATGATCTGGTAAGTAGGCATGATCAACCCGTTGTACTTCTTGCTCAATAATAGGACCTTCGTCAAGATCCCCTGTGACGAAGTGCGCTGTAGCACCAATCAACTTTACGCCACGTTTAAATGCTTGATGATAAGGTTTAGCACCTTTAAAACCAGGTAAGAATGAATGATGAATATTGATCGCACGCCCTGAGAGCTGACGACATAGATCATCAGATAAAATTTGCATATAACGCGCTAGAATCACTAACTCAGTCTTGGTTTCATCAATAATTTTGAGTAACTCAGCTTCCTGCTGCGCCTTGGTCTCTTTAGTGACAGGCAAGTAGATAAAGCGAATCCCCTCGCGTTCTGCAATTGGACGTAGATCCAAGTGGTTAGAGACGATTGCAGTGATTTCAAAATCCAGTTCACCCTTGTGATGGCGATAGAGAAGATTTAATAAACAGTGGTCAAACTTGCTGACTAAAATCATAACTTTCATGGGTTGTTGACAGTCATAAAAATCAGCTTGCATCTGGAATTGGGTTTGCACTTCCGTAAATCCATCCTTAAGTGCTTGCAGATCCCCTTGCCCTTGATTAAAACGAAATACGATCCGGGTAAAAAACTGACCCGTAGTTTCATCATCATATTGTGACATTTCACTGATATAACACTGGTTTTTTGCCAAATACCCACTTACTGCAGCCACAATTCCTGAGGCAGCTGGACAGGTAATTTTAAGAATGTATTGTGCAGGATCTAAGTGTAGCATGGAGATTTCCCTTAAAACTTTTCATTCATGAGGTCTGAATTGCTTGGTTTAATTTTCTTTTTAGGAAAATATATTTCTTTAGGGGAATTTATATTGTATTTTTTTTAAACTGTCTACAATTTTATGAATATTTTTTTCTCAAAAGGAATATTTTATTTATTTTATACCTTTATCATCAGTACTCATACTTAACCAAAAAGGACACCAAATTTTTCATACTGATAAGTAAGCATCACACTTGGAGAGTGTGGAGTAAATGAAAACTCAACTGCTACATGTGCTAATCATTTTATTTTTGTTATAGATATAAATTTCTAAAGAACTGCAACCAATCACTCCAAAATTTTTAAGCTCAATATTTTGGCTCAACTAGTCTAGTTCTTCTAAATATTACATAAGCAAACTATCCAATTTTAAGCAATTAATGCGCCAATACATGAGCAAAACAAATAATGTCAATTAAAGTAGATAGAGAGTCTTCCATTTCCTAGCATGAATAAAAATTGCATCTAATTTGTACAGTATGAGCTGATATGCACTATTTTTGACTATTTACTTTAATCATGTCTCGAAAATCTTGTAGTTCAAGCTTTACTTATTACAAGATCCCTTTTCTTAGCAATCACCGAGAAAATACAAAACGAGTAAATTTTAGGGCTAAAAATATAAGAAAAAGGTCAATTTATCGAATAGAAAATAAATACTTTTAGAGACATCAACTATTTATGTAAATTTTAGTTTTTTATGAAATCTTTGTTGATGTCTTTTTTGTTATAAAAATTGCCCATTTCGTTATATGAAAGACATCACACTGAGGTCAAAAATAATGAAACGGATTTTCTATTATTTAAGTATGGCAAGAATAAGCTCAACACCCGCCGATGACTATGGATGTGCATGGTTTCACTTGAGTTCTGAGCGTATCCCCCAACCACAACTACGTGGACTTGTAAAAGCAGACTGGGTAATCATAGGTGCTGGTTTGACCGGACTCGCTGCCGCAAGACAACTTGCATTAAACTTCCCCGATGATCATATTGTACTTGTTGAAGCACAAGTTGTAGGCTATGGGGCTTCTGGACATAACTCAGGATTTATGATTGATTTGCCTCATGATATTGGGGCGCATGATTATATAGGAGATCCCAAAACTGCACGAATGAACTTAAAATTAAATCAATCTGCACAGCAGCTTATTCAGAAGCTAGTTAAAGAATATCATATTGATTGCCAAATTGACCCAGCAGGTAAGTATCAAGCTGCTGTAGAGCCTCGGGGTTTGGCTGTGTTAGACGCCTATAGAAAAGGGCTAGAAAGTTTGGGGCAAGATTGTCAAGTTATAGAACAAAAATATATTCCCGAACACCTCGGCACCCATTTTTATAAGAAGGCTTTCTATACACCGGGAACTGAACCGTACCGGGTTTGTCGGAGAGTCAATATTCTGAGAGACTATCCCTATGACAAAATTAAAATACACCCCTGAAATCAGAGAAAGAGCGGTTCAATTATTGATTGAATCCGAAAAAGATTATCCTTCTACTTGGGCTGCAATCACCGCAATTGCACCTAAGATTGGTTGTACTCCTGAAACACTTCGTGCCTGGCATCAGAAGCATTTGAATCAACAGAATCCAGTCAAAGTACAGCAGCTTTCAGGCCAGGAACGCATTAAACAACTTGAACGCAAAAATAAAGAACTGCAACGAGCCAATGAAATTCTACGCAAAGCAGCCACTTTTTTCGCCCAGGCGGATCTCGACCGCCCACACAAATAATGGTGGATTTCATCCATAACAATAAGGCGTTATATGGTATTGAGGCGATTTGCAGGATTTTACCGATCGCGGCTTCTACCTATTATCGAACACTAGATCTCGTTGATGAGAAGCATTGCTTCGCAAGAGAACATCGAGCGAAACGTGCTCTGCATGATTTGCATCATGCTGAACAAATAAAACGAATTTGGAAGGAAAGTTCAGGTCGATATGGTGTGCGTAAGGTCTGGCAACAATTGAAACGTGAAGGCTATGTTATTGCGCGCTGTACAGTTGCTCGATTGATGCAAAAACTAGATATACAAGGTGTTTGGCGTGGTAAGAACAAACAAACGACGCATAGCCGAGATGATCAAAAAAGAGCGGATGACTTGGTGAAACGCAATTTTAGTGCGGATCATCCTGACCAACTATGGGTCGCTGACTTCAGTGTGCCGCAGCAAGCGGCGTAAGAGATGAGGGTATGGCCCCTCGCTATCGGCTTGCAGGAGCAGGTAGCAAACCACCATAAGCGGCTTGGATCAAAAGTCCCGGTCGTGAGCGTTATGGAAAAGGCATCGTAGAGATGTCAGGTAAGAATTAGGAAGGCGAACAACAGTGAACTGCCGTTCAAGTGTCGAAAGTACTCAAATGACATCAAAACCGGGGATGGAAGTTACCCCGCGATTAGTTTGGCCGTTACCTGCTTACGGGCCATTCGGTGTCCGGCGTAGAGGCAGCGCGATCCTAATTCAGGCTCTTACGTTGAACTGCGGGAACCTTCGGTGGCGATGTCAAGCGAAAGGCACAAGCTCAAAAGGCAAGGCTGATAATAGCAATGCGTCACCAAGGGGCGGAGCAACTCGTAGTAGTGTTGAAGTTACTGTAATGGTAATGGAGCGAAGGGGTTGCATTATCCAGGTCTACGGATTTGTCAACTGTGCAAGCAGGAGGAGCAAAACTTTATGACCAAACCATTTAATATTCCTAAAGCGTTAATCTGGGAGGCATTTAAAAAAGTCAAAGAGAATGGTGGCGCTCCAGGCGTTGATCATGAATCTATTGAGCAATTCGAAAAGCATTTAAAGAACAACCTATACAAACTATGGAATCGACTTTGTTCTGGCAGTTATTTTCCACCGCCAGTTAAGGCTGTTCCGATTCCAAAGAAGTCAGGTGGCGTGCGTATACTAGGTATTCCAACAGTTGCAGATCGAGTCGCGCAAACAGCAGTTAAGCTCTTATTAGAGCCGAAAATTGATCCATTATTTCATCCAAACTCATATGGATATCGTCCGGGGCGTTCTGCCCATGATGCAATTGCGATAGTGAGGAGACGAAGTTGGGATTATGACTGGGTTGTGGAATTTGATATCAAAGGTCTCTTTGATAACATCGACCATGATTTACTAATGCGTGCACTCAAGAAACACTGTGAAATTCCATGGATTCTTTTATATGTGCAACGTTGGTTAAAAGCACCAATGCAACACATAAATGGCCATCTTTTAGAAAGGAATCGCGGCACACCACAAGGTGGTGTTGTGAGTCCTTTATTGGCGAATTTATTTATGCATTATGCTTTTGATATGTGGATTACGAAACATCTTCAAAGTGTACGGTTCTGCCGTTATGCAGATGATGGCGTAATTCATTGTCGGAGTTTATCTCAAGCCAAACTTGTTTTACAAAAGATCGATGCACGATTTCGTGAATGTGGTCTCGAATTGCATCCAGACAAGACAAAGATTGTTTATTGCCAAGATATTAATCGTCGTAAAGCATATCCCGATGTTCAATTTACTTTTCTCGGGTACACGTTTAGGCCCCGTAAGGCTGTGGACAAGTATAAAAGAGTTTATGTAAATTTCTCTCCTGCAGTCAGTCGTGATGCACTTAAAGCAATGCGACAGACTATTCGGAAATGGCATCTACATCTGATGTGTAATCGCGAATTAAGTGATTTATCTGCAATATTCAATCCTATTCTTCAAGGTTGGCAGCAATACTATGGTCGATTCCATGGTTCAGCAATGTCAGCGATCTGGCAACACATGAATGCCTATCTTATACGCTGGATGAGGCGTAAGTATAAAAACTTGGCCCGTCATAAAAGACGGGCTAGATATGCCTTAGGGCGACTTGCGCGTGATTTTCCAAATGCCTTTGTGCACTGGAAAATGGGATGTTTACCATCGGTTGGATAATGGGAGCCGGATGAGCTGAGAGGTTCATGTCCGGTTCTGCGAGGGGCTAAGGGTGAAATTCCCTTGGTCTACTCACCCGTATATTCAAACCCATTCAGGTTGGGTCTATACCGCATTTATTATTGATGTGTTCTCACGAGCAATTATTGGATGGAAAGTATCAACACGGATGAATACAGAGATGATCCTGGATGCATTGGAGCAAGCATTGCATGATCGAGGTATGCCAAAGAATGTGATTCATCATTCCGACAGAGGTGTACAATATCTTTCCATTCGCTATACCAATCGTTTAGAAGCTGCAAATTTACGAGCATCAGTCGGTACAACGGGTGATTCATACGATAATGCACTGGCTGAAACGGTGAATGGCTTATACAAAACAGAGGTGATTGAATATTTAAAAGCAGACTGGCAAGGTTTAGCGGATGTACAACTTGCGACATTAAATTGGGTGGATTGGTTCAATAAAAAGCGTGTACACAGTGCATTGGCTTATGTATCGCCTTTTGAGTTTGAAGCAATGTACTATGATAAGATTAACCTGTTAGGTCAGGTAGCCTAACTTAAATAAAAAGTCTCCGATAAACTCGGTACGGTTCAGCAATGTTTTTGATGCGAAAAAGCAATTAAATGCATATTTTGAATTTTATAATTTGAAACGACCTCATTCGAGTCTGGACAAAATGACTCCAGATGAGTTTTACTATAACCAGCTACCACAACAAAATAAGGTCGCTTAACTAGAGCAGAATATCACTTATAAATAAGCTTTTAGTTGTTCAAACAAGTGGGACCATCTCTGATTTCGTCCTTGTTTACCGATGGACGAAGCATACCATTGGGTGGCTGAATCGAACCAAATAGATATATTTCCTCGATTGATCAAGGCTTTATTGTAGGTAGACCAATGAGTTGTATGATAGATTTTAGGAGTAGGCTTATTCATGTGAGAATTATATTGCTAAATGAGTCCTTAGAGGTAGGTTTATACAACAAAGCCAATGTAACCTAAAACTGCAATCCACTTATACGATTTCCCGATAAAATACATCCCATTCAACACTCAGGATCTGACAAACTTTCGGTATATTCCTCAGACAAATTGAGTAATCCTTAACATTTATAATTTTTCAAATAGCTTCATAATATCATCTTGACTAATTTTCGCTTCACCTTCCAAACCGCTAGTTAAAATAGATTCGATTAAAGCAGATTTATCTTCCTGTAAATCTATGATCTTTTGTTCAATACTTTGATTTGTAATCAGTTTATAAACAAATACAGGCTTATTCTGACCAATTCTCCATGCCCTATCAGATGCCTGATTCTCAGTTGCTGGATTCCACCATGGATCATAGTGAATTACTGTATCTGCTGCAGTTAAATTCAAGCCGACCCCACCTGCTTTTAGGCTAATTAAAAAAATTGGAACTTGTCCATGTTGAAATTTTTCAACGACTTCTTGTCTTTTTTTAGTTTGTCCAGTCAATTTTACATAATCGATGGCGATCTTTTTTAACTGCTGCTCAATCAGACATAACATCGTCGTAAATTGAGAAAAAATTAAAATTTTTCTACCTTCTCCTACCATGGTATGCACCATCTCAATTAAATAATCTAATTTAGCTGAGCCAGCTTCTTCCTTTTTGAAATTTTCACCGTTTAATAAACTTGGATGACAGCATACTTGTCTTAATTTTAACAGTGCATCAAGAATATGGATTTGACTCTTTTTTAAACCCTTCTCTTCAACAATTTGTATAATATTTTTTTGCATTGTTGCACGCACAGCTTCATATAATTTCGATTGCTGTAAACTCATATTGATGTTTACATCAATTACTGTTTTTGCAGGAAGCTCTTGTTCCACTTGAGTTTTTAATCTTCTCAGAATAAATGGTTTTACTCTTGCTACTAGTTTTTCCTTAAGATAAGACTTTCCGTGCTTTTCAATAGGATATCGATATTGCCGATTAAACGCTTCCTGCGAATAAAGAAAACCAGGCATTAGGAAATGGAATAAGGCCCACAATTCACCCAAATGGTTTTCAATAGGTGTACCAGTCAAACACAACCGATGATCAGCGCTTAATGCGCGTACAACTTGTGCAGCTTTAGCTCGGGGATTTTTAATATATTGAGCTTCATCAAGAATAAGTTGATGAAACTCATACTGACTGAGTTTTTCCTGATCTCTCACAACCAGTGAATAACTGGTAATTACCACGTCATGGCTTTGAATTTCTTGGAAAAAATCATGCCTTTCTGCCCCTTGTAAAATCAATACTTTGAGGTCTGGTGTAAATTTATGAACTTCTTTAAACCAATTATGGACTAAAGAGCTAGGTGCAACAATTAAAGTAGGTTTTTGCTTTAGATAACCAGCCTGCTTTTCTAAAAGTAAATGTGCTAATGTTTGTGCTGTTTTGCCAAGTCCCATGTCGTCAGCTAGAATACCACCATGACCAATAGCTCTAAGAAACTGTAACCAAGCTACACCTTCTTGTTGATAGGGTCGAAGTTGCCCCCTGAAGCCATCTGGTGTACCTAAGATCTGCTGGGGTCCTTTCTTCATTTCCTCAATCATTTTATGTAGATGATCTGGCATTTTCCATTCGAATCTACCCCCTAAATCATCCTGTATATCTAAAAAATGTTGTGCATCATAATGATCTATTTTGCGTTCACCTTGATCTAATAAACTATATAAATTTAATATAATTGGCTTGATATCTTTAACTTGCATAGCAAAATCTGGATGTTTACCCAACAGAGCAGGGATCATAAAGATTCGATCATCATCTAAATATCTAAACTTCTCAGGATCCAATAAGTCTGGATATCGCTTCATTATCATTGAAATGATATCCAGTAGGTCATATTCTCTACCTTGTTTATCCTGAATTTTGGTTCCAATCTCAAACCATCCATTGTGGTTTTCTGAATCACGCATATAGAGTTCAATATGGTCTACATATTCCAGATTTAATGGGCTATTTTGCGTATGTTCAACTTTCCATCCTATCTTTTCGAATTGATTCACTGGAAATAATTGACTAGACCATTCCTTAAATTCAGCAGCAACAAGAGAATCTGTCTCCACATGTACAGGCTGTCGTTGCTGAGAAGATAGATCCTTAATCCATGTTAAAGATGGAAGTGCTTTCTCCAATCTTTGAAGTGCTTGTTGTTCTTGTAATAAATTGCGCTCTTGTCTTACAGGATGTCCTTGTATTTCTCCAATAAAATAATGATCAGTGCTAGTAAGATTTGCCGCTCCACTTGAATATCGGAACTCAATCTCTGCAAATGTTTGGCTATGATTATTTAATCTATGATTCAACTGATTTGTAGTCCCAAACCTTAAGATTGGCTGAGGTGAGCCACCTACTGTTTGTATTTCTTGAATAAAATTTGGCTTAGGTAGATTTTTCAAAAGATCAGATTGTGCTACGATTTTTTCAAAATCATGCATTAATTCTACTGACATTTCTGGCATTTTTTGAAAAGCAGTTAAAAGCTCAAATGATAACGTTGTTTCTAGATAGCCAACTTCGTTAGTAGAAATATCGATATAACATAAAGGCATTGTAGCCAATATCGATAAATTCGTATATATGTCTAAATGATAGAATTGATCCGTGTGACAAAAAGCAACTTTTAGTTTTTCTGTTTTAGTGACAATATTTTTTTGCCAACTTAGGTCTATTTGATAAACTTTATCTGACCACTGAAGAGGACGATCAATTGTTTTTTTCCAATATACCCGTTTACTGTGAATTAAATGCTCAAAAGACGTAAATGAAATACCTGTGATATCTAAGTACGATTGGTAGAAGTAATCCATTTTATTAGATTGAGAATAAGCATACAGTTGGCTAAATAATTTTCTTTGATCATCAGGCAATGTTAATTTCTTTGTAAGAATATTCTTATATTCCCTATAAGGCTTAAGACTGCCTACTGTACCATTTTGATTAAGTCGTCCTTTTTTAACCTCAATTGTTAGCTTAGAAAAAGATTGGTCCAAATAATAGATTAAACAATTAGTTGTTGGTGTAATAATCTCTTGATTATGAACATCTAATAAACAACGCTTAAATTCATTTAACCACTTCTTCGCTTGAGTCATTTGAGATGACTGAGGTTGTAATCCTGACTGAAGCAAGTATTCGCTATTTAACTGGGTATGTACCTTTTCTCTATATTCTTTAAAAAAGAGCCTTGCTAACGCTGCTGCATGTTTACAGTGATAACCCACGGGACAACTACAATCATCATCAATCAATATACCAGTTTTTAAATCATAAATAATATTCGTGTCATAATAGTCAGTACCCTCAATCTGGGCATACATAAAAAGCTCTTCATCCTCTATCACAATATCAATGGTCTGACGATCAATTCGACTCACATAACTAGCACTACGCTCGATCGTTTTAGGACTAAAAAGTTTTAAAAAATTTATTAATTCAGACATTTGATATAGTTGCCGGCTTATGTATTGCTCGTTATAAGAAGAAAGTTAATTTACTTAATTAGCTTTCTGAAGAGATATTTTCTTTTTATCCTACTTTGAAAATAATTACAATATTTGATATAGATAAGCCAAGTAGATAGCCTGCAAATAATAACGCTTGTGTATTCAATATCGCTAAAGTACCTATAGCTATATCGTAATTAACTTTGTGGCACGGCGTTTAGGGTAAATCGATTATTTCTAAGAAGAATACCAAAACATTAATGGCGTTACTTGTATTTTCTAAGCTGCCTACATGGCAGTGAACAGTAATTTTAGCGTAAAAAATAAATCTATAACAATGATTTAACCCCTAAATCTTTAAAAAGACCTAAATTTTAAACCATAATCATAAACTATTGATTTTATTAAACTGTTAAAGAGCTAAAAAATATTGGGTTATTTTTGGCTTAGTTTATCTAATTTTTTACCCTTGTCCAACGCGGATATCTACTTTGTACATTAAAATCGAGCTCAATTAAGAAATACATCATACTTGATCATGCTTTAAACATGATCAAGCATTCTCAGCAAAGCTTTAACCAAACAAATCAGCCCGTGCTTCCTCTAACTCACGATCTGCTTTAAAGCGATTACAATACGGATGTAGCAATGTGCCATTATCCACATCACCGCGACCACCAACAGAACGTGCAATGATGTGGTCATGTTCAATACTATCTAAATGCAATAAGCCATCACACACCTCACAGAAGTTATGTCGAGCAACCTCAATTCTTTGCTTAATTAAAGCCTTCGTAAAGCTTGAAAACTGTGTTGAATTTTTACGGTTAGAGGGCATTAAACCCAGGATATAGCCAGATACATCGTCTACCAGTTGATGATCATAATCTGCTTCGAAGTTTTGCTGGAAAAATTCAGTAAAGTTGATATATGGAAAACTTTTTGAAAATACCATCATGATGGTATTCATAGTGTTCGGATCATCCACATCAATGTCTACTCTTTTGGCCACTTCAATAAATGCCAAATAGACCAGCTCTAAACGCTCATGACCCTTCACGCCACTCCCATATTTACCAATGGTCTCAGTAATCATAATGGGGAAGTTGGCAATTAACATTTCAACTTTACTTCGTACCGCCGTAAATTCGCGTAATTTACGCTGATCGTGAATATCAGACATAATGCTAAACCATGCCAGTAAGCTTGTAATTTGCACACGCGTATCTTTAAAGAAATATAGCTGCGGATGTAAACCCAGACTGACTAAATGCGGATCATAAGGCGATGTCACCATACGGGTCAGTACTGCATACAAGCGTTGCAAATGAAGGAGTACCGACGTCGCTAAACTTGCCCCAGAAAAATACTCCTGCGTATCACCTCTGGTCAAAATATCAAATAACTCATGCACGATCCCAATCCGTTTGCCATGCGTCATGTAGGTATTGAGCAGCATATTTTGGAAAACCAGATGATGAATCTTTTCACCTAGTTCAATCATCTGATTCTCAAGATCACTGCCTAGCTGCATCAGGGTACTTTTATTATCATCTAAATAGCAACATGCTGACGTGACATAGTAGCGAACCGTCCCTCGATGACTTAAATGATAGGCTTCGTTTTTATCCAAACTCTTGGTATCTGAGTTCATACTTTCAAACACACGGCGTGCATCTTCCGGTGATCCCATCACCTGTACAAAGCGCATCTTTAAATTTTGAATATTATTTTTAGCTTCCTGAAACTCTTCTAAATGGGATGTCATAATTTTTTGGAAATCCGCATATTGACTTAAAGATTTCCGCAATGTACGTAATTCTTCTTTTTGTGAAGACGTAAATTTGGGGGCATCCTTGACTTGCTCATCAACAAAGTAACGTTTGATCCAAGCATAGACACTCGATAATCGATGGCCACCATCAATTAAATACATATTCCCTTGTTGATCTTTCCAATACAAAAAGGTCAGCCATGCATTCGGATCAGTCGTACATGCATTAATGAAACGAATAATATCGCGTAGACTCCAATATTCTGTAGAGCGTTGATTATCGGCTTTGTAGAGCTTATCGATAATTTCACTTTGGGCAAAATCCGCAAGTGTAATTTCAAAATCATCTCGTTGAATACTGTATTGCTCGGCATAAGCAATCATAGGGCGACGATTTAAGACGTTTTTTAATAACATGGTTTGTGCCATGGGAAGATTCCTTATTTTTTGTGTCGTGTCCCCTTACCCACCGGATTATGGGTATATTGAGGACACTAGGATGAATAAAATGTGTTGCTATAGGTTCAAGGCTTAAAGCTTGGATGCAGATAACGTATTGGCTTTAGTTTCAAAGCCCACATCGCTTAAATAACTTTGCCAAGCGTGTTGCTGCTTTGGGTCTTGTAACAGCTTGGCGACTCGGGAGCTAAAGCCTGCCAAAGTTTCTCCAACATCGGCGTAGCAAGAGGCAAAACCGGTATGCTGTGCCAGTTTTTGCGCAAAATAATGAATCTGCTTGGCACTCATGCCCTGTGGTTTAGATGACTGTGCTTGCTCAGATATCGCCTGATGCATGGATCCTTTGTTGTATTTGTG
Source organism: Acinetobacter sp. CY05 (assembly GCF_059515805.1). Lineage (NCBI taxonomy): Bacteria > Pseudomonadati > Pseudomonadota > Gammaproteobacteria > Moraxellales > Moraxellaceae > Acinetobacter > Acinetobacter sp. CY05. Next base: position 16,505 of record NZ_JCAKMW010000012.1, on the reverse strand, counting down.
GCTATAGGCATGAATGAGCCAATCAGCAAAGTGATACAGCATCAAATTGGCATTGCTGAGTCGATCTTGATTGTAAATCTCAAAAGCACGGCGTTCTCTTTCGAACCATGGCGCCGTGATCAGTGCTTGGAATGAAATTTGATCATTGGCTAAAAAGACTTCAGTCTCAAGTTTTTCAACATCGAGCCAGGTATTTTTATATTTAGATTCTTCTGAAAGATTCTTTGGGAGATTCTGTGTGCCGTTGACGGCACTATTCAAAGTCCCGTTGTTGGCATGATTAGTCGTGCCATTATTGGTACTATTCATTGGATATAATGATGCCGGATTTGGTATCATTTCTCGTCCATGAATACCCATCAAACGGTAGACTTTAACGCGTTTAGTGGTGCCTTTACGTTCACCCGTATCTTCGATTAGTCCTTCTTCTAGCAATTCAGCAATAATTTTAAGCACGGTTTTACGTTCAAGACCTGTATCTCGCTCTAAACGTGCCATGCTTGGGTAACAGCAATGGTCTTCCCCAGCACGGTCTGCTAATGACAGCAGCAATAAGCGTTTTAAGGGTTTACGGCTACCCCCTGGTTTTTCGTTGAGTTCGAGTTTCCATGCCCAATTGGTTGCATCTAAGCTCATAACGCCACCTCACTTGCTTTAATAGTGAAATGAAAAGCCATGCGTTGGGTATTTAAATACTGCACATTATTTTGAGCAGCACAAAGCATATTGCCATTTATAGGCAACTGTGATAATTTTCTTTGCATATTCAAACCTCAGATGTTTGAGTTCCTAAAAAGCCTGATCTGATCCATCGGGCTTTTTTCTATTTAAAATATTGAATTACGTTTTCGGTTAATGGGGCGACAAAGCTCTAATATTTCCTCCTTTGAAAATTTTGTATTTAATTGAGCAATTACACTGGCGTAATCACTTTCTCCTGTATATTCAGAACGCGGTAAGGCATTTTTTTGAATCCATTTATAGACAGCCCTTTCTGTTAAATTGACAGCCTGAGCCACTTTAGCTACTCCGCCTGAAGCGAGAATTACATGTTTAACTGTTTCTGCCATAAAATAGCACCAAGTTGAACTATTAGTTCAATTTAACAGAAACTGAAAGTTCCTTCAATAGCGAATAGAATTGAACTTTCAGTTCATTACCTAAGCCTATGAATCTCAAAACAGAAAAAGTTAAAAATGATTTTTCTAAACGCCTTCATATGGCAATGGACAATGCACAACTACCCTTACGTGGACGTGCTCGAATTTTAAGTCAGACTTTTGGTATCTCTGACAAAGGGGCTGGAAAATGGCTAAAAGGTGAGGCTATCCCTGAAACATCTAAGATTCCTCTAATTGCTGACTTTTTAAATGTAAATGCAGAATGGCTCTTATCTGGCATAGGAGTGATGAAATCTACTGATGAAAAGCAATCAAATACTCAACCTACTGATCATTTGATTCCTGTTTTATCTTGGCAACAGGCCAATCAAAAAAACTCATTAAAAAATGTCAACGCAAATCATAAAAATTGGCTAGCAGCCCATCCCAATATGATCAAGGATTGTTATGCCTTAGAAGTTTTAGGCGAATCTATGCTGCCAGAATTCCGTCCACATGATTATCTGTACGTCACTACTGATCTAGAATCAGTATCCCTTAAGACAGGAGATTTTGTGATTGTACAAACTCAAGATCATCAAGAGGCCTTATTTAAACGCTTAGTCATAGAAACTGATGGTATGTTTTTGCAGGTTTTAAATGAAAAATGGCCACAGCAAACAATACCATTAACGGCATCATTTAAAATTATGGCAAAAGTAGTGGGGTTTTGGCGAACTACATCATTCGTCTAAATCATCATCTTCTTCAATAGATAGAGGAGTTTTTTCTTCAGAAATCTTATCCTCTCTCATCAAAGTTTCGACATCGACTTCAGAAATATTATGCTGCTTATGTATAGCACCCTGATTCATTTCAGCATTAATAGTAGTAGGCGAATTAGCTAAAAGATCATTGGGTTGATCGGGTAAGCTGGATTGAGTAGATTCATTGTTATTTTTACTTGAGTATCGCAATTCATATTCTTGAGCAAGAAAGTGCATCAACTCGCTTTCCATTTTCTTTGTATGTTGTTCTGCATTGGCTATATGCCCATGAGGAAGATAATAGTATTCTTGATTTCTTTTTTGTACTCTTGCATCTGCCAAATATTCATTTCTTGCCAATCCAGCCTGTTCCGCCATAGTTTTATCAAATAGGCGTGCAGCATTATCTAGGTAAATGCAGTACAAAGCAGTATTTGATGAATTGACATAGCAATCTCTAACTTGTTTTGCAGTCCCACTAATACCAGACGAAGAAATAGTATCAAATACTTGTTTGACAGCCTTGCTCATTAATGAATAGTCATCCTCAATAGGCTCTCTACTTTCCCATGTACTCGTGTCTTCCGATTGTAGGTCTGTTGCTAAATATAGTTCATCTGCATCACTATTGCTCTTCTCTACATCTCGAATATTCTCAGAGCTATGTTCTTGCACCTCACTAGGCATGCTTAATTCTTGATAATCTTGTACGGCGTAGATAAAAAGAGTAGCTATGCTAATTCCTATTGCTGCGAATAGCATTACCAACACGATTGTTCTTCTATTGCGTCTTTCAGTATCTAATGGTGGGTCTAAAGGACTAATCGTTTTAATGAGATGATGATCTCCTATAGTTTCATTCTGATAAGATGATTTAATCTTTTCAAAGACTGCAAATATGCCCCCTATTCCCCCTAGAAATAAAAAAGCTGTGCCGATTGTTAGTGGCACAACAATAGAGCCAAGCACAAATACTCCTACAACCCCTAAAAAGCTTGAGGGTTCTATCAAAGAGTAAGCAATATAATAAGGAAGCAGGAGTAAAAATAGATAAACCCCTAGCATTATTAGGATATACATTAGACTCAGAATATAAGGCATTTCATCCACTTCTCATATTTTCAATAAACTCATAATATTAGTCATGTTCAACACTAAAACTTTTTAATATCCTTCTTTTCATCCCTTGACTACATTTCTAAAAAATAAGAATAGCGTACATGAATTAAGTTTAGTGACGGACATTAGGCTTTTCTTATGATTAACTGCAATCAATTATATTTAATAAAAAACATAGCTTAATATGCCACACGTTGTAGTCAGCACATTGAATAGATTATATATTCATCTTAGACAGTATCATGGACGACCAATCCCGCCAAACTCTTAGAATATCTCTGCTCAAAGGCTTCAGAGCTTAATCAACCATTTGCAGAATGTCTTCTTATTTGATTGTAGTAAATCTCTATCTACTCGAACAAGATAAAATTTATCTCTTTTTGGGTTGAAAACAAGCTGTCATAGCTGATAATACAAAGTTTGCAGACTATGAAAAAGCACTCAACGATATTGATATACCAAAGTCCTATTCAAATGATCTTTGCCAGGAAGCTTTGGATTATTACAGAAAATGTAAAATAAATCTAAAACTTGCAGTATTTTTAAGATTGCACGTACCACTTTAGATCTATGGATTAGCCTTATGTCCTGACAAGGAAGTGGCAATCGCCCTCATCCAGATAAAGCAAGACGGCCTCATAAAATTAAAGATTTAGCTGCATTTAAAACCTTTGTCGAAGAAACTTCATTCTTTCAAATTAAAGAACTTTTTCCATTATTTGAACACAGGTTTGTCTATAGCGTATGTTTTTTATTTAACTATAACATATTAGTCTGAACACTCACTTTATTTGTGGATTCTACAACTCTACATGTATGTAAAATTCAGCGTATTGAACGTCATAAATCTTTAAAACAAATTGCCACACGAGGCAAAAGTTCAATGGGTTGGTTCTATGGATGCAAATTGCATGTATTGGTGGATGCTCAGGGGCAATTTATTCAGACCCAACTCTCGAATGGCCATTATTTACAACGATGTGAAACTAGGCTTATCCATGATTCGGTTTATATTAAAATACAAAGACATAAAAACAAAAAATTGGGCGACAAAATCTGTCGTCATATAATTGAAATCCTGTTGCATCATATCTTTTCAATTAATTATTTTGAGTTTGATAGTTTTTTCTTTTGGAACAAGAACATATTATTTGTATGATTGATGAATTCAACAAAACTATATTCAGAGGGAATAATGGCTGTAGATCCTAAAACAATTTTTGAAGCAATATCAAAATCTCCAATGGAGTTACTCGCAGATAGAGGTCTAGGATTATATATTCCTTCATATCAAAGACCTTATAGTTGGGACAAAGATAAAGTCAGTAGACTAATAGAAGACATTAGCCATGGTTTTAAAATGTTGGTGAAGTCTGATGATAGCTTTACATTTCTCGGAACAGTTATCACGATTCATGACATAAACAACTCAACAGTTCAACCAATTGTTAGAGCCGATGTACCTAGCAAAGTTTTAACTGTAATTGATGGTCAACAACGTATGACCACTTTACTGCTAGTTTGTATTGCCTTGCACAATTCTTTAAATCTTGCCCATAAACAATTTTTAAAAAAAACCAAAAGTATTACTGCTGAATACGAAAAATTAAGCAATGCACCTGATTCAGATGCATCTTTAAGCGAATTAGAAAGTCATGTTACAGCAATAGAATGGCTTGACGGACAGACTCGTGAAGTCCTCTCAGCTTTGTCTGAAACTTTTTATGAAAAATATTCTTTCGGTAAATCACCTTTATATCCAAGAATGATTCGTTCGATTGATGATCAATGGTCTAAAGGTACAGCAACACGTAAATATGATTCACCAATTGCTAATCTCATATTTAACTATATAACCGAGATTGATAAAGCTGATTACGAAGTAGTTGAATACAAACCTATAAAACGTAATAACAGCATGGAAGGTGAAGAAGCTATTGTGGATCGCTTCACTCAGCTCATGAAAATTTTCAAAAGCTTAATCAGTAATCGCAGTACAACTCTCGATGAAATTGAAGAAATCCCAGAAATCAGTGATATCTATGCTTCTGACTTATTGCAAGAAGGGTTATTAAATCACTTAGCTCCTGTTCCTAATATTCTTAACTTGCCTTCAAATGAAAAAGAATTCTTCGATAAGTTATGTATTCTAGTGTTTTATGCACGGTACGTCTTACATCGTGTAGTACTAACCGTAGTAAAAGGTAAAAATGAAGATTATGCCTTTACTATTTTTGAATCACTTAATACTACAGGTGAGCCACTAACAGCATTTGAAACATTTAAACCTCGTGTGGTTAATGCTGTGGGTTTAGCAAATTATGAGACTTCTCAAGAGAAATCTCTAATGGATCAGGTTGCTGAATACCTTTGCGTTTTTTCCGTTGGACCAGAACTTCAAAAAGCCACAAAAGAATTACTCATCCATTTCTTTAGCTCCTACTCTGGCCTACGTATTTCAGGACGCCTCGCTGAGCAACGTAGTGAGCTAAAAACAGCTTTCGAAGAGACAGCTAATCAACTGACATTTATCAAAATGTTAAGCCATTGCGCAAATTTTAAGAAATATATCTGGGAATCGGACTCTTATAGTGATCTTTCTAAAGTATTTGGCTCCATGCAGCTCTCACCTACAAGTAAACTAGGTCTCAAGTTCTTTAAAGATATTAATCACACAATCGTAATTCCTATTCTTACACTATTTTATAGCCAAATTTTGGATGCTCAGAGTGATGAAGAGAAGATAGCTCGATTCAAAGATTTTGAAGATGCACTTAAAGCAATGGTAGCTTTTAGCACACTCTGGCGTGCATCCCGTCGTGGTACTGGCGGTATTGACAATGAATACCGTGAGTTTTTAAGTAAGGATGATATGCCTTCAGGGCTACCTAAACTCGCAAAAATTTATATGAATGATCAGATTATTAATATTAATCTTTTCAAGGCAGAACTCAAATCAAGACTGCTAGATCTCAACAGAAAAGGTAAATTAATTGATAAAGATAATTTTGTATCAATATCGAGTCACTTACCTATTTATAGTAGTGCTAAAAAAGTTGCAAAGCTCCTATTACTTGCGGCTCATCATGATGCAGTCATAGATTCAGCATATGAGGGGTTATTAGTTAAAGGTAGAAACTCTTCTAACCCATGCTTAGATATAGATAGTTATATTGATGACCGAAATTTATCTTTAGAACACATTGCACCACAGTCAAACAATGGCACATGGGATGTAGCAATTTATGAAAATGGTGAACTCAAAGATACTTTAGGTAATCTTGTATTAATCTCACATGATTTAAATTCATCATTAGGAAACAGAGTTTGGGCAGAAAAACGTATTTTCTATAAAGTTGTCGGTGCCCAAGATCCTAATGAGGCAGCAAAAGTGTTAAATGAAGCAGCAAGCATTAATAACATTAGATTTGGTGATTTGACTAAAGATCTACTAGCCGCTCAAAAATATATGCCTAACTTGGTTACCCTAGGAAACATGACTAAACCTTGGACAAGTGGTTTTATTGTCACTCGTTCGAAACGCTTATATGAACTTGCTTGGGATGAATTAATTAAATGGTTAGAATGATTGCATAAATAATAAAAAAAAGAGATGCTAAAAGCATCTCTTTTTTATTGACCGAAAATGATTTATTTAGATTTTGCAGCATCTACTCCGCTCTTGCCTTCTGTCAAAAATGAATTGTTCCGAGCATTTGAAGAAGAATACTCAAATCCATCTTCTGCCCATAAGTTAGGTCGATCTTCAGCAGAAAAAATTGAAAATACGCGAGCTATAATTGCTGAATCAATTGGTGCGTATAGAAGTGAAATCATCTTTACTAGTGGAGCATCTGAATCTAATAATTTAGCAATCAAAGGATATGTATTAGCTAATCAAAAAAAAGGCAAACATATCATTACTTCTTCGATAGAACATAAATGTATTCTCTCCATATGCCACTTCTTAGAAAAAGAACATGGTTATGACATCACATATATTCCTCCCCAGAAAAATGGAATTATTGATCCTGAAGAAGTAATCTCAGCAATGAGAGAAGATACTGTTTTAGTTAGTATTATGCATGTAAACAACGAGCTTGGGTCAATCCAACCTATTGCAGCTATAGGCCAAGCTTGTTTTGAAAGAGATATAAAATTTCATGTAGATGCTGCTCAATCTTATAAAAAAATTCCAATCGATGTTGATGAGCTAAATATAGATATGCTCTCTTTATCCGCTCATAAAATTTATGGTCCTAAAGGTGTCGGAGCTCTGTACATTAGAGACTTGCGAGAAACTAGGATGCAACCTGTTATTCATGGAGCTGGCCAGGAATATGGGTTAAGAGGTGGGACTCTTGCTACTCCATTGATTTTAGGATTCGGTGCCGCCGTAGAAGATCAAACTATTGAAGATAGTTTTGAGGAAGTAAATAAAATAAATTCCTTGTTGCGAGCAAAAGTTATCGAAATCAGTGGAGTTATCAACTCTCCAGATACACACTACATTCCTCATATTCTAAATGTTCGCTTACCAGACTTTGATGCATCACATTTTGTAGCGAACTCAGATTTTTTATGTTCTCAAGGCTCAGCTTGCTCTTCTCTGAATATTGAAATGTCTTATGTACTTCGTGAGATAGGATTAGATTTTATTTCAGCAAATCAATCTATTAGACTCAGTTTGGGATATAATATTAATGAAAATTTAATTAATCAATTTTTAATACAGATTTAAAACTCTTGTGAGAATGAATGTTGAAAGATTTTCAAAAATTGCATGACTTCGTTAATAAGTTACATGATGAGCTTGGACGCTATAGAATTGAGTTTTGTCTTTCACCAAATTTAATTTTAAGAGATGACTTTGGCATTACTACACTTGCTTGGGAATCTATTAAATATGGTGAAGATAAAATAGAGAATATTCCTGATGACAAACGTGGAATATATGCTTTTGCAATATGCCGTGATAATCACGCGCTTTTTCCAACGCATGGTTATATTGTGTATATAGGAATCGCTGGCCGGAAATCTCAAAGATCTATTCGCGCAAGGTATAAAGACTATTTAAATGAAAAAAAAATCATGAAAAGACCTCATATTGCTAATATGATTGGAAATTGGAACCAAGTTTTGAGATTTTTTTATGCTCCTATAGATGATACTGTTACATCAGAAGAGCTTGAAACACTTGAAAAAAATTTAAATGTTGCCTTATTACCTCCCTTCTCTAAAGGTGATTTAGAAGCAGAAATTAAACAAATGTTAGGAGCATTTAAATGACTGAACAATTAGATGAATCTTCACCAATTCTATTACCAGCCCTTAGAGGCATTATGGGTGATTGGGTATATTATAGTTGCTTAATGAGTTTAGATGAAGTTAGTAAAAGAGTTAATTTTGCTAAGGAAATTCATAAAAATGAACAACTATCAGACATGATCCAACGTAGTCTTACAGATTCACGTAGTAAAAGCGTTGCAGAATACTTGAAAGATCAAGACGAACGTTTTTTTAACTCTCTTGTCGTAGCTACTTACGGCGGTGAACCATCATGGTTACCATTAACAAATATTAAAAACAATATCCAAAATGCAAACCAGATTCAACTAACAGAAGAAGCAATAGCATCTGTTGGTTTCTTATCCCTAAATGGTCAAGAAAAATTATTTGCACTAGATGGACAACATCGTTTAGCTGGAATAAAAAAAGCTGTAAAAAATAAAATGATCGAAAATGATCCTTATGATGAGGTGTCAGTAATTTTCGTTTCTCATCATATCACCTCTAAAGGATTAGAAAGAACCCGTCGATTATTTACCACCTTAAATAAAACAGCAAGACCAGTTAAAAAAGGAGATATCATAGCTCTTGATGAAGATGATGTTATGTCTATAACTGTTAGATGGTTGATCGAAGAAAGTGGGTTTTTCTCTGAAGAGAGAATCGCTTTCGTAGCAACAAATAATATGCCTTTTACCAATACTAAAAGCCTTACAACTATCGGCAACCTCTATGATGTAATGACTATTATTTTTACATCTTTCAATACTTCATTGAAAAAAAAGAAGGTAGATCTCCAAAAAGTTCGACCATCAGATGAAGAACTTCAGAGATATTTCAAACTTTCAAGAATATTTTTCAAGCTAATGAAGAAATACTTCCCTGAAATTAAAGAATTTTTTGACTCTCCAGATTACCCTAAAGTAGTCGCAAAATATAGAAATAATAATGGCGGAAATATTTTATTTAGACCAATCGGTCTTCAACTTATTGTAAAAATAATTGCCATTTTAACAGAAACTTATAGTTTAAAGGAATCTGTTAGACTCGCATCCTTATTACCGAAAACTTTAACAGATGAACCTTTTCTTCATCTGATGTGGGATGAGAGAAAAAATACGATGATGAATGACAATAAAACTCTGCTGAAAAATATTCTACTTTATATGTTAAACGAAAGTATAGATCATGAGAAAGTAACCCAGCAATACAAAACCATTACAAATAATTTATTGGCTTCCCTTCCATCTATTGTTGTCTAAAATTATAAGTAGGCTGCTTTAAAAGCAGCCTACTTATAACAGGTTACACAAGCACCACCACCTTCCATATCATCATATAGAGCATCTAAATCGATCATTTCAATCAACTGATCATCATATAGAGCATTACGACGACGCTTCTTCTTAAATCTCTCAAGCTTTTTCTCATGGTCAGCTTTAATTTTCGCCACACGATCTGGATCTTCAAGTGTAGTTAACGGTGTATTTTTACCCATCCAATAATAAGTTTCACCATTTGTAGATTTATCATCATTCAACTTTTTTTCGTAGGACTTTGCTTCCTCAAATTTATCAGGATGTCGCTCCATCAAACGCACCCATTCAATTTTTCTTTGATAAAAACAGAACGTACATCCACTACGTGAACGCCATTCATAATATTTAGGAAGACCTAATCCAGTCCCTTCAAGAATATTAATAATATCCTCTTTGACTAGACCATCTTCAGCAAATGGCATTTTTGTGGTTAAGAATTTTTGAGTTGGCACATAACCTTCACGCCAAGGCTCATCTGCACGAATCCCAACATAACTGATAATTTCGTACCCTTCATCAAGAAATGGTTTTACCCACTTCTCGAATGGTACTAATTTCATCTGAACAGTACACCAGCGTTGATGGCCAGACGGAAGAAAATGATTATATTCCTTCAACCAGTAATCGAAATCTTTATCTGAACCTAAGCGCAAAATTGGTTTACCTAGGTAAGATTCTAATTGGTTTAGATAATCCATGACTTCAGGCAATTCTTTCCCAGTATCTGTGAAAAAATACTCAATATCTAACTCAGGATAGTGGTCTCGCATATAGACAGCAAGCGCAGCACTATCCTTACCACCAGAAAGCCCTAGGACATGTTTTACTGGTTTTTCAAGGGTCATGCTTTGTCCTCACCAATCGGATGTAAATAATCTTTAAGCAACCCATATAATACCATTGCTTTAGCATCATCACTTAGGTCAAAAGTATTCACCTTTTTAAGTAGCTCTTTTTGCAATTTTTTTAAATCATCCTCAATAGTCGAATCTACAATGACGTCTCGGTTATATTCTTCAAGACCTTGATCCGTGTTAATAATTACTGCTAAGGATCGCTTATTAGATGAAATTTGTTCTGATTTCTCAGCATTTCTAGCAAAAAAGCTTAGTTGCTTAAATCTTTGGACATAACTAGGCAGAGCTTCAAAAGCTTTTTTCAGACTATCATCTGTCCAATCTTTTTCTGGTATCTGACCCAGCAATGTAATTAAATTTGACAACCATTGAGTTGACCCTTTTGAGCTTCTAGATAGATGTTCCGCAAATTTTTTCATTTTCCAATCAGCTGCAAACTTGCTCACTGCATCTGCTTCTTGAATGATTTCAGGTGTGATATTACCGAGTTCTTTACGTAATCTACCTTCAAAATTTCTCAATAGATTTGGCTTTGCACCCATAAAACTACCAAGTAAGTTTGATAGATCTGCAAGAACTAGATCATCAGATCTTGTAGAAACCTCAAGCACATCATACAAGTCTTCAAATAGCAATTTGTAAGGATCATCTGCCTTAACAAGGAATGATCTTAATAACTGTACCTTCTCGTCAAAATATTCTTTATCCTTAGAAAACTTAGCCCAACTAGACTGCTTCACAGTGTATGAAACTAGAAAACGTGCAACAGCTAAAGGTGTAGCTTCTATATTTTTTTCAAAAATATCTTTAATACTATTCGCTAGAATATTGATAAACCTATTTTTTTCAGCAGGCTCTTTAATATATTTAACCGCAATCTCATGAGGTCGCTTAACCAGTTTATTGATGTACTCATCATCAATTTCACTAATAAACTTAAATTCTTGAGTTACATCTTTATCATAAAAAGCAAGGCTCTTTTCTTTAGCCAACAAAAGGGTTAAAGCAAATATTGGTAATACACCTTGAGGAATACCGAATGGTGTATCTGACCATACCTTATAAAGCTCTGTTAAAGGAACTAAAGACTTTGTATCTGTGAAAACTTTATATCCACGTTGGAATAATTTCGAAACACGCTCTAAATTTTCACTTTGCTCTCTATTAGATTTATCTAAGACTGGAAAATCAAATACCCACTCCTTCTTCTCCGCATTAAACTGATGTAAGCCTAATTGTTTAATACAAGACAAATAAATTGCTTTTTCTGGTGGGAATTTTGCGATACCTAAATTTTCTTGATTCGAATTCTCCAACATATTTTCTAGTAGTTTCTTACGACCAGCTGCTGCAGAGCTAGAAACATCATGTCGCACAACTAACTCGTTTAAAATTTTTGGACATGATTGATATAGCTCATCAGCCAAATCAGAAACAATAATGGATAAAGACTTACCCTTTAACAGGTTCCCCTTACAGTACCATTCCACTGATTCAAAGGACTGGCTAAATAGATCATCGACCTGTTGATATGCATAGTTTAACCGTTGCTCATATTCTTTTTTCGCAACGGTATCCAGCATCAGTTTTGGCAATTCTCTAAAAATTTCATTCAGAGCATAAATTTCTTTGGACCAACTTAATAACTCACTGATCTTATCCAACTTAGCAATAACAAGACGAGAATGTAGCTTCGATAATTCAATTAGTTTCGTTGAATTAAGAGCTTGATCTGTTATTAAAACAAAGTGTGCAAAAGCTTTTGACTTAATAAATTCAGATTTATTTATGAGACGTTCTAATCCAGGAAGATCATTTACTAGATGCTGATCCATCCAACGCATTACACCCCTCTCATGATAGTGGCGTTTTGCAAGTACTGAATTGCCCTTATAGTTGATGTGCTCAAAATAATTTTGTTGGTTACTTAATGCTTCCAACTTCTCTTGTAACAATTGCTGAATATTGAGTTCAGATGTCTCAACAACTTCATAAGACTTTGTACGATTCCAATAAGTAATTATCCCCCAATCTTCTAGATTTTTTAGACATGCAGGGAGTATTTCTAGGTTTTTTGATGAAGATGGTAATGCGTGAGCAATTAAATCTACTGAGGGATAAATACCTAAAGATTTACCAAACATGTTAAGCATCGCAATTGCTTTAATCACGTTAGGATATAATTCTTCACTTTCCGCAGTTAACCCCTCTTTTTTACTTAGATTTTTACTAAGTAAAGTGAGAGTTTCTTCAACGATTGCCCATAAATGCCCTTCTTTAGAACTTAGGATTTGGTGTTGCAAGTTTTGACTTAAGTAATCCCATAAATCAACAATTGTATAAGTTGAATTTAGATTAACTTCTGACTCTAGAAACTTCCTAAAACTAAAAGGTTCGACTGACAATAGGAAACTAAAAATACTACGTTCGTTTTGACTAAAGCTACTTTTAGAAATAATACCAAGCAGTACCGTAGTTAATGGATGTAGTGGCAAAGCCTCTTGCAGATATACATTCAGTTTTGGACTATTCTCTGTCAATCGAGATTTAATAGAACCTACAACTTTAGTTACTAAGGCATTATTTACAGCTGTAATAGCTTCTGGAATTTGAGTTTCTCTTACTTTTATTGTTTTAGAAACAAGTGCAACCGATTCATCTAATGAAATTCGATATGAGATATCAACATAACGACCTTGAATTTTAGTCCATTCTAAAGCGATATGATGACTCATCCCTTTTGCATAGTCAGCAAACGCCTGATGCAAAATCCCTAAAAAGATAAATGGACACTGCTTAGTAGAAAGTCTATTGATTCTCTCAGATAAATCCTGGAATAAATGTAGATCACCATTATTTCTAGCAATATGATCTAAAAGCTTACCCATCTCATCTAAGATAAATAAACTACCTGAAATTCTTCCATCTAATGCTCTAAATACTTCATCAATCCATTCAATTAATTGATGATCACTATCTATCTGATCTGGTAGAAAGAATAAGTCACCTTCAAATACATCCATAAGATTTGCATCTTGAAGTGCCTTTAGGATGGATTTATAAAACAGCTCAACAGGTGAAGTTACCCCTCCGACTGCTTTAATAATCAACCAAGGTTTATCACTAGATAACTTGAAATTTTTATCAATTTGTTTAATTAAATCAGAATCTTGCACTAAAGCTCTAGCGGCCTCTCTAATTTCATCATTTGGATGTAAAAGCCCTGATAAAATCGCTGCTAAAGTAGATTTACCCGTACCATATCCACCTGTCAAAGTAAAAGCAGATTGAGTATTCTCATAAAAAGAATCAACTATTGTTTTCAATGAATTATACGCTGTTCCATGAAAAATTACTCGCTCAAAAAACTCCTTCGATATGTCACTATCAAGTCGTGTCGAGAGTAGATGATTTACGTGAATTTCATAGTAATGATTTAATTTATAGTTTTGATTCATTTCTGATACTCACGATAAATATTAGCTAATAGTTCGTTTAAATTTACATTTTTGATATCCAAACACGATAAGCTTCGCATTCCTAATGTATCAGTCCAGTTAAAACGACCGTCAATCACTGCACATTGATTTAAGAAATAATCGACCGATGCATTATTCAAACGAAATAAACGACCAGGGCTTCCAGGATAAGTCGAAATCATATCTACACTTAGTGAAGGAGCTTCCGAAAAATGTGTTTGCCAAAAATCTGTTAAGCAATATAAAAATATATCCACTGAAAGATTTTTTTGCTCAAGTAGATCAGCTTTAAACTTATGAGAATCCACCTGATAAATTAGATTCAGTTCATTTAACGGCGAAATAAATGCATCTTCATTAAGCTGTTTCTTACTTAGTTTTTTTGAGTAACAAAGAATGAAACAATCTAAATCTTTTTGCAAAGTCGCTTCCGAAGGTAGCTTCAAACCGTTTGTTTCAAGCCAAAATATAAGATCATTAAGTAATTCAGATTTCTCAAAGACTTGTTTATTACAATAATTAAAATACCAACGAGCAAATGTTAGATCAGTAAAGTTTTTTTGAATAAAATAGTGTAGTAACCAAGTAGATTCATTCAACTCTAAGTAAGTATCATATTTTGCAAAAATTTCATTTATTACAGTTATATAGTTTTGTTTACTATTCTCAGAATCTTTGAGCGGCACCAACCCTGAAACTTCAGCCCAGTATTTAATACTGTTAACCATATTCTTACCAACACCAAGCTCAACAACTTGTTTTTCAATATCTTTTTCATTTAAACTAAAATTATTATATGCTTTATTTAGCCAACCATAGCGTAGTGCAAAGGTTTCATGACCTGAAAAATGTAGAGTAAAAATAGCGGATTTCATTACAAAAAAGTTCACTGGAGAAGTTTCTCCAGTGAGGTTACTACTATTTAGAGCTATATTCAATGAATTATGTGTGCCTTAGCTTAATAGCTTGACATAATTCACACTGCTTAGGTTCAAAGCTGCTCACATTAATCTCAAATCACAAATTCATTAATATTTTTTATATAACCCGAATCATGGATAAGAAATTCAGTTGAAAAAAAAGATGACTGAGTTGATAAGTGAGTTACGACACAAACCATTCAACTAGCCATCCTATGTTCGAGTTTACAACTTTATTCTGCACGATTGATGATTTTTTTCAAAAAAATGAAGCCATCTATTGGCAATATCTAAAACAAGAAAATCCTAAAGTCAGACAGCGATCAGGTGTTCTATGCTTATCTGAAATTATCTTTATCGCAGTTTGGTATAAAAACTCTCAACTTCATCATTTCAAAGCCTTTTATAGAATGATAAAGCGCTTTTACTCCAAGCTTTTTAAAACATTACCATCCTATCAGCGGATCGTTTATTTGATCAACCAACATCAACTGGCACTTCAGGCATTGCATATTTCTTTAACTTCCAATGCTCAAACAACGTGTGCTTGGGTTGACTCTACAACTCTACCCGTATGTAAAAATCAGCGTATTCAACGTCATAAATCTTTAAAACAAATTACCACACGAGGTAGAAGCTCAATGGGTTGGTTCTATGGATGCAAATTGCATGTATTGGTGGATGCTCAGGGTCAATTTATTCACACCCAACTTTCGAATGGCCATACTTCAGATATCAAGATTCTGCCGAAGCTCGCCCAAGGTTACATTGGTAAGATCTTCGGTGATCGTGGCTACATCAGTGAGATTTTAAAAGATAAGCTAGGAGCGCAAGGTGTTGAATTACGTATCATTGCAAGAACATGCGACCATTAGAACTCTCATTAGAGGATGAGCTTATGCTGAGACAACGCAATAAAATAGAGACGATCTTTAGCTTATTGAAGCAGCAATACAATCTAGTAAGCAGTCGCTATCGTTCTCTTTCAGGTTATTTCGCTGGGATTTATGCATCACTCTGTGCTTATCAAATCTGTCATCAAAATAAGCCTCAATTTATAAAGATGTAAAATCAGGCTTATCCATGATTCGGGTTACCTAATAAATATAAAATCAATATAATTCAACAAATTATAAATATATAAAAAGCATAAATTAAAACCTATGTGATGCACACATGACGCGTCACATTTAAACACAATAGATTGTTTTATATATTAAAAATATAATAGACCTCTTGCGAAAGTAAAAATCACCTCCATATAAATTTCATGAGATATCAGAAATTAAACCGTTTTTCAGATTCTGAATTCAAACGCTTAGTTGGCGTACCTCGACAAGTTTTTACTGAAATGGTAGAGGTTCTAGAAAAAGCAGAATCACTCAAAAAGAAATCAGGTCGACCTCATACTTTAGATATAGAGGATCAGTTGTTATTAACTCTCAATTACTTACGCAACTACAGCACTCAACTGGAATTAGCGGCAAATTACCATATCGCTGAAAGTAATGTGAATCGAACCATTAAAAAGGTTGAAGATGCATTGATGAAATCAAGACGTTTTACCCTGCCAAAACGAAGCATAACCACAGCAGAAGAACACTTTAACTGGGTCATTATTGATGCGACAGAATGTTCAATCGAACGCCCGAAAA
>NZ_JCAKMW010000011.1:0-107069 GCF_059515805.1 Acinetobacter sp. CY05 | reverse complement strand
AAGAACAACTTGTTGTGGATTCTTACCGGTCGCCAATCTTTCGTTAAGGAGGTGATCCAGCCGCAGGTTCCCCTACGGCTACCTTGTTACGACTTCACCCCAGTCATCGGCCACACCGTGGTAAGCGTCCTCCTTACGGTTAGACTACCTACTTCTGGTGCAACAAACTCCCATGGTGTGACGGGCGGTGTGTACAAGGCCCGGGAACGTATTCACCGCGGCATTCTGATCCGCGATTACTAGCGATTCCGACTTCATGGAGTCGAGTTGCAGACTCCAATCCGGACTACGATCGGCTTTTTGAGATTAGCATCCTCTCGCGAGGTAGCAACCCTTTGTACCGACCATTGTAGCACGTGTGTAGCCCTGGTCGTAAGGGCCATGATGACTTGACGTCGTCCCCGCCTTCCTCCAGTTTGTCACTGGCAGTATCCTTAAAGTTCCCACCCGAAGTGCTGGCAAATAAGGAAAAGGGTTGCGCTCGTTGCGGGACTTAACCCAACATCTCACGACACGAGCTGACGACAGCCATGCAGCACCTGTATCAGAGTTCCCGAAGGCACCAATCCATCTCTGGAAAGTTCTCTGTATGTCAAGACCAGGTAAGGTTCTTCGCGTTGCATCGAATTAAACCACATGCTCCACCGCTTGTGCGGGCCCCCGTCAATTCATTTGAGTTTTAGTCTTGCGACCGTACTCCCCAGGCGGTCTACTTATCGCGTTAGCTGCGCCACTAAAGCCTCAAAGGCCCCAACGGCTAGTAGACATCGTTTACGGCATGGACTACCAGGGTATCTAATCCTGTTTGCTCCCCATGCTTTCGTACCTCAGCGTCAGTATTAGGCCAGATGGCTGCCTTCGCCATCGGTATTCCTCCAGATCTCTACGCATTTCACCGCTACACCTGGAATTCTACCATCCTCTCCCATACTCTAGCTTCCCAGTATCGAATGCAATTCCTAAGTTAAGCTCAGGGATTTCACATCCGACTTAAAAAGCCGCCTACGCACGCTTTACGCCCAGTAAATCCGATTAACGCTCGCACCCTCTGTATTACCGCGGCTGCTGGCACAGAGTTAGCCGGTGCTTATTCTGCGAGTAACGTCCACTATCCTAGAGTATTAATCTAAGTAGCCTCCTCCTCGCTTAAAGTGCTTTACAACCAAAAGGCCTTCTTCACACACGCGGCATGGCTGGATCAGGCTTTCGCCCATTGTCCAATATTCCCCACTGCTGCCTCCCGTAGGAGTCTGGGCCGTGTCTCAGTCCCAGTGTGGCGGATCATCCTCTCAGACCCGCTACAGATCGTCGCCTTGGTAGGCCTTTACCCCACCAACTAGCTAATCCGACTTAGGCTCATCCATTAACGCAAGGTCCGAAGATCCCCTGCTTTCCCCCGTAGGGCGTATGCGGTATTAGCAGTCGTTTCCAACTGTTGTCCCCCATTAATGGGCAGATTCCTAAGCATTACTCACCCGTCCGCCGCTGAATCCAGTAGCAAGCTACCTTCATCCGCTCGACTTGCATGTGTTAAGCCTGCCGCCAGCGTTCAATCTGAGCCATGATCAAACTCTTCAGTTTAAAATCAATAGTGCCTATAGGGCACCAATCTTGGCTCATCAATTACTGACAAAAAATTTGCTCAAATAAACTTCGAGAAATTCTTACCAATTATCAATGAAAATATATTCGATTGATCAACCAGTAAAAATCCACACAAGTTGTTCTTCATAATCTCTTAATGATTTTCTTGCATCTTCGTCAGAAGCAAGTAGTCGGCTATAATACTCTTATTCTCACAAGAGTCAAGCGATTTATTTCAATCACCGCCGATGGATGGGCATTATAGAGAGATTTAATCGTCTTGCAAGTGATTTAAGTTAAAAAGATAAATTTTGAGTTGTTGATTGTATATTAAATCACCAACCATCTTCTTTAGCGATAATCGCCATAGGACTAAAAGCCAAATCACACTGTGTTTGATCTTGTTTTAGCTCTTGGTATTTTAAACTGCGACAATCTACATATTCACAATAGCCATGCTCACCTTCAAATTTTTGGCCATTAATGACGACTTGATAGGAGAAGCTACCGACAAAACCTGCTGCTAAGCCAAATTTAAAATCACCACGACTTTGTCCACAAATGTCTATCTTAATGTCATGTTGTTGCAATGACCAACAAAACACTCGTGGTAAATACATAGATTGATCATTAGGGGTTCTTACACATGGATATAATCTTTGAATCTCTAAACACAAATTTTTATCAAAGATCTGTACTTGTCCGGTCGCAATATTTTTTAGATACAAGCGTGAGTAGAGAACTAAATTAAACTGATCCCGCAATTGCAGCACAATCAATTGTTGGGTATCACTGAGCGGAATCAGTTGATAAATATAAAAAGCTAAAGGTAGCCAACTAAAGTCGATAGCCCGACCATATTCCACCACACCCAATTGATCAATAGCATAAACTTGATCTTTATAAATCACTTGTCCCTGACACTGACAAGGGAGCGACCAATACTGACCTAATGACCAACGTAGCTGACAAAAATAACTGACCAGATCTAAGCTTTGGATGTTCAGCTTAAAACTCAGCTCTGGATCCCGCCTCTCTAATTTTAAATAAGGCAATTTCCCTGAAAGCTGTTCACGCTCAGCAAATTGAAATTGTTGCTCTTGAAATGAACAGTCTTGAGCAATGTCATAGGCATGAAAATGCCCCACACTATGCATACTACTGCTCGCGAGTACAGTTGCCACTTGTAAAGGCTTCTGGATATTAAGATGCGGCTGTTGAAAAATTGGCGCCCGAGGCTGACCAATTAAGCTGTAGAAATTAAGATAATGTAGTGGTGCAGGTAAATTTGGAATTTTTATTGCTTGGTGAATAATTTTATAACGCCCTTGTTGGGCATGCAGCGCTACGGGCTGAGGTGGAGCCTGATAAAATTGTTTAGAACGATCGATTAAATCCTGAAACAACTGCATATCAAGCTCCTTATCTTGTTATGCGTGGTGATTCTTTCTCGCCATAAATGTTGTTACAAAACCAGATAATGCATAAATGACCGAGATCACCAAAATACCTACTGGAATGTTATACGTTACCGCAGCAAGAATAAACACTGCAAGAGGTAGCACGGCAAATGGTACCCGCTTACGGTCAACAGTCTTAAATGAATAATATTTAATATTGGATATCATCAAAAGACCCGCAACCACAATCGAGACTGCATTAACAATTTGAACACCCAAATCACTTAAATCAAAGATTTCTGGCGTATTTAAGCCCACCCAAACCAAGGTCACCATCATGATGGCTGCTAAAGGACTGGCAACCCCAATAAAGTAACGTTTATCCACTACACCAATTTGAACATTAAAACGGGCTAAGCGAAAAGCAGCACAAGCCGTATAGACAAAGCAAGCTGCTAAACCTAAACGACCTAAGTCATTTAAACTCCAGCTATACATTAAAATTGCGGGGGCAACACCAAAGGCCAGTAAATCTGACAATGAGTCAAACTGCTCACCAAAGGCACTTTGTGCCCCTATAGCACGTGCCACACGACCATCTAAACCATCAAGCAATGCAGCCACAAAAATTGCATAAATGGCTTGTTGAAACTCCCCATTCATACTGGCAATAATCGAATAAAAGCCTGATAACAACGCTGCGGTTGTTATCAGATTTGGCCACAGATAGATACCACGACGCTTCACCTTACGCCCTTCATGAGTTTGTTCTTCTTCCACCACTTCAAACGTAATCCCATCATGATCGTGATCTTGAGAACTATATTCTCCCTCAGGCTTCGATTGATTTGTCATTATTTTCTATCCTAACTGTAACCATTTTTCTCTAACTAAATCTTGAGTCAGTGCTTATTCGCCGACTAACCAACGCACCGCAGCATGACCACCATTTTCGCTCATGCGTAAATGTGGGAATAACCATTGTAAAGCTTCATCTGCATCTTGAGAGAATTTCCAAGGTGGATTGATCACCAGTAAACCACAGCCGTTTAAGCCCACAGGGGTGTCATCTGGCCACACACAGACTTCACAGACCAATTGACGACGAATGCCTGTTTTGTACATTTTCTTTTCAAAGCGCTCAATCATGGCACGGTCTTTAATTGGGTACCAAATTGCAAATACGCCTGTTGGCCATTTTTTGTAAGCGGCAACAATCAGCTCAACCAATTGTGGGAAGTCCTTACGCTCTAATTCGTAAGGTGGATCAATCATCACCAAGCCGCGTTTTTCTTTCGGTGGAATCACCCCTAATAAACCTTCGTAAGCGTCACGCTCATGTAAACCTGCGCGCTTGTCACGAATGTTCATATATAGCTGTTGAAATACATCACGCTGCATTTCAAAAATAGTGGCTTTATCGGTGTCGCGCATGCCTTCTAAAGCAAACCACGGCGAACCAGGGTAAGCACCTTTACCTGAACCCTCACGCATTTTTTCAACAATATCTAAATACTGTTTTACACCCTCAGGTGCATTACGTTTAATCGAGTCATCAAGCTTGACTAAACGGTGAATACCATTTAAAAATTCGCCTGATTTTTGTGCTGCTGAAGTTGATAAATCATATTTACCCGCACCACCATGTGTATCGATATAGCGATATGGCTTATCTTTTTGATTAAGGCGAGTCAAAATCTGAAGCAATAAAACGTGCTTCATGACATCGGCAAAGTTGCCTGCATGGAAATGGTGTCGGTAATTCATGTTTCATTCAATTCCTAAGATCAACACGTATTTTAGCATGAAAAAGTGTTTCTTTCCGAGCCGATTCTTGCTCTAGAATAGCTGACCTTTTTTCGTGATGTATAGAGAGTTTGTATATGGACGCAGCCACAATCCCTTTAGGTTGGAACATTGATCAAATCCTCGATGATTTAGATCAACACGGATTGAGTATTATTGATGCCGCCTACCCTCAACACTATCAGCAAGCAGTCGTACAAGAATGCTTATTACATTTAGATGAGTTTCGCAACGCCGCCATTCAAAATGGTGTAGTCAGTGATATTAGAAGCGACCATATTTTATGGCTTAAACCAGAACTTCAAGTCTCCGATCAACATAGCCAGACTCTAGCTGCCTTAGCACATCATTTAAACCGCGCCTTTTATTTGGGCATTAAAGATGTAGAAGCACATTTTGCCTGCTATAACGCTGGCGAGTTTTATGCGCTGCACCGTGATAATCCGCAAGGCAAAAATGGTCGTATGATTTCAAGCGTGTATTATTTGCATGAACATTGGCAAAATGATTGGGGCGGTGAATTACGCTTGCAAGATAAACACGGTGCTTGGCATATTATCAAGCCTCAACCTAACCGTATTGCACTGTTCCAAAGTGATTTACTACATGAAGTTTTAGCTTCCAAACAACAACGCCTCTCCATTACTGCTTGGTTACGTAGTGACAACTCGATCTTTTAAGCCTTTAAATTTTTAGAATCAGCCTCATAATAGGCTGCATATTGTAAGCAATTGAGGATAAAGCCAATGCGTATGACCACCAAACAAATTATTCAACGTATTGGTGAAACAGATCAATTATTTTTGCAGGGCAATACCCCAGAACTTGCGTTAGAGCGTGGTGATCTACGTTTGCAATTGGTCACTCTTAGCCAAGTACGTCAAGAACAGGTGCATTTTTTACAAGAAGCCATTGTGCTATTAGAGCAAGGCCGCATTGAGTTTGAAGAAATTGAGATGATTTTGTATATCAAGCTATCTTTGCATTTGGCCAAAGCCTATATGTTGTTCTTTGAGCTAACGCGCGAAAAGCATTATGCGCTGATTACACAGCAAATTATGAAAGCCTTGACCCAAGCCGAACATAGCGATGTATTCTTCTTCTTGGCTTATGCTTCAGCAGCCAAAGAAGAGCCAGCAATGACCCGTTATTGGTTAAAGAAATATAGTCAAAGCAAAGATTTTGATTTTGATTTGGTACATCAGCACCCGTGTTTTAATGCTTACCGTGAACAAGAGTGGTTTCATCAAATTTTAAAAGCCAAAATGCATTAAAAAAACGCCTCTAATGAGGCGTTTTTTTATGCAGTTTGTAAGCGGTAGGCATCTAGATGTAATTGTTGATTCAATTCATCCACCCAAATTGCCCAATCATCATCTTGTACCAAATGACTAATGAGCAATGAGCGCTGACCTTTATTCCAAAAAGGCGCATCGTGTAGAGAAACTGCCGCAGGCAATTGGTGAGTGCGCACGTAAAGTTCAATAGCTGCAGGACTGTTAGCAAGACCCAATTGTGAAAATAACAGCTCTAAAGATGGTTTATGTTGCATAATTAGCGCCTCTTATCAATTTATTTGTCATTTATTATGTGTATAACTTATAAGAAAGCGTAAAAAAAACCTAGTCATTTTGACTAGGTTTGTTGTTTCAATTTGTACAACCATAGCATCTATACATCTTTACCATCATTTTGGTGCAACAAAGCATTGAGTTCATCTACTACAATCGCCCAATCGTCGTCTTTTTTCCAGTGACTAATAATAAAGTCACGTTGCGACGGACTCCAAAATGGCGCTTTATGTAAGGGCATGTTCTGATCTAATTGATGATCACTAATAAATGCATCAATGTCAGCTTGATTGCTGTCTAAGCCAAGTTGCTGAAACAATAATTCTAAAGTGGGTTGTTCATCAAACATATTCTGATCCTGTCAAGTCATCACTTGCTTCTACACTAACGGGCTTTGGATTTAAGATCAGCTACAACACGTTTGCAGGGTGTTATTTTTTGTACATAAAAAAAGCACCCCAACAGGAGTGCTCTTTTTTAATTTAGTTAAAAACTAAATTATTTAAGCATGTCAGCAATTGCTGCGCGCTCGCCTTCTAACTCGTCAAGCGTGAATTGGATACGCTCACGGCTGAATTCGTCGATTTCAAGACCTTGAACGATCTTGTATTCGCCATTTTCGCAAGTTACAGGGAAACCGAACATTACCCCTTCAGGGATACCATAAGAACCGTCAGAAGGAATACCCATCGTTACCCATTCGCCGTTTGTGCCAAGCGCCCAATCACGCATATGGTCAATTGCAGCGTTTGCAGCAGATGCAGCAGAAGATAAACCACGCGCTTCGATGATCGCAGCACCACGTTTACCAACAGTTGGAAGGAACACATCTTTGTTCCATTCAGCATCGTTGATTTTGTCTTTTAAGCTTTCGCCGTTTACTGTAGCAAAACGGTAGTCAGCATACATTGTTGGAGAGTGGTTACCCCAAACAGTCATTGTTTTGATATCAGAAACTGCAACATTTGCTTTTTGAGCAAGTTGGCTTAACGCACGGTTGTGGTCAAGACGTAACATTGCTGTGAAGTTTTTCGCTGGAAGATCTGGAGCAGATTTCATTGCGATGTAAGCATTCGTGTTCGCAGGGTTACCTACAACAAGAACTTTAACGTCACGGCTTGCAACTTCGTTCAGTGCTTGGCCTTGACCGATAAAGATCTTACCATTTTCAGTAAGTAATTCAGCACGTTCCATACCTGGACCACGTGGACGTGAACCAACAAGAAGCGCGTAATCAGCATCTTTAAATGCAACTTTAGGATCATCAGTACCGATCATGCCAGCCAATAATGGGAAAGCACAGTCGTCAAGTTCCATCATTACGCCTTTAAGCGCAGCTTGAGCTTTCTCAAAAGGAACTTCTAATAATTGAAGGATAACTGGTTGGTCTTTACCCAACATTTCACCGCTAGCAATACGGAATAATAAGCTGTAACCGATTTGACCAGCAGCGCCAGTAACGGCAACGCGAACAGGTTGCTTCATGTAATTATCTCCAATCGAGGATCGTCATAATGATTAAATAGCTGTTCTATTTAATCTTAATAAGCATAAACGGCAAAGATTGTACTCCAATCCTTCGCCAGATGCATGTAAAACAGAATGCATTTCCACAAAAGTATGATAGAAAATATAAATAAATTTTCAAAAAAACTTAGTACGCCCCTTTTATGTAATAGCGTGTTGGGCAATTCGATTGAACCGGTTGTGGACAGGCTTTGTACTGTCCTTTGGCGTTATAACACACTCGAACTTCGGTCAGATAGCTCATATGACGTTGACTTTGACAGTGAAAATGCAGTGCTTTGCTAGTGAGCTGCGGATTTAATCTTAAAAATTCTTGCTGAATATGACTGGCTGAGACTTGATAGGTTTCAGCCCGCGAAAGATCAGTCGGAACTTTTAAACGATCCGCATAATTAATAATGGCACGGAAATACTGACTGGCATTCATAGGGACACAGCCCCCCACACTGTTCCAAAGTTGCAAGCGTGCGGGTTCATCGGGCATGACCCGTGCTACCACTTTGGCTTGTAAGGGGGGTAAGGTGGCCGATGATGTGGTCCGACAACGCGCTGACATGTGTTCAGGATATAAACCCACAATATTTAAAGAATACCCCTCTAAACATTTGCGCTTCTTACTTTGACTACTGTTGAGATGACACATCGCAGGTGTCATCTGAATTTGCATTACATAACCCGTGACAGGCGTGCCTGCATTAACCTGAGAAGCTAAGCCCCAAGTCAATAATGCCAAGCTAAAACCTGTCCAATAGTTCAAATCATTCATCCTCTTAAGGAGTACTCATACGCATTGGGATGCTAGTCATACGTTGACTGATGGGTTTAGCACCCTGCCCCAACAACATGCCGTAATGCGTGGCATTGGTCATGACATGTTTGACATAGTCACGTGTTTCTAGCAAAGGAATTGATTCTGTATATTGATCTGCAGCTAAAGATTGTGTCTCTGGTTGCCAACGACGGGCACGGTTAGGTCCAGCATTGTAACCTGCTGTGGCCAGTACCGCATTTTGACTCAATTGCTGATGAATCATCGATAAATAAAACGTGCCATAACGTAAATTGGTGTTTGGATCCGTTAAGGCCGCAGGGTTATAGGCTTCACCCATATTTTTAGCCACCAATTTGGCCGTATCTGGCATAATTTGCATTAACCCCCCAGCCCCAACATGTGAACGTGCGCCTGTATTAAAACGACTTTCTTGACGCATGAGTCCATAAGCCCATGCAGGATCTATACCAGCACGGTAGCTATGATTGACCACTAAATCTTTATGCGGTGTAGCAAAACGATAATTATAGTTATGTTTTTTAACAGTACGGTCAGCCGCATAGATTGCACGGTCGTACCAGCCCATATCGGTGGCGCGTTTGGCAGCGGCCAACAATAAGCCATCGTCATGTTTTAGGTACGCTTGGCGAACCGCCCAATTCCACTCACGATTAACATAACTATCTGCTGCACCCACGCTACGCAAGGCAAAAGCTCGATTAAAATGAATGTCTTGGCTTAAACGCACCACATCACTTTGACTTGGCTCACTACTTAACGGTAGTTTGGGTGCTTCACCAACGCGCGCTTTGGCCAACAAATTATGATAATCATCGCCTTGCGCTAGGCGCTTATAAATCTCTTGAGCAGTGCGTTTGGATTTACTGTCACCACGTTGCTCAGATGCACGCGCTAACCAATATTGCCAACGATCTTCTTGACGCTGCGTTGGGCTCATAGCATCAATCGCGCGGATTAAAGCTTCCCAATGGCTAAAACGAATGGCTTGACGGGCATAAATTTCAGCCTCTTCTGCACTAAATGGCAAACCATAACTGGCGTCTAAATATTTAATCACATCGGCTTTAAAGTTATTTTTCATCACCGTTGTACCGCCAATATAGCCCACGGCGCGGTACAGTGCGCGTTGTACATCTTGCGGTGTACCTTCTGCAGCACGTGGTACTGAGGCAATCGCAGTATCTAAATCGCTATCGGCTAAACGTCCCATGGCATAAATTAAATAGGCGTGATCAATATTGCTGGCTTTAGGGGCTGACCATAAATAATTCAGTGGATTAGCCTGAATTTGATTGAGCTGCGCTAGTGATAAATTCATGCCCATGGTTTGTGCTGTTGCAATCGCTTGCCCAGCTTGACCGGCGCGCAGCTGCACCCACACTCGCTGCTGCCGATCTTGTGTGGTCATCAGCGGACTTGATAACATCATACGACCTAAACCGGTACAGGATTCAGGTTGCGTATTGGTGGCCAACCAGACATCTTTATATTCAGCAAATACTAAGGGATCACCCATTTTGGCTCTGACTTGCGCGATGGCACAACTTTCTGCTTGATCGGCATTATGCACATACTGCAATACAGGCTGGGCCGGGGCAAAATCGGCCATTTTGACTTTTTCTTCCACATAGTCCGCACTTAATTTTTCTGCCATGGCTGAGTTTGGATAGCGCTGTGCGAAACTCATAATTGCTTGAGGACTTTGTGAGGCTAAATTACGGTTGAGTAACCAATATTCAGGATAGTAGCCCAGCACATCATTTTGCATCGAGACCTGATATTGGCGTAATAATTCGGTGTTACCCGCATTAGCGGCACGTAAGGCATCATTGAATTGTTGTTCTGCTGCTGTTGCACAGCCCGCAACGGCAATTGATGCGACCCCCAATGCCAGTTTTAAATGCTTTTTATGTTGGATCATGATGTTACTGAAGGTAGACATACGCTGCTGTTTCGTCATTTGGGTTTCGCCTGAGTCGTTTCACTCACCATTTTCGGCTAGTTTAAATACTCTGAGTTAAGTCGTGTGTTGAGTTGTGTAACCTTATGATTACACAATATTAATTTTCAGACATTTTTTATCCATAAATCAATCTGATGCCTGCACCAATTAGCGCTGTCCGTTTGCTAAAATTTCCTGCTAAAATGTGCCCCTTTCATTTCTCATGCGCGCTATGGCAATTTTGCCACATTCAAGGTCTATTTTTCCCAGAATGTCGCGTGCTTTATCCCGTTTTATCGTTTAGGAGCTTACATGACGGTTCAAACCTTCACTCCTTCTGCTGCCCCAGCTGCCTCAGAAAACACTGTTACCCAGCCACAGCACACCCCAGTCGATGGATCAGTTAAAAAACTGTATATCGAAACCCAAGGGTGTCAGATGAATGAGTACGACAGTCATCGTATGGCAGACTTGTTAGGCGATTCACATGGTTATGTGCTAACAACCGATCCTAAAGATGCCGATATTCTACTGATGAATACCTGCTCAATTCGTGAAAAAGCCCAAGAAAAAGTATTCTCAGAACTCGGTCGTTGGCGCAAGCTTAAAGAGAAAAATCCAGATCTTATTATTGGTGTAGGTGGCTGTGTCGCGTCGCAAGAAGGGGACAACATCCAAAAACGCGCTCAATACGTAGATATGGTTTTTGGTCCACAAACACTACACCGTTTACCACAAATGCTGGATCAGCATTTTGACCAG
Organism: Acinetobacter sp. CY05; assembly: GCF_059515805.1. Lineage (NCBI taxonomy): Bacteria > Pseudomonadati > Pseudomonadota > Gammaproteobacteria > Moraxellales > Moraxellaceae > Acinetobacter > Acinetobacter sp. CY05. The sequence continues at coordinate 95,684 of NZ_JCAKMW010000011.1, read as the reverse complement.
ATCGAAAAACCCAAGAAAGAAAAAATCAAACTGGTGGATATTTCTTTCCCAGACATCGAAAAATTTGACTTCTTACCAGAACCACGCGTGGAAGGTTATAAAGCCTTCGTTTCGATCATGGAAGGCTGTTCAAAATACTGCTCTTTCTGTGTCGTACCGTATACCCGCGGTGAAGAAGTATCACGTCCTTTAGATGACGTTTTAGCCGAAATTGCAGGACTTGCTGAAAAAGGCGTGCGTGAAATTTCGCTCTTAGGTCAAAACGTGAATGGCTATCGCGGTGAAACCTTCGATGGTCAAATCTGTACCTTTGCAGATTTGTTACGTCTTGTTGCAGAAATTCCAGGCATTGGTCGTTTGCGTTATACCACATCGCATCCACTTGAATTTAATGATGACCTGATTCAGTGCTACCGTGACTTACCACAAATGGTTTCGCACCTGCATTTACCTGTACAAAGCGGTTCTAATGCAGTGTTACAAGCCATGAAACGTAACCATACTATTGACGTGTATATCGAAAAAATTAAAAAGTTACGTGCTGTGCGTCCTGATATGCATTTATCCAGTGACTTTATTATTGGCTTCCCAGGTGAAACCGACGAGCATTTTGAGGAAACATTCCAATTTATCAAAGATTTAGACTTTGATCACTCATACAGCTTTATCTATTCAAAACGTCCAGGTACACCTGCGGCTGAACTTGAAGATACAACGCCTGAAGATGTCAAAAAAGAACGCTTAGCCAAAGTACAACAATGGATTAAACGCTCAAGTATTGATAAAACTGATGCCATGCTCGGCACGATTCAACGTGTGCTGATTGAAAAAGTCTCTGATAAAGATCCAAACATGCTCGTTGGTACAGCAGACAACACCCGTTATGTGACCTTTATTGGTGATGCCGCTTGGGTGGGTCGCTTTGCTGAGATTGAAATTACCGAAATTAAAACTTTGAATTTAGTTTACGGTGAGCTATTGAATCTTGAGCCTGACGTGGCGTAATGTAAGGATATTGCCAAAACAACTATTTCAAAGGAATTCTCTTGACTGCAACGATTCGACGTACAGTAAATTTTCCCGGCATTTCAATGGACCGTTTACAAAATATGCTTGGTGCATATAACGGTCACTTGAAGCAAATTGAACAACGCTTAGAGGTAGAAATTTCCCATCGTGGCGACACATTCTTTATTGATGGTGAAATTGAAGCAGTCGAGAGAGCCGAAGTGCTCTTGCAAAGCCTGCATGAAGAGTCTGAAAATGCCAAACAAATTAGTGCAGATACCTTGCATATGATGATTCAAGGCAGTCAGACCGATCGTGAGCTGCAAGAGGACTTATCCGAGCAAGAACATACAGGTTTAGACAACGTATGGCTTCAAACCCGCAAAGGGCGAATTAACCCACGCGGTGCCAATCAAAAACGTTATGTACAACGTATTTTACAAAGTGATATTTCTTTTGGTATTGGCCCTGCGGGTACAGGTAAAACCTACCTTGCAGTTGCTGCTGCGGTAGATATGCTTGAGCGCAATGAAATTCAACGTATTTTATTGGTACGCCCTGCGGTAGAGGCAGGCGAAAAGCTGGGTTTTTTACCGGGTGATTTAACCCAAAAAATTGACCCTTATTTACGCCCGCTGTATGACGCTTTATATGAAATGCTGGGCTTTGAAAAAGTGGCAAAACTGATTGAACGTCAAGTCATTGAAGTTGCCCCGCTGGCCTACATGCGCGGACGTACTCTAAACCATTCTTTTGTGATTTTAGATGAAGCGCAAAACACCACACCTGAACAAATGAAAATGTTCTTAACCCGTTTAGGTTTTGGTTCGCGTGCGGTGATTACCGGTGACGTGACACAGGTCGATTTACCGCGTGGTCAACAATCTGGCTTATCGCATGCACTACGCATCATCGAAAATATTAAAGAAATTCACATTACCCGATTCCACTCTCGTGATGTCGTGCGTCACCAATTGGTACAAAAAATTGTTGAAGCCTACGAGGGTTGGGACTCTGAGCAACAACGCCTAACCCGCGCTGAACGTGAACAACGTAAAGCCCTGCAACAGGCGTTGGTGGCCGAAAATGATGCTAAAGCTGATCAGCAGCATCAAGTTTAAATTTTAAGGATCTGTTTTGAAAATCAGTCTTTCCCTACAGCAAGAAATAAGCGCGCCAGAGTTAAACTTAAAACGCGCTTATATTAAAAAAGTTGTAGAAACCACGCTACGCCACATTGAAACGCAAAGTAACTGCGAAATGGGTATTGCCTGTGTTGATAATGATGCCAGTCATCAACTCAATCTAGAATATCGTCAAAAAGACAAACCAACCAATGTGTTATCTTTTCCAAGCGATTTACCTGATGAAATGGCTGCTGTCTTAGACAGTTTCCCAATTGGCGATTTAGTGATTTGTATTCCTGTGGTACTACGCGAAGCCATTGAGCAACATAAAACGCCGCTTGAGCATTTCACGCATATGTTGGTGCATGGCACATTACATCTAATGGGCTATGACCATGAAACCTCAGATGAAGATGCTGAAGAAATGGAAGCGCTTGAAATTGAGATTTTAGCTAAATTAGGTCTAGCCAATCCTTATTTAGAACAAGATTAATTCAGCAAGCATTTTAAACAAAGCGAGCTTCGGCTCGCTTTTTTATTTGACTTCAAATTCAGCATCAGCCGGATCAAAACGCCAAGTCCGTACAATACGTAACTCTTGCGTGTCGCCTAAGGCACGGTCAAAACGTGGAAAAGGCGCCGCCTTACGCACTGATGCCTTAGCCGCTTCATCTAAAATGGCAGAGCCTGAGCTGTCTAATAAACGCAGCGCTATCACCTGTCCATTGGCTGCCAAAATCACCATTAAACGCACCTCGCCGGCTAAGCCCAATTGCTGTGCTTCTAAGGGATAATCACGATTGCCATAGAACTCCACCTTTTTACGAAATTTTTCTAAATAGCTCGCTGCAGGATCAGCTTTGGCATGAACACCATTTACAGTTTTAATCTGCTGCTGACGACTAAAATTTTGCTGTTGCTGTAAATATTCCGCCTCAAGTCCAGCAATTAAAGCAGCTTGCTGCTGATACTGACTGTGCAACGGCTTGATTTCTTCCTGACGTTGATCTTGGCTATGCTGCTTTTGCCAACTTAAAATAGTGGTTAATATCTGCGCATCATTGCTTGAAATAGGCTGTGCATGTTGTTGTATGTTTTGTTCAGGCACCACATGCTGCCCTTGACTGCTTTGTGCTTGCCATGCATGACTTTGCGTTGAAATTCGATGCGCTTCTCGAAAGGTTCCTGCTCCTTGTTGATCCGCTTGCGCTAAAAAATCAGGGCTTTCAATTTTATCTGCGCTAGGTCGAATGCTAATCGCAATTTCTTTGACGGCTTGATCTTTCTCTACTGGCATCGCAAATTCAATAGATAAAACTGCCCCATGCAGCAACACGGCGCAGCCAATCATCAGCAAAAATAGTCGGTCCTGCCACCACACGTGCTGCACTGCTGTAAGATGTTTAAACATACATTAAACCGACAAAAAGCCTGATTCCACAAATCTAAGAAATACAGTATAAGGGATGGTAACTACTGATATTTTTCTGTATAACAGCCCATTATTGTAGCGCTATACTTGCCAAGAATACCTGATTGATTTTAACTATTATGGCAAACATCATCCGACAATAACCAGCTCAAGCTAGGAAGCCCATCATGCAATCACTCATAAGCAATATTTCTAACCGCCTTCGCCAAGTGTACCAAAAGGCAGAAGGATTTATTGAAGATGAACGTGAATTTGCCTTGTCACAAGTCTTCTTAAACGCCACTTTCCAACGTTTTGTAACTGATAACGTGGGTTTACTTAAAGACTTACATGCAGATTTACATGATGATTGGTTACGTTTGTATGCCTCAATTGATGTCAAAGGGATGCAACTGACGCTCTCGGTTGATTTAAAACTACTACAAATGGAGCTCAATAAAGATAAGCAACTCATTGTCTTTGAACAACTAAGTAATACACAAATTTTAGATGCCCAATATCCAAGTGCCCTATACAAATGGGGCGTGCAAAGTGCCTTATTCTTCTATCACAAAGTATTAAAAAAAGATCCTTTAGGGCCAATTTTACAAAAATTTGATGTTATTGAAGTTAAAGATGATTTGCTCTATTTAGATCTTAATCGTTGGTTAGGTAAAAATCGCTCGATTATAGACACTTTAAGTAAAGTGAATATTAACCACGCCGAATTACGTGAATCACAGCTGATGGTCATGGGTAATGTGAATTTGATGGCACTTATGAACAAAATGTCGGAAGATGATGATAAAAAATCGTCGCAAAGTAGCAATCAAGACAGCGATACTGTGACGCCAATTAAGCAAAAGTAAATTTTAATGGTGTGCAATCGCTATGCAAAAAAACACATAAAACTACAGTTTAGTCTTAAATTTAAATTTTTTATTCATGATCTAAGTGCATAATATCTATATACAAATATTGTGCATAGGACTTTCAACTTATGGCTATTTCATTTAAAAAATCTGCGCTTGCGACTATTAGTGTTGCCGCTGTGCTTTTGGCATCGGCAAGTCAAGCCTTTGCCATGAGTCCATTCCAAGCCAATTATCAGTTTAGCTATAACGGTAAAAATATGGGCTCTGCGACCCGAAGCTTAAGTCAAGCTGGCAACAACTGGACTTATGTATTTAGTGCCAAAGCAGGTGGTATTGCATCCGCCTCGGAAACCAGCCGTTTTACGTTTAGTCATGGCAAAATTTCGTCATCAAGCTTTAGCCGTACCAGTAAAATATTGATACACAATAACAGCATGAATATTAAATTTAATCCAAGCAGCAAAACCATTAACACCAAAAAAGACGATAAAGCGCGTTCTTTTGCATGGCAAGCCGGTGTCTTGGATGAACTCAATGCTGAATTACAACTACGTGAAGATTTAAAGGCAGGTGGTTTAAAATCCACTTACTTGATTGCTGATGCAAAAGAGGTTGAAGCACGTCGCTTTGTTAAACAAGGTACAGAACGTGTGAGCACCAATTACGGTACCTTTGATACAGTAAAAGTCATTTTAAAACCAAGTAAGCCAAACCGTAGTACGATTTTCTGGCTAGCACCTAAATTAGACTACTTACCCGTTAAGGTTACTCATCAAGATGGTAACACTTCTTATGGCTTATCTTTAACTGGATATAAAGGCAAAACCAATTAAGACTTGCATTTTTTTGGGTGCTTTTTAAAATACGCATTTGCTGAATTAGCACTCACCCCTTAGAGGATCCTCCCCGTGCATGCACTAGAACAGAAAATCTTGGCTGAAGGTATCGTTCTATCTGATCAGGTTTTAAAAGTTGATTCTTTCTTAAACCACCAGATCGATCCACAATTGATGCAACAAATTGGTCAAGAGTTTGCCCGTTTGTTTAAAGACGCTGGTATCACCAAAATCATTACCATCGAAGCATCTGGTATCGCGCCGGCGGTGATGGCGGGTTTAGAGCTTGGCGTGCCAGTTATTTTTGCGCGTAAATATCAATCTTTAACCTTAAAAGATGATTTATATCGTTCTAAAGTATTTTCGTTTACCAAACAAACTGAAAGCACCATCGCAATTTCAAACAAACACATCAGCGCAAGCGATAAAGTGTTAGTGATTGATGACTTTTTAGCCAATGGTCAAGCAGCTCTTGGCTTAGCGGATTTAATTCACCAAGCTGAAGCTGAAGTTGTGGGTATTGGGATTGTAATTGAAAAATCATTCCAACCAGGTCGTGATATTTTGCTCGAAAAAGGTTACCGCGTAGAATCACTTGCCCGTGTGAAGTCTTTAGCAAACGGTACTGTAGAGTTCGTTCGTGATTAATCCTTAGGTTTAAACGAAAGAGCGCTGATGCGCTCTTTTTTATGCTCTAAATTTAAATCAAGCAGATACCTGATCTTAGCCCAAACAGCCGTGATTTTTTAGCGCCACCTCAAAACATCAAATGAGGTTTTTGACAAATAAGCATACACTTTTTATGCATTGTTCTTTATGATCAAAAGCATTATGTCGTAACAAGTTTATGGAAAAACCTATGCAGTGTCCAAAGTGTGGCAGCGATCAAATTGAACAACGTGACCATGAAGGCGGTTTAAAAACCGCGGGTAGTTGGCTAATGACATCAGCAGGTGCAACTGCGGGTACCGTCGGTGGCGCAGCTACAGGCGCATCAACAGGTGCGGCTATTGGCGCAATTGCCGCAGGCCCCCTAGGTGTCATTGTCGGTGGCACCATTGGTACTTTTGTTGGTGCAATTACTGTAGGTGTCACTGGTGGCGTGTTAGGCAATATATTGGGCAAAAAAGCAGGTGTCATGGTAGACAAAAATCTATTTGCAGATTTTCGTTGCTTAAAATGCAAAAAGCGTTTTAAAGCACACATCCCACCTAGCGACACCCATCAGGAAAAGTGAGTCTCAAACTTACTTAGATGACACTTGTAATTGCTGAGCAACCGTGGCTAAACGTTTACCTTGCTCAATACATAACGCTTTTTCATCACTGCTAATGCTCTGTTCATGGCGCGCACCACTGACGTGACTCACCCCATAAGGCGTGCCGCCTGTTTTAGTATTCGATAAAGCAGGGTGTGCATTGCTTAAGCCCATGATTAACATTCCATGATGGAATAAAGGCGGTAACATACTGAGCAAGGTAGTTTCTTGACCACCATGCATAGAACCTGATGAGGTAAAGACACAAGCAGGTTTATGGTGTAATGCACCACTTAACCACAAACTGGTGGTTTGATCCCAAAAATACTTCATTTCAGCTGCCATATTACCAAAACGTGTTGGTGAGCCTAAAGCTAAGGCTGAACAGTGGGCTAAATCTTCTAAGCTACAGTAAATATCACCATCCTCTGGAATACTCGGTTGCGCCTCAGTCACTACCGTCGCAAGATTGGGCACAGTACGAATTTTTACCGCCATACCCGCCGCCTCAACCCCATCGGCAATGAAATGTGCCAACTGCTTTGTGGCACCATATTTGCTGTAATACAGCACAAGAACATAAGCTTCGGTCATGATTGTAAACGTCATAAAAAAGAAAACTATACGGTATTGTGCTGCTTTTTTGGTTAAGCTTAAAGCTGAAAAATCGACAAACACATTAAAAAAATTGAGATGTTGCGCGTATGTTAGAAAATTTACTCAAAAAGATTCCCTTTTATGACCACACTTGGTTTCAGTTTATCTTGTTTGTGATTCGTCGTTTTGAAGCAGATAAATGTCGTGATCAAGCAGGCTCGCTCACCTACACCACACTGTTTGCTGTGGTGCCTATGCTGACCGTGTTTTTAGTGATTATTTCTTCTATTAAAGCCTTGGAGCCTGCGCGACAACAAATTCAACAACTCATTTACAGTAATTTCTTACCTAAAACCACCATTGCTTTTGACAAAGCCTTAAGTGCCTTTGCTGATAAATCGAGTAATTTGACAGTCATTGGTATTTTATTTCTATTTATTACCACCGTGATGATGCTGACCAGTATTGAAACTGCGTTCAACCGTATTTGGCGAGTGAAAGAAACTCGCGGTGGGATCATGGGTTTTATGCGCTATTGGACCATTATTTCGCTAGGTCCTATTTTGCTCGGTAGTGCCTTTGTGATTTCATCGGCCTTGGCATCACTGAATGTCTTAAGTAATAATTTTACAGGTTATGAGCTCAATGGTGCCTTTGTACTGTGGGCGATTTCCTTTGGTCTGACTTTCTTAGGTTTCTTCATTTTGTATTGGACTATTCCCAACCGCAATGTACCGATTAAATCAGCTTTAGTGGCTGGTATTTTTAGTGCTAGCGTCTTTGAAGCCTTAAAAAACTTATTTGGTTTTGTCATGTCTAACTTTACCAGCTATGAGATTGTGTATGGTGCCTTTGCTGCCGTGCCTATTTTTCTACTCTGGATTTATTTATCTTGGAATATTATTTTATTAGGCGTCGAAATTAGCTTTGCTATGACAGCATTTAATTCAGAAAAAGAACAAAAACGTCATCCTTTAATTATGTTGCTTGATCTGCTGGAATTATTTTATCAAAAACAAAAACTCGGTAAACCAGTAACTGAGGCACAAGCTTTAGACGTACTAGGACGGGAGGAAATTGGCTGTTGGCCTACCTATGTTGATTTACTTGAACAACAACATTTAATTCAGCGCACCGACAATAATGACTATGTTTTATCTAGAAACCTGAACGAAGTCGATTTTTGGCAATTTTATAGCCAACTACCCTATACCCTGCCGCAGCGTAAAGATGTGGGGAATATTCATCCTGATGATGAATGGATGCAGAAACTTGGTCCTGCTCTCATTGATGCTGATGATTATTTGGCAGCAAAACTTTCTATTCCTTTATCTAAAATTTTAGATCGTCACTAAAAGTTAAAATCACCCAGCTAAAAAAAGCGCCTCATGGGCGCTATTTTTAGTTATCGGTTGCAAAGGCAATATCGGTGAGTCCGGCTCCACTCGCCCGAGACATCACTTGTGCAACAGTGTCATAACGTGCCTCTTTATCAGCTTTTAAAATTAAGGTCGGCTGACGTTCAGCTTGTCCAGCATCTGTTAAGCGCTGCTCTAGCTCTGCAATTGTGATCACTTGATCATCCCAAGCCACATCGCCATTGGCATTAATGCTGACTTGAATTTGCTCTGGCGGTAGATCAACAACTTCCGCTGTGGTTTGTGGCAAGGTTAATGGAATTGATGGGTTAGCAACAGTGGCTGTCACCAAAAAGATGATCATCAATACCAACATAATATCGATAAGCGGAATGAGGTTCATCTCATTCATGCCTGCATCGTTGTCTTCACCCAATTGAAAAGCCATTAAGCTTGACCTCCAACTAAACCTTTTTGTGCTGTAGTTGCTTCAGCTTTGACGCTGCTGTCTTGTTGCAACATGGTATCAATCAGCAAGCTATGTGCATGATCTTGTAATTCATTGCTTAATGTCTTGTTAAAGCGCGTGCAAATGTTATAAGCAATTACCGCAGGAATCGCCACAGCCAAACCAAAGCCCGTCATAATCAAAGCTTCACCAACTGGCGTTGCTACTTGCGCTAAACCTGCTTGACCACTTTTACCCACAGCAACCAACGCATGGAAAATTCCCCATACTGTACCAAATAGACCCACGAATGGTGCAAGTGAGGCAATGGTCCCTAATACTGAAACACCTTTTTCAGCAGATGCTTTTTCTGATGCAATTTGGCGCAGTAAAGCTTGCTCTGCCACAGCTTTACGCTGCTCAAAATTAAGCGGTGCAAATTTGGCTTTTAAACCGGTTAAGGCGGTAGACAGTTGAGCATAAGCGATCTGTTTAAGCTGACGTGTACCTAATAGACGTAGCACAAAGATGGTCCACGTTGCGATTGACATCGCCAATAACACGAAATACAGCGTCTTACTTACCGCATCTGCATGTTCCCAGTAAACTGAAAAGTTCATACTCGAACTCCTAATAAATGTTAGCCGTTAGGATTCAACGTTAATTCAAATGGTTGCGAAGCCGAAATCGGATAAGCGACACCATTTTCCTTATATGGTTTGAATTTTGCACTCATCACAGCGCGACGAATTTTTTCATCTAAAGCAGGTACACCACTCGATTGGGTAATACGCGCCACTTTAATATTGCCTTTTTCATCCGCTTCAATATGTACCACAACACGGCGGGTTTCACCTTGTAAATCTTTGTTGCTGTATTGCGGCTTAGGTGAACGACTCCATTGTACGCCCGAACCCCCAATTGATACAGATTTAGGTGATGGCGGCGCAGCAGGTGCAGGTGGTGCTGGTTCAGCCTTAGGCGCTGGTGGTGTTGGCTCTACTTTAGGCGCAGGTGGTGTAACCACAACAGATTCTGCTTTAGTCACTACTTTAGTTTCAACCACAGGGCTTGGCTTAGCCACTGGCTGTGGTTTCGCTTCAACTGGTTGAGCCACTGGTTTTGGTGCTTCCGCTTTTTTCACCTGTTCCACTTTTTCTACTTTTTTAGGTGGTGGCGGTGGTGTGTCTTTTGGAACAATCTTCACTTCTTTTGGCGGCGGCGGTGGTGTTTCTTTTTTCGGTTCCGCTTTAGGCTTTGGTGGCTCAGGTTTAACCTGTTCTTGAATTTTGACAAAACGAACCTTGAGCGGCTCTTTTTCAACGGGTTTGAGTTCAGGTGTCTTCATATGTGCCACGCCCCATAATACAGCTGCATGACCAAGGGCCACAGCCACAAGTGCCGTGATTAATTTCTTCTTCATCGGGTGTGGCGTTTGAGGGCTTAGTGGAGACATCTGACTCATTAGAATCTGTTACCTTGTAAAAGCAAAATTTATTGCATGTCCTGAATACATCAAGCTTATCGGTTCATACAATCAAAGTGGCAACATGATAAATGAGAAGTGTTTTCATTTGCAACCATTAATTTGACAATCTTGATGACTTTTTCAAATGATGCAGATAAAAAAAGGGCATACAGCCTGTATCCCCTTTTTCTGGCTTAAATTCTCAGATTATTGGAAAACAACTGTTTTGTTGCCATCCACAATAATACGATCTTCTAAATGCCATTTGACCGCACGTGCTAGTACATTACGCTCTACATCTTGCCCGAGCTCACGTAATTGTTCAACGGTAAAGTCATGGTTTACACGCTCTACATCTTGTTCAATAATTGGGCCTTGGTCAAGGTCAGCAGTCACGTAATGTGCTGTTGCACCAATCAATTTCACACCTTTTTCGTGCGCTTGTTTGTATGGGTTAGCCCCCACAAACGCAGGCAAGAATGAGTGATGAATGTTGATCACTTTCATTTGCCATTTTTCAACAAATTCTTCATCGAGAATTTGCATATAACGCGCCAAGACCAATAAATCGTTGCCTTGCATCAATTCATCAATTTTTGCATATGCTTCGCGTTTATTGTCTTTATTGACCGGTACCACTTCAAACGGAATGCCAAAGTTTTCTACCGAATCACGTAAAGTTTCATGGTTAGAGACGACTTTGGTAATTTCGCATGGTAAACCGCCACGTGCATGACGCCATAGCAGCTCAAGCAAAGCATGATCTACTTTAGAGACCAAAATACCTACTTTCTTAATATCGCTCACTAAAGCCAAACGCCATTGCATGTCATAACGCTCAGCAACATTGACTGCAAACGTTTGGATAATGCTTTCTTTACGACTTTGTAAGTTGTCTAACTCAAACTCAACACGCATGAAATAACGTCCGCCTTGAGCTTCAGTCGCGTATTGATCAAGTGCGGTAATGTTTGCTCCCTGATGATACAAAAAGCTCGATACAGCCTGCACGATTCCTGGCTTATCTTCACAAGTAATCAGTAAACGTGCTGTGTTAGCAGTACTCATATTCATGTTGGTTGATCGCACTCGTAAACTAATAAAAAAATAAGCCGAGTATTCTAACGTGTTTCTAAACCTTTCTAAATAGCAGATTACATTTCTGAATTGTCAGTTGTCGCTAGATGAGTAAATAATTCAGATGGGCCTAGCGTTTGTAACAAGTTTTCATAAGTGGCACGACTTTCACCCCGTAAATAAGCTCCTTCCAAAAACAGCATTTGACGTAGCGCTTGTAACACCCACTTTTCTTCTAAGTGATTAGAGTCACTAATATGCCCTGACATATATAAAAAGTTGGTCCAGTTGGTCAGCATAATCCATAAATTAATGGTCAACGCCTCAATTTCTGAATCTGTCATTGCCATTAAGCCCGCATTAACAAAGGCTTTATAAATTTTCTGCCCTTGCTGCATCACTTGATTGGCAAATCGCGGATACATTTGTCTAAAATCTTCATGATTTTCCACCAAGTGATAAACATCACGATGCAAAAAACGATACGCCCACAATTGACTACTTAAAACTTGAAAGTAGCGAATTTTATCGTTGGCATCTAAAACCCGATCATCAGGTAAAGCCAGCATTTCCAAAGTTTGCTGCTGATATTGCGCCATCAGCTCTTTAATAATTTCGTTTTTATTGCGAAAGTGATAATACAGATTGCCGGGACTCATGTTCAGTTCAGCCGCAATATGATTGGTGGTGACCGAACGTTCGCCACGCTCATTAAACAATTGCAGACTCAACTGCAAAATTCGTTCTTTGGTCTTCAAAGTTTTGGAATGAGACATGCGTTTTTCCGAAAAATAACCAGACAGGCAACATAAAGTTGCTTGACAATTAGAGCAAATACTCTAAAAATTTTATACATCGCTTTCGTTTTATGGTATCACGTCATGAACAGTCAAACAAAAACAACTTCTATGACCGCTCAGCGTTTTAATCTGCAAGATTTACAAGATATTTTAGATTTACAAAAGACGGCTTATTTACGTCATCCTCTCTCAACTGCCCATGAACGAATTGAACGCTTAAATCGTCTAAAACGTATTTTAATTAAATACCAAGATCAATTTGCTGATGCCATTAACAAAGATTATGGCAACCGTTCTATTAGTGAAACCAAGATTGGCGAACTACTAACCTGTTTAGAGCAAATCAAATATTACGCTAAACATATCCATCAATGGATGAAACCCTCCAAACGCCGTATCGCTTTGATTCATCAACCGGCTAAAGCTTGGGTCGAATATCAACCTTTAGGTGTGGTGGGAATTATTGCGCCGTGGAATTATCCCCTTTTACTGTCGGTTGGCCCTTTAATCTGTGCTTTAGCGGCTGGCAATCACGCCATGATTAAGGTATCAAGTGCTTCAAGTCATTTTGGCCGTGTGTTGGAAATGGCACTCTCTGAAGCATTTCCGCAAGATTTAGTGTCCGTGATTAATGGTGGTGGTCCAATTTCAGATGCTTTTTGTCATTTGGCCTTTGATAAAATGATTTTTACCGGCTCAACTGCAGTGGGTAAAACTGTCATGAAAGCTGCCTCTGACAACTTAGTGCCCGTTATTTTAGAGTTGGGCGGTAAATCACCCGTCTTGGTGCATCCGTCTATGCATATGCAAGATGTGGCCGAGCGTATTGCCGCAGGAAAACTTTGGAATGCAGGACAAACCTGTGTTGCCCCAGACTATATGTTCTTACCAAAAGGCAAAACTGAGGAATTTATTCAGTACTTCACAGCTTATGTGAGCAAAATGTATCCAGTCTTTAAAGATAACCAAGACTACACTGCGATCATTAATGATAAACAGTATACGCGCCTGCAAAAATGTCTAGATGATGCTAAAATAAAAGGCGCTAATATCATTGAAATTTATAAAGAAAAAGAGGATTTATTGGGTACACGAAAAATCGTTCCAACCCTGCTCACCAATGTCTCAACAGACATGCAAATTATGCAAGAAGAGATCTTTGGTCCCCTACTTCCAATACTAGAATATGATCAAATTGACGATGTAATCGACTTTATTAATAGCCGTCCGCGTCCACTTGCTTTATACTACTTCGACTTTAACCGCGCACGTGCGAATTATGTCGCACAGCGTACCCATTCAGGGCACTTTGGACAGAATACGGTTATTACCCATGTCGCACAGGACGATCTACCTTTTGGTGGCGTTGGTGCATCAGGTATGGGCAAATATCACGGTCCTGAGGGTTTCTTCAGTTTGTCGCATGAACGGTCGGTAATGTCGAATCCTAAGCTGTATAGCCTAAAATTCATTCTGCCGCCCTTTAATAAGCCGATTCACAGACTGATTTCGAAGCTGCTACTGCGTTAACTGATTAAGGCATAACCTATCAGACAGGGTCATGCCTTGTTTCAGAGAAAATCGCTTGTCTTTTAAGCGCATTTTTGGTATAAAACGCCCCTTGAATGAATTCATCCTTTATTTTTGACTGGCCAAACAGGTTTGCTGTTGGCTAAATCATTGGAGTTACACCATGTCTAAGGTTTGCCAAGTTACCGGCAAGCGTCCAGTCGTTGGTAACAACGTCTCACACGCCAACAACAAAACTAAACGCCGGTTCGAGCCGAACCTGCATCACCACCGTTTCTGGTTAGAAAGCGAAAAACGTTTCGTACGTCTTCGTTTAACCACTAAAGGTATGCGTATCATTGATAAATTGGGCATTGAAAAGGTTGTTGCTGATCTTCGTGCTCAAGGCCAAAAGATCTAAGGAGTCCTTACAATGCGTGATAAGATTCGCCTAGTTTCTACAGCTGGTACAGGTTACTTCTATACCACGACTAAGAACAAACGTACTATGCCGGAAAAAATGGAAATCAAAAAATTTGATCCAAAAATCCGTCAACACGTAATCTTCAAAGAAGCTAAAATTAAATAATTTTAGTGTTCTTGCAAAAAAACGACTCCTTGTGGGTCGTTTTTTTTTGCACTTTTTTTACTCAGCTTGTTACACTTTTAGTGATTTTTCTGGCATTTTTCATGCTTTTATTTTTACCCCTATGCAGCTGAAAGGAGTTTTTAGTGCCTCATGACGTAGATCTGATTATTTTACTTGCTGTTGGCTTTGGCCTAGCACTGCTATTTGGCTATCTTGCCGCACGTTTACGCTTACCCCCCTTAATTGGTTATTTAGTGGCTGGTATTTTAATTAGCCCCAATACCCCAGGAGTCGTGGGTGATTTGGCCCTAGCCAACCAATTGGCTGAATTAGGCGTCATGTTCTTAATGTTTGGCGTGGGGATGCATTTTTCTTTAAACGATTTAATGCAAGTCAAACGCATTGCCCTGCCCGGCGCCATCTTACAAATTGCAGTCGCTACTCTGTTAGGGATTGGCGTTTCCATGATGTGGGGCTGGAGTTTTGGTGCTGCACTGATCTTTGGCTTGAGTCTTTCTTGTGCCAGTACCGTGGTACTGCTTAAAGCCTTAGGCGACCGTGGCTTACTTGAATCCGTCAATGGTAAAATTGCCGTTGGTTGGCTCTTGGTTGAAGATTTAGTCATGGTCTTGGCCTTAGTGCTACTTCCTGCTACGGCAGTATTACTGGGTGGTCAGGCAGTTGAAGGGGCAAGTGATGAAAATATTTGGCTCACACTAGGCATTACTTTACTCAAAGTTACTGGCTTTATTGCCTTTATGCTGATTATTGGTAAACGTGTCGTACCGATGATTATGCAAGTGGTGGCACGTTTAGGCTCACGTGAGTTATTTACTTTGACTGTAGTCGCAGCTGCGATTTCGATTGCCTTTGGTGCCTATAAAGTCTTTGGTGTCTCTATGGCATTGGGTGCTTTCTTTGCTGGCATGGTGGTCAAAGAGTCCGATTTTAGCCATCGCGCAGAAGAAGAAACACTGCCACTGCGTGAAATTTTTGCCATTTTATTCTTTGTGGCAGTCGGCATGCTGTTTGACCCCCGTATTTTACTCGAACAGCCCTTACATGTTTTAGCCGTTGTTGCCATCATCATGGTGGGTAAAACCCTCGCTGCAATGGCCTTGGTGCTATTTTTCCGCTATCCGATTAATACCGCCTTAACTGTGGGTGCATCGCTCGCGCAGATTGGCGAATTTTCATTTATTTTAGCCGCCTTAGGTGTATCGCTAAACTTATTGTCACTTGAGGGTCAAAACTTAATTTTAGCCGGTGCTTTAATTTCCATTACCCTAAATAGTTTTATCTTCTCAGCAATTGAACCTGTACAACGTTGGATCCGTGAACGCTCATCCCTAGCACGTTTATTAGAGCGTAGTGGTGACCCATTAGCCATGCTACCTGATGAAGTTTCACAGGATTACCTACGCGATCAGGTGGTCTTAGTTGGTCATGGTGAAGTGGGGCGTCGTATTACCCAAACTCTCATGCAAAACAATATTAAAGTGGTCATTGCCGAAGAAAACCGTGAAATTGTGGAAAAATTACGTGAAAAAGGCATTGCAGCTGTATCTGGCGTTGCCACCGAACCGAGCGTATTAATCCAAGCACATATTCAACATGCGCGTCTGTTGGTGCTATCACCTATGGATATTATTGATATTCATAAGATCGTGGATATTGCCAAAACATTAAATCCACAGATTCAAGTGTTGCTATGTGCTGAAAGCAAAGAAGAAGCTGAGGTGATTCGTCGTGATAATATTGGTGATGTGTATTATGCCAAAGAAGAAATGGCCACCAATATGAGTAATCATATTTTAAACCAAATTGAGCTAGCGCATCATCAAAGTCCAAGTCATTAATATTTCACTTTAAAAAAACGCGCCTCAAGGCGCGTTTTTTAGCTCATATATTTGGGCTTTTCATCCACCACTTGTGCTTGCATTTCATTCATTTGCTGCTCTAATAAACCAAAAAGTGCAGCTTGAATCATGCTTTGCGCGATCACAGCAGTGTGATCACCCAGTAAAGCTTTCACTTCATCATTAAATTGAATAGTGACTAAGGGCTTCTCTTCTGAACCAGCATTACGCAATGCTAATTCACCACTTTCAAGTTGAACCAATTCTAAAATGGCTTCTTGATTACCAAATAATTGCTTTAATTGTTCAATAGACATAGTTTCTCCATGGTCAACATGGTGGCAAAACAACAATTGCATTGCTGTGACTGTACTGTTGAGATTGGGGCAAGCCTTTAACTTACAAGTAAAACCGTTAAAATTCTACCATTTCGTTACGAAAACCCTCAATCAGCTCAGTCAGTTCACGATGCCATTCGCGCAAAATTTTGCTATCTGGTAACCATGCTTGTGGGCTTTGCGTGACTTTAATAATTAAATTAGATGAAGTTTCACTTTCTGGCTCAGGCGCAGAAGGCTCAGGCGCATATTGGGCTAAGCGATAAGCACGTTTTAACTCAGCAATAAAACCGTCCTTAGCAAGTTTTTGTAATACGTTAATTTCAGGTGATACTTGCCCTTTAGCTGCCATCAGTTCTTCAATGGATTTTAAAGTGGGTTGAGGGTCATTTAAACGGTAATAGCGGCTGAGTTCTTGCAAAAATGCCAGTACAGCGCCATGCAAATGAAAAACTGCAGCTTCGCGCTGTGCTTGCGCTTGTTGAACATGTTCGGTTTGTTCTGCCTGTTGGCAAGCCAAACGGCTAAAATAAAGTTTCTGATTGGTTCGATCAGCATGGAAGCGAGCAACTCGAGACATGTGCTTTTTCCTTAATATGTGTTTGATTTTGGCGCTTCTAACTTAAATCCTGCTTGCTCATTTGACAATCAAATATTTCTTTTAGTGTAACAATATGATTTTAAATCGTTTATTTTTTAATCTCTTTAAAGATAATCTGATTTATCGCAAGCCTAAAAAAGGCGCATCACGCGCCTTTAGGATTACTCTGCTTTTGGCTTCTCTTCAGCAGCCTTAACACGGATACCCATGCCTTTGACCTTTAAAGTATTTAAACCTTTAATTGCTTTAATCGCTTCACGCGGGTTTGGCATTTCAACAAAGCCAAAACCTTTCGATTTACCTGTTACAGCATCCAGTACCACCACAGTTTCATCGACTTTACCGTATGCTTTAAACAGATCAAGTAATTCAGCATCAGTCACTGAACGTTCTAAATTACGCACTAAAATTTTCATTACATCTTCCAATAGGCAAAATCATCAAAAAGTATTTGCCTAGCTTACTTTTTGAATACGTATCTCTGAGCCCTAGTTTAATCGAGATCAATGCCAAAATCTAAATTAATCGCTTGGCGTTCAATTAAAGCACTTTTCACAGTTTGCTGACGGGTACGGGTATGGGTGTGCATATTGCACAGCAAATGACTGAGTTCATTCAGGAAATAGCTTTCTAACTTGCGCCCTTGTTCATCAACCTTAGTCACTGCCCAATGACTTAAACTTTGTTTGGTTAAAATTAATTCGTTTTGCGCACGGGTTAAAGCCACATATAACACACGGCGTTCTTCCTCAATGGCGTCAAAATCGCCTTGCGCACGTGCGTGTGGATATTGTCCTGCCGAGACATTGGCCACATAACAGACCTTTTGCTCTGTGCCTTTGGCCGAATGAATGGTAATTAAAGTCACTACATCGGTATCAGATTGACGCTCAACTTCTGAGATAGAAACAGGATCCAATACGTATTCTTCTAAAAATTCACTCAGTTGGCTGTGCTTAGTTGCCAATTGTTTGACCAGCTCAAAATCACCTTGGCGTTTATGCCAATCTTTTTTGTAATTGTCACTCAGCTGCTGTTCCAGTGCTTGTATGCCTAAAGTCACGCAATGTTGAACTTCATGACGCAGTTCTTGCATTTGCTTCATAATTAAAATCGCTTGCAAAGGGACTTTGCCAAAGCGTTCTAATTCACTAAACACCTGATCTATATGCGTGGCTTGTAACAGCTTTTGCGCTAAACGACTGGCACCAACATCACCAACACCCGGCCATAGGGTTAAAAAGCGCATCCAGGCAATATCATCCATAGGATTAGCCACTACGCGTAATAAACTAATTAAATCTTTGACATGTGCGGTTTCAAGCAGCTTCATGCCGCCAATAAAACGATACGGTACATTGGCTTGAATACAGGCGGCTTCAATACTACGTGCGGCAAAGCTAGAACGTACCAATACCATATGATCACGCCATGGCGCAGCATTTAAAAAATGCCGTTCTTTAATATCAATGGCAATCCATTTGGCTTCGTCAAACTCATTGGGGAAAATGTGCATCTGTGGCTTGATACCATCACCGCGATGCGCCTCTAAGCGTTTGTCATAAGCAATTGGGCTACCTTCTAATAGCCAATTGGATAAATCTAAAATTTCTTGGGTAGAACGATAATTTTGTTCCAATTTATAAATTTTGGCCTTGGGTATACGTTCTTTAAAGTGATGAATATTTTCAAAATCTGCGCCACGGAAGCCGTAAATAGATTGCGCGTCATCACCTACACAAAACAGCGAAATACGCTCTTTCAAGGGTTCTAACAACGCCCATTGTAAGGGATTGGTGTCTTGCATTTCATCGACCAACATATGCTGACACAAGCCTGCTACGTAATCGACTAAACCCTCAGATTGTGCCAGTGCTGCTGCGACAATCGCCAAAATATCATCATAATCTAAAAAGTGACGTGCCTGTTTACGGCTTTCATATTCTTGCATAATGTCGGCAATTTGCCCGTGATACAGCTCAAATTCTGGCATATTGGCTGCTAAGACTTGTGAAAGTTTTTGTCGTGTATTACGCGCAAAAGAATATAAGTCACACAGATCTTTGGGCGCGGGTAAAGCATTGGGATTTTTCTTATCATCTTTACCACGAATTAAACGAAACATCATCAACTGATCATCACGATCAATAATGGTGAAATTTTCTAAACCAAAGGCTTTGGGCACACGGCGCAATAAATACATACAAAAGGTATGGAAAGTTGAGGCACGTAAACCTTTGGCTTGTTCGCCTAATGCCAATTCTACCCGCGCCACAATTTCACTGGCCGCACGACGGGTAAAGGTTAAAATTTGAATTTGGTTGGCAGGAATGCCTTGTTCAATCAGATAAGCCGCGCGCGCCACAATGGTTTTGGTTTTGCCACAGCCTGCGCCTGCGAGCACTAAACTATGCTGTGCTTGAGTGGTTGCGGCCTGTTTTTGCTGCGGATTCAATTCATTGATTAGGGCGTCTAAACTCATTCTTGGGCATCTATTGGGTTTTTGCCTATTTTAACAGAAAAACAGCCGCCTTAATTTTGCTGCTTAAGCCATGCTAACGTGGCTTGTTGTAAATAGTGACTTGCATTTTGCATAGCTTCTATTTGGCTCACCTGTTTTGGATTAATGCCAATAATTTGGCTAAAACCTTGCTCATATAAACTTTCAATGCCCTCGCCGATGCAACCTGCAAAAGCAATCACAGGTTTATTCAAGCGCTTAGCCAGTTGAGCTACAGCAAATGGGGTTTTACCTAAAGCAGTTTGCCCATCCAGTTTACCCTCGCCTGTGAGCACATAATCAGCTTGCTGAATTTTGGTAACTAAACTAGTGTGCTCCATCACAAGCTCAGCGCCAGATTGCATCTTAGCCCCACAAAATGCCATTAAGGCAAAACCTAAACCACCTGCTGCACCAGCCCCTGCACGATTGGAAAAATCTCTACCCACAACCTGTTTAACCCGTGCTGCATAATGTTGAAGATTGGCATCAAGTTGCTTAACCATCTCAGCATCTGCGCCTTTTTGTGGGGCAAAAATATGCGACGCGCCATTGGCTCCACAGAGCGGATTATTCACATCTGAGGCAATCACAATCTCTATATGTTTTAAGCGCGCATCAAGTTGCGATAAATCTATATAAGCAATTTGATTTAGATTACCGCCACATACCTGTATGTTTTGTTGGTTGTGATCTAAAAACTGAACGCCTAAGGCTTGTGCTAGCCCACTGCCGCCATCATTGGTGATACTGCCGCCCAAACCTAAAATGACTTTCTTTACCCCTAAATCGAGTGCTTGTTGCAGCATTTGCCCCGTACCATACGTAGAAGTCAGCAGTGGATTACGCTGATGAGGTTTAAGCAGATCTATGCCATTGGCTTTGGCCATTTCAATGACTGCTGTTTGACCCGCATCTAGCAGGGCAAAATAAGTGTGGATAGTTTGACTGGCTAAAGGGCCTTGTACCTGACACGCAATTTTTTGCCCTTGGCCAGCAGACAATAAGGCGTCGAGTGTACCTTCACCGCCGTCGGCCATCGGTACTAAAATACAAGTGGCGCTATGATCATGTGCCAAAATTGCACGTTGCATGGCCTGACACGCCTCAACTGCTGTCATACTTTGTTTAAAAGAATCAGGGGCCAGTACAAAAGTAGCCATACCTTTCTCCAGTGATAATGAGTGAATCAGCCATAAATTGTATTTAGTCTTTGATCCAACCCAATTCTTGGGCAGTGCGCATTTGAATCACGGTGGCCTTTAGACTTTGAGCCATTTTTTTGCTTTGTGGCGAGGATGGAATACTGACTGCCATAATTTCTGCTTTTGCCTGCGGATATAAGGGCCGCTGTTCTGGTGTAGCATAGCCATGTGGATAAATCGGCTGACCTGTGGACAAATTATATTTATCGCTGGCACCAAAGGCATGCAATAACTCGTGCATAATCATAATTTGGTTTTGTTCACGTTGTTTAGGTGTAGCAAATAAATGTACCACCCCAATACGGCCTTTTTGCAAAGCGGTCGAGTGTGGCAAGGGCTGCCCTGCTTGAGCTTGTTGATAATTTAAATATAAGGTCACGCTTGGCGAGCCATCAGCACTTTGCTGTTGTTGCCATGCATAAAAACGGAATTTTAAACTCCACAGCATCGTGCGCCAAATACTGGCATCTTGCGGCACCCCAGGTGGCGCCTGTTGTAATTGGCGGCCTAACTGAACATAAACTTGGATCGGCATCCGATAACGTTTGGACATTTCTTGTAAATATGCGGATAACTCCAGGTAATCCTGCATGCTTAACTGCTGTAGATAGGCTGCGGTTTTAGGGTCAGCATCGGCATTAATCGGATGTAATAAAACAAAAATCGGACGTTGCCAGTTTTGGTGATGGTCTTGCCAAGTGGTGACTGCAGCCCAAATTAAAATCAGCAATAAAATACTGATTCGGATATTTTTCCACATAATGCCTGTCAATTGTTTTAATTATGCAAAACAGTGTATAAAAAAATGCTGACCTCAAGTCAGCATTTTTGTTATTTGTCGATTAAATTATCCAGTTTAGCCTTCAACCCATTTGCCATCTTGATAAACCAATGACCATTTAGTCGCTTTACCTTCAGGCGTTTCTGAACCAATGTATTGCGCTTGGTTCTTACGACTAAATTTCACTAAAGTTGGATTCCCTTCAGGGTCAACATCAGGGGCTTGCAAAATAAATTGATACTTTGGATCTAGCTGATCTGCCACAGTGCGGATTTCTGCCACTTTTGGCGCACGGGTTTCACGTACTTTCGGGAACTTACTTGCCGCCAAGAATAAACCTGCGGCACCATCACGTAACACAAAGAAGTCATCATGCTTAGTTGAGCGTAAATGTTCCATTTTAATTGGATCTACACGCGGCGGTGCAGGCTGACCACTCTTTAACACTTTACGGGTATTGTCACAGCTGGTACAGGCAAAGTACGGTCCAAAACGACCCGTTTTAAGCTGCATTTCGCCATCACATTTGTCGCAAGGAATGGTTGGGCCATCGTAGCCTTTAATTTTGAACTCGCCTTCTTCAAGCTCAAAACCGCTACAGTCTGGGTTGTTACCGCAAATATGTAACTTACGACCACCGTCCACCACATAACTGTCCATAGCAGTTGCACATATTGGGCAGCGCTTTTTAGACAGTAAGTCCGCGGTTTCTGCCGCTTCATCATCCGACAGTGCTGCAAGTGACTCTACAGGCGTTAAGTTTAACGTGCCTTTACAACGTTCTTTAGGCGGTAAGTTATAGCCTGAGCAGCCTAAGAATACGCCCGTCGTACCAGTACGAATCTGCATAGGACGTTCACATTCTTTACAATGCACCGCATCCACTTCCACTGGCAAATTACGACGCATGCCATCTTCGCCTTGGGCTTTACCTAAACGCTGTTTAAAGTCACCATAGAATTGATTGAGTAGATCTTTCCAGTTTTGCTCACCATCGGCGACTTTATCTAACTGACCTTCTAAATCTGCAGTAAAAGCGTAATTCATCAGGTTGTTAAAGTTTTCGTCTAAGCGATCGGTAACAATTTCACCCATTTTTTCAGCAAATAAACGACGGTTATCGAGCTTCACATAACCACGATCTTGAATGGTTGAAATAATCGCTGCATAGGTTGATGGACGACCAATACCACGTTTTTCTAATTCTTTGACCAATGACGCTTCGGTGAAACGTGCTGGCGGCTTAGTAAAGTGTTGTGAAGGATCAAGTTTCTCTAACTTTAATACTTCACCTACTTTCACCGCAGGCAATAAAATATCGTCGTCAGCTTTATTCGCGCCGCGTACTTTGGTAAAACCATCAAATACCAGTGTACGGCCTTTGGCTTTAAGTTCTACCCCATTGGCATCCACTAAAATCGTTGATGATAAATATTGTGCTGCTGTCATTTGGCAAGATACAAACTGACGCCAAATCAAGTCATATAAACGCTGTGCATCACGCTCAACACCAGCAAGGCTATCGCCTTTAAGTGCTACATTGGATGGACGAATTGCTTCATGCGCTTCTTGTGCACCGGCTTTGTTGCCATAACGATTTGGCTGCTCTGGCAAGTATTGATTGCCATATTCAGTTTCGATATGACCACGTACCATGCTCACAGCATCATCACTTAAGAACGTCGAGTCGGTACGCATATAAGTGATAAAACCACCTTCATATAAACGCTGTGCCAACATCATAGTTTTCTTTACAGAAAAGCCTAAACGGGTACTGGCAGCTTGTTGTAGCGTTGAGGTGATATAAGGTGCGCTTGGATTCACCTTAGTCGGTTTATCTTCACGGCTAGTCACTTTATATTCAGCATTTTCAATCAGCTTTAACAGCTGTTCTGTGTCTGCTTGATTACGTAGCTTTAAGGTTTTGCCATGATGCTTGACCGCTTCTAAACGAATCTGGTCATTTTCGGCTTTAGTGTCTGCAAAGACTTGCCAATATTCTTCTGGAACAAAAGCACGAATTTCACGTTCGCGTTCTACCACCAGTTTAACTGCAACCGATTGCACCCGACCTGCCGATAAACCACGGGCAATTTTCTCCCATAACAGTGGCGAGATCATAAAGCCCACCACACGGTCTAAGAAACGACGTGCTTGCTGTGCATTGACTTTATTAATGTCTAAACGTGCAGGATGCTTAAAGGCTTCTTGAATGGCATTTTTGGTAATTTCATTAAACACCACACGTTGATAACGTGATTCATCGCCACCAATCACTTCTTTTAAATGCCATGCAATTGCTTCCCCTTCACGGTCCATATCCGTTGCGAGGTAGACTTCATCTACATCGGCAGCTAATTTTTTAAGTTCTGCCACCACATTTTCTTTACCCGGCAAGACTTGGTACTGTGCTTGCCAATCATGCTCAGGGTCTACGCCCATACGCTTAATTAAAGCATTTTGTGCTTTGAGTGCTTTGTCTTCTTCACTCAACTTAGTACGTGTTGCTGGTTTTTTTTCTGTTGTTTTGGCACCACCGCTGGTCGGTAAGTCACGTACATGACCTACAGATGATTTCACGATGTAGTTTGAGCCTAAGTATTTATTGATTGTTTTCGCTTTTGCAGGCGACTCCACAATCACTAATGCACGCTTTTTCGCAGCATCAGGATTTGCTGTCGTGCTTTTGGATGTGGATCGAGGAGCGTTCGCCATAATTAAACCGTCGTTACTGAAATATTAAAAGTTAAAGTTGAGCCAAAGATTCAAGCAAAGCTTTGATATCTTCAAGTTGTGTTGCTTTAAGGTCTGATTCTTCGTCCCAATAGAGTCCTACACAGTTGGCCTGCATATCAATAGCATAAATGCCCTTTAATGCAACCTCTAAGCCTTGGAATTTTTGATCACCTTGCACCACAACAAGCTTGTGATCAACCACACGTGCTCGCATTAAATGTAAGCGTGCATCTGGAATCAAAACACTATAATAGGCCACCATACTGGCACGGTTTTCTGTCGCCATGGGCACATGTGTCCAATCTGGCGCTGCAACAAGTCGCGGATGTAATCCCATATTGCGGGCTTTTTCGCGCATATGACCTAAGGCTTTTTCTCGAGGGCTTACGCGTAGACCAAAAATTGAGCCTACAACAAACACCACAATAAAAACGGCAACCCAAATTCCAACGTTATCCATAGCTCAACCTTTATGTTCTATTATTAGAGTTGCATAAGCCGAATAGAAAAGGCAAGTGGCTAAGTCGAATTTAATGCATAAGCCGCACTTTAAGCACTCGAGCAGCCCCTATTTACTTGGTTTTAATTGTCAAAAAGACTTTAATTTAAAAACATTTCATGGCTATAGACCACTTCGTGTCCATTCCAGTAAATGTAACCTTTTTCAATTAATTCTTTGAGCAATAAACGAATGTCCGCTTTAGGGAACATTTGTTCCAGTAAATCACGTAAGGCGTAAATATCTTTTGGTTTTTGATCTTTTAAATCACGTAAGCGACGCGCAACTTCAAGCTGTACCGGATCAATCTTGGCAAAGTTTTTAAATAGCGCTTGCTGTGCAGTTTGAATATTGCTGCTGTCTGGTGGCAGCACTGGCTGTTGCTCTGATGCTGAACCCTCTAAGTGCTCAATGGCTGCATCTAAGCTCGCCGCTTGAGGAATGGTGGTTTGATCTTGACTTAAATTTAATTGCACCCACTGTTTTAAGACTTTTTTACGAAAATTAATCTGGTCATCATAGCGTTTGACTAATTTTAAATTAATTAACATACCCACTAAGCTATTGGCCTTTTCAGGTACAATTTGTAATACATTTACCAAAGAATTTTTAAGTTTTTCAATGGTGTTAGGCTTACCTGTCATTTTAGCTAAAGCATCACAATACTGTTTAACCAATTGCAATTGCGGGTGCTGTTTAATTTTAGTCACGCTAGGTAAGCTAAATTGAGCACTATGTGAATGATGCGCTTCAGCCTGTTGCACTTGAATCAGATGTGCGCTGATATTAGAGCTTTGTAATAATTCCAGTAATGCCACACTTGAATCCATGGCAGAAATAATTTCGATATGTGTCTCAGGTGGCAATAACGCCATCAATTGCCCCACCAGCATGGCATATTGATATTCTTTATATTCAGCTTTCACGCAATCTAACACCACAACTTGCCCACTCGTGACCCATCCTGCAAACTCAGTGAGATCTTCTAAAGCAAACTCAAATTTTCCAGTGGCATTAAAGATATACACCACAGGATAGTGATGTATCACTTCGCGCAGCAGTTGTAGCGTTGGAGTTTTATTTTCAAGGTCAAGTAAAACAGCTTTATCAGACATAGCGAATTAGGGTGATCAGTAAACTAAAGCATTACAACCATAAGCGAAACAAAGGTCAAATAAAATCTGCGACTTGATCACCCTCTTCAGAGCCAAGGATCTAAAGCGAACAATGCCTTAGTAATGTGGTGGGCGGTTGGTCATCGGATCAAAAGCGGCAATTCCCTCGGACAAATCAGCAGATTCGATGCGACGGTACAAAAGTTGCATTTGTTTTTTTAAATCAGCAATTTCCAGCGCCTGACGTGCCACTTGGTCATTGAGTTGATCAACTAAATCGTCTAAAAATGCAATTCGCACTTGCAAATCTTCAATGGGTGCGGACAATGACGCTTGATCATGTAGATTTTGTTGTTTAGTCATTTAAAGTCCTCGTTTGGGATTTCAGGAAACATTATGGCCTATATTACTTTAAGGGATGTCCAACTTGCGTTTGGTGGACCTGCCTTGCTCGACGGCGCAAATTTCAGTTTAGAACGCGGCGAAAGAGTGTGTTTGATTGGCCGTAACGGTGAGGGTAAGTCTACTTTACTCAAGCTGATTGAGGGAAGTTTATTACCCGATAACGGTGAAGTTTCACTGCAAAATGGGATTACCATTGCCATGCTGGCTCAAGATGTACCGATGGATTCGGGTCGTGTGGCAGATATTGTAGCCGATGGTGCAGGTGAAGCAGCACAAGTGTTACGTGACTATCATGCGGCAAGTGAATCTTGCGTACTCGGTGATATGGATGCTTGCGACCGTATGGGTCACTTGCAACATCAAATGGATCAGCTCGATGGCTGGGCACTTGAAACTAAAGTGAACTCAATTTTAAGCAAGATGGGCTTAGACCCAGAAGCTGATTTAAGCGATTTATCTGGCGGACGTAAACGCCGTGTACTATTGGCACGCGCTTTGTTAACCCAACCCGATGTGTTGTTACTCGATGAACCCACTAACCATTTAGATGTGGAAAGCATTGAATGGTTAGAAAAATTTTTACTCGATCAAAATAATCTGACTTTATTATTTATCTCGCATGACCGTTCATTTGTCGACAATGTCGCAACGCGTATTGTTGAGCTGGATCGTGGTACTTTACGTAGCTATGAAGGTAACTATTCACGTTACTTAGAGCTTAAAGCGCAGCAAATGGAAGCGGAAGAAAAGCAAAACGCTTTATTTGAGAAAAAACTCGCTGAAGAAGAAGTCTGGATTCGCCAAGGTATTAAAGCACGTCGTACCCGTAACGAAGGTCGTGTTCGTGCCTTAAAAGCATTACGTGAAGAATCTAAAGCACGTCGCTTCCAACAAGGCAAAGTGGCGATGGCCACCCAAGATGCACAGCGTTCAGGCAAAGTGGTCTTTGAAGTTGAAAATCTAAGCGTTCAATTTGGCAATCAAGAGCCGATTATCAATAACTTCTCTGCGCTGGTATTGCGTGGTGACCGTATTGGCTTAGTGGGTGATAATGGTGTTGGTAAAACCACACTCATTAAAGCGATTTTGGGTGAAATTGCCCATACAGGTACAGTCAAAACTGGTACCCAATTAGAAGTGGCCTACTTTGACCAATTACGTAATGCCTTAGATTTGGAAAAATCAGTTAAAGATAACGTATCTGAAGGTTCAGATCATGTCGATGTGAATGGTCACCGTCGTCATATCTATAGCTATTTACAAGATTTCTTGTTTAGCCCAGAACGTGCGCGTACCCCTGTTAAAGCATTATCAGGTGGTGAACGTAACCGTATTTTATTGGCCAAGTTATTGCTTAAACCATCTAACCTGATTGTGATGGATGAGCCAACTAACGACTTGGACATGGTGACGCTTGAGCTACTCGAAGAAATGCTCGCAGATTATAAAGGCACATTGCTGTTAATTTCGCATGACCGTGCCTTTATGGACAACGTGGTGACTTCGACTTGGGTATTTGATGGTAAAGGCAACATTGATGAATACATCGGTGGTTACCAAGATTACTTACAACAGCGCCCAGACCCCGCTGTTTTAGCAGCGAAAGCAGCTGCCAAAAAAGCCCAAGCCAAAGTGGAAGCTGCTGCCGCAGTACAAACACCAAAGAAAAAACTCAGCTACAAAGAACAGCGTGAGCTTGATCAACTGCCGATTGAAATGGCGGCACTTGAAGCAGAACAAGCTGAACTTTCGGCAAAACTGGCCGATGGCTCTTGGTTTGTGAGTGATATAGATGCTGCAACCAAAGCTTCACAACGTTTAAGCGAAATTGATGATTTGTTGCTTGAAAAATTAGAACGTTGGGAAGAATTGGACAATATGACCAAATAAGCCCAATGAAAAAACGCCGCTGAATGCGGCGTTTTTTTGGCTATTTTGACACCTTAAGATTTAAACAAACCTTGTTTTTCAATAAATTCAATAATCTGATTGAGACCATCTTGGGTTTTCATATTGGAAAATAAAAAGGGTTTATCGCCACGCATACGTTTGGCATCTTGATCCATGACAGATAAATTAGCACCTACCATCGGTGCTAAATCCGTTTTATTGATAATCAATAAATCTGACTTGGTAATCCCTGGCCCACCTTTACGTGGAATTTTCTCGCCACCGGCTACATCAATCACATACAAGGTTAAGTCAGACAGTTCTGGGCTAAACGTTGCTGCTAAGTTATCACCACCACTTTCAATAATAATTAATTCTAAACCATCAAACTTTTCACATAAATCATCAATGGCTGCTAAGTTAATTGAAGCATCTTCACGAATCGCGGTATGCGGACAACCACCTGTTTCTACACCTACGATCCGTTCTGGGCTCATGGCTTCGTTACGGGTTAAAAAGTTGGAATCCTCTTTGGTATAAATGTCATTGGTCACCACCGCCATATTGTATTTTTCACGTAAAGCCTGACATAAATTTAAAGTCAATGCTGTTTTGCCTGAACCCACTGGACCACCAATACCAACGCGAAGTGGAGAACGTTCTGTCATGTTAATTTTCCTTTTTACTTTCTCTAATTCTCTCTTGTAGAGAGCGGGAACTTTTCTTCCCTGTCCTCTTGCAAGACTGTTAGAGAGCTTGATTTAAATTTTTAAAAATCTTCCTTTAGCCAAGTATGACTTTAGGAACGGAATAAGCGTGAATACTGGGTTTCATGTGCCATACTCAGCATGGCATAACTGGGTAAAGCGCTACTTAATTCTTCATCTTTTCGCTGTAAAGCACGCTCAACCACATCAGGCACTAAGGCATGTAAATGCCATAGAATCCGCTGCCCACTCATTTGCCCCAGTGGTACCGTTTTCACTGCACCCAAAACCTGATTTTCAAGTACAGTAAAGGTATAGGCGGTTAAGACATCGGCTGGATTTAACTGTAAACGTCCGCAAAGCTCTGCATAAACAGGCACAAAACCATATTGCTTTTTCACTACCACAGGCAGCTTAATCACATCTCTAATCCATGCATTTAAAGAAAATGCCAGTTGTTTCGATTCTGCTAACAGCTCTTTACTTTCACGGCTGGCACGGTAGACATCTGCCCAATATTGAAATTCATCTTTTTGCTCATAGCTTTGCATTAAGCGTTTTAAAATCGGTAACTCAAAGCGCAGCAACAGCATTTCAAGCACTTCTTCAAAATAAGCAATGCTGGATGCTTCATCAAAAATCAGACTCTGATCAATCGCGCTTTCTACCCCTTGCGAATAGCAATAGGCACCCACAGGCAATGCCGTAGAGGATAAAGTGAGTAGTTTGAGCAATTGCGCGGCATTAGTGATGGGCATGGTGAATGGCTTTAATTGGGCTTAGACGATGTTCATGCGCATGCTGAGCATAGGCACCACTTTCGGGTTCAAATGGATGCTCGACTTCCTTAACGGTTAAACCTAAACCTTCAACCATTTCAGCCAGTACATGATCGGGTTCAAAATATAAAGCGCTTGGGGTAAGCATCAGTGGAACGTGACGATTACCTAAGTGATAAGCAGCTTTGAGTAAATCAAAATCAGTTTTTGCCACGACTTGCATTAAACGCTCAGGTTTAGCATCGATACGTAAAATATCGCCTTGTTGTGTGGCAATAAATGCGCCACTACGCAAAATACCGGTACGTGGTAAGTCTGCACCAATGTCTGTGCCATTATTTAAGGTAGCGCGGAAGCGGCTTTTTTGGCGGGTATCAAATGTGAGTTGCAGCGTGTCGAAGCGTGTGCCCTCTGCAATGCTTTCGATTCTTTGTGTATAGACCTTCATGCTGTTCCTTTTTGTTGCAAAGCAGGCTTTAGCCAAAGTGGCTAAAGCACTGTTATTTTTGCTTCAAAAGTAAGCATTTTTTATGCCAATTATGGGTTTTATTGGTGCAGCTATTTAAGATCGCAATCTGTATTACCAAACTGATCAAAAATCATTCTCATCTGTAAATCTTGAGAATGTGTTACTGAAAATGAGCCTCCACAATCTAGATTTAAGTGAGGGACTACTTGTTGGACTTGTCCATTTGGGTAAACAAAATAACCTTTCACATTATCAAATCTAAATGAATGAGATCCCTCTTTTAGCTTACCTATCATATAAGTCTTATTTGTAGGGAAATTAGTCACATTTGATATAAATTTATCATTAATATACAAATCTAAGCTAACACCAGAAACACTACCTACAATAACAGGAAATGTTTTAGCTCTTACCGTATATGATGAAACTTTAGCAGATGTCTCAAGTTTATCTTTTAAATCTCTCCATACTTCTAATCTACAATTGTCACTTCTTTGAACAATATCAGCAAGATCCTTTTGAAGAAGGCCTTTATATTCAGCCTTCTCGTATTTTGCAGCTCCCTCAACACCTAAATCCAAAACTTGTTTTAATACTTTATTAAGAGATGCTTTTGCATTTCCACTCAAAGCCACTTCTGAAGTAGATCCAGTAAATACTATATCTTTATCCTTACATAAATCGTTAGCAAACTTTGAAATTGTATTTAGAGCCTCTGCTGAAATTTCGGCTTTAGATGATGTTGTACTAAATAAACCAATACAAGACAAAACTATAGTGAATAAATAATTTATTCTCATGTTAACCACCTAAATTAAATCCAGCTTATTACAACTATAATCTCAACTTAGTAAATATTTTATTTTTTAACAAAAACTCAACTATATAAATAGTTGATATTTCAGTTAAAAAAATAGAAAAAATAATCATATCAAACCAATAAAATTATAAAAGCAATAGATTTTTTAGGTGAAATTAACGTGACAAATACACCTATCAATAATCAAAACAAAAAATACCTCTGCGCCATTGGCAACACGTCCGCAGGTTCACAGGTCAACAACTTGCCATCTGCCCGAACCTCATAAATCTCAGGATCGACTTCCATCACAGGACAATAAGTATTGTGCTTCATATCCGCTTTAGAAATATTACGCGTACCTTTACATGGACTAATCAGCTTGTTTAAACCTAAAGTTTTATGCACCCCTGCATCAATCGCCACTTGCGACAAAAAGGTAATACAGGTGTTATGTACACCACGCGCATTGGCACCAAACATCGGCCGATAATGCACAGGCTGCGGGGTTGGAATAGACGCATTAATATCACCCATTGGCGCAGCTGCAATCATTCCACCTTTAATAATCATTGAGGGTTTAACCCCAAAAAAGGCTGGCTTCCATAGCACTAAATCGGCAAGTTTACCTTCTTCAATTGAGCCAATTTCATGACTTAAACCATGGGTAATGGCAGGGTTAATCGTATATTTGGCAATATAACGCTTGACGCGTTCATTATCACGATGCGCAGTATCGCCCTCCAAAGCGCCGCGTTGCACTTTCATTTTATGCGCGGTTTGCCATGTACGAATCACCACTTCACCCACACGCCCCATGGCTTGTGAATCGGATGACATCATGGCAATCGCACCTAAATCCTGCAAAATATCTTCCGCAGCAATGGTTTCACGGCGAATCCGACTTTCCGCAAAGGCAATATCTTCGGCAATCGCTGGGTCTAAATGATGACAGACCATCAGCATATCTAAATGCTCATCAATGGTGTTGATGGTATACGGACGGGTTGGATTGGTGGATGATGGCAAGACATTGGGCTGACCAATGGCTTTTAAAATATCAGGCGCATGTCCACCGCCTGCACCTTCGGTGTGGTAAGTGTGAATAGTACGGTTTTTAAATGCCGCTAAGGTTTCTTCTAAGAAACCACTTTCGTTTAAGGTATCGGTATGAATCGCCACCTGTACATCAAATTCATCCGCTACAGTCAAACAGTTATCAATCGCGGCAGGGGTTGAACCCCAATCTTCATGTAATTTTAAACCCACCACACCTGCACGAATTTGCTCGGCAATCGGTTCAGGTTGGCTAAGATTGCCTTTGCCGAGTAAACCAATATTTATCGGCAAATCATCAATGGCTTGTAGCATGGTGGCAATATGCCATGGGCCGGGCGTCACTGTGGTTGCTGATGTGCCTGCTGCAGGGCCTGTACCACCGCCAATCATGGTGGTCACGCCTGACATCAGTGCCGTTTCCACTTGCTGTGGACAAATCCAATGAATATGGGTATCAACGCCACCTGCCGTTAAAATCTGCCCTTCGCCCGCAATTACTTCAGTTGCCGCACCAAGAGGAATCGTAATATTAGGCTGAATATCTGGATTTCCGGCTTTACCAATTTTCCAAATTCGGCCATTTTTTAAACCCACGTCGGCTTTAATAATGCCCCACCAATCCACAATTAAAGCATTGGTAATCACGGTATCGGCAACGTCTTCAGCCAACAGTTGTGACTGCCCCATCCCATCACGAATGACTTTACCGCCACCAAATTTAACTTCTTCACCATAGGTGGTCAGGTCTTGTTCGACTTCAATAAATAGCTCGGTATCGGCTAAACGAACGCGGTCGCCTACGGTGGGGCCAAACATTTCCGCATAAGCACGGCGTGACATTTTCATCTTGTTTTCCTTAATCCAACTTACCCATTACACGACCCGCAAAGCCATACACTTCACGTTTGCCACTCAGTGCCACCAATTCAATATCGCGGCTTTGTCCCGGCTCAAAACGTACCGCTGTTCCTGCTGCGATATTCAGGCGATAACCTCGCGCTTGTTCGCGGTCAAATTGCAACGCGTCATTGGCCTCAGCAAAATGAAAATGTGAACCGACTTGAATAGGACGATCGCCTGCATTAGCCACACGCATTTTTAAGGTTTCACGACCCACATTCATTTCAATGTCTTGGTTTAAAGTAATGACTTCTCCCGGAATCATAGCCAGCTCCTAAACAATCGGTTGATGCACAGTGACAAGCTTAGAACCATCTGGAAAAGTGGCTTCAACTTGAACTTCAGCAATCATTTCAGGGATGCCATCCATGACATCATCACGACTTAATAAAGTGGTGCCGTAATGCATAAGCTCACTTACGCTCATACCATCCCGTGCGCCCTCTAATAGCGCTGCCGAAATAAATGCAATCGCTTCTGGATAATTGAGTTTTAAACCCCGCGCTTTACGACGCTCTGCGACTAAACCCGCAGTAAAGATCAACATTTTGTCTTTTTCAGTAGGATTAAGTTCCATGTTGCTTTCCTAAATATTTTCTTGGTGTGTTATGCAAAATGTGTGCACGTTATAGAAAGCTGCCCCTAGTCTTCTCCTTATAGGAGAGGGAAATTTACACCTATGTAAAAATGCCTTCTCCTTTTGGGAGATAAGAAGCACTGCTTTGCAAGGCATAAGAGTAAAATTAAGTGCGCCAAATTCTTGGAAATTCTTCATCTAGATCAAACCAATAGCGGCGTAACTTGGCTCGAATCGCGGCAAAGGCATCATGACAATGACGCACATCGTTGCCCAAATAACGCGCTGTAATCACATCATCAAGCAGTGTTAGGCGCACATTAACTTGCATACGCATCATTAATTCACGGATTTGATCAATTTGAGCCTCTAAAGTTGTGCTATTGCGCTGTGCTGGTGGAGCGACAGCCCATAAGCTGCCCATCACTGCCTGACCATGCATGCCTAAACAGGAGCTTAAAAAGCGGTCATTACCACTAAAATTTAAACGATCGGTGACTAATAATCTGTCATCCCGATACAACTGCAAGCTGCTTTGGTAGCTCCCTTGACTAAATTGCTCAGCACAAGCTTGACGACCCAGCACCAACATATCCCACCCCATAAAACTTGCACTTTGATCGAGCATAACTTTGGTGGATGAATTGGCACATGCACCATTAAAGAGCATGGTTTCTTGCGGCAGCCATTCAAAAATAGCGGAGTCTTTCACTGTAATTTCAATATGTTGAAAGGCTTGTTTTTGATTGGTTTTATACCATTTGCCTGCCCCCGGTGTCGTCACTAAGGCATGGGCAGCTTGGCTGGCCTGCATGTGAAAGCTTAAATGATCTCCCCCCGCAATCCCCGCAGGTGGATGCACAATAATGGCATGGCAAACACCGGTTTTTTCTGGCCATAGCATTTTTTGCACTCGAACAGGACCTGTATGTTTTCTGTGCTTTAAAATGGTGCAATTTTGCGCAGCAACAAAGTCAAGCTCCAGTCTAGCAAACCAATATTGCGTGGCATTTGCTTTGGGCGTTACTAAGGCTTGATTCATGATCCCCTCAAATGACAAAGAATTTCCGCAGTGGCTTGCTTAAGCAATAATTGCACCAATTTCTAGCAACGTGGTGTTTGGGGCAAGTTGCGCTTTCATTTGTGCTTCGTGCTAAACTGCTGCGCTCATTTGCTTTAATTCAGTTGTTATGAGTCAAAAACGCACCTATCAGCCCGGTAAATTTGAGTGGTCATTCCTGTTGCCTAAATATTGGGGCATATGGCTGGGTATTGTGTTGTTGATGCTGTTGGCCATGTTACCGTGGGCCATACAACAACGTCTGGCACATATTTTGGGTCGTTTTGCTTTTAAAAAATTAAAATCACGGCGTAAAACCACCCTGCGCAACTTAGAAGTCTGTTTCCCAGAATGGTCAGCGCAACAATTACAAGACAACGCGCGCCAGGTGTTTATTGACCAAATGCTGGGGATTTTTGAAACCCTTAATGCATGGTATACGCCAAAATGGTTTCAAGGTCGGGTGACAATTGAAGGTTTAGAGCATATTCAACATGCGCAAGCCCAAGGTCAAGGTATTCTACTGTTAGGTACACATTCCACTTTGCTAGATGCTGGTGGTTATGCCTGCGCGCAGTTCTTTGATCCCGATGTCGTCTATCGTCCGCAAAATAATCCACTCCTCGATATGCTGATTTATCGCTGCCGACACACCATTTATCAAAACCAAATTGACCATGATGATATGCGGGGTTTAATCCGTCATTTAAAAAATGGCCGTCCAATTTGGTACAGTCCAGATCAAGATTTTGGCTTAAAACAAGGCGTGATGGCGCCATTCTTTGGCGTGTCTGCGGCAACCGTAACCGCACATCGTCGTTTACTCAAAATGACCAAAGCTGCCGCAATTCCTTTGTATTTCTATCGTCATGGTGATATTAAAGATCCCAAATATCACATTATGATTGAGCCCGCACTCGACCACTTCCCAAGCCAAGATGAACTTGCCGATGCCACGCGTACCAATCAAATCATTGAAGCGCAGTTACGCATCGCACCCACCCAATATATGTGGTTCCATCGTCGTTTTAAAACCCGCCCACAAGGCTATGACAAAATTTACTAAGGCAGGAATTTGATATGAAAGTCATGCAGTTATTGCCCGAACTTAATAGTGGCGGTGTAGAACGCGGTACTCTAGAAATCGCGCATGCTTTAGTGCAAGCGGGTCATGAATCTGTAGTGGTGTCTAACGGTGGCCGTTTAGTCGTTGAATTAGAAGCACAAGGCTCTAAACATTGTACCCTTGCCATTCATAAAAAAGCCTTATCGAGCTTATGGCAGATTGGTCCGCTGCGTGATTTGATCGAGCAAGAGCAACCCGATATTGTACATGTGCGTTCGCGCGTCCCCGCTTGGCTGACCCATTTTGCGTTAAAAGGTATCTCTAAAGACAAGCGTCCACATTTAATTTCGACAGTACATGGTTTTTACTCCATTAACCGTTATAGCCAAATTATGACTCAAGCAGAAAAAGTCATTGCGGTATCGGATAGCGTGATGGATTACATCACCCAAAATTATAAAAACTGCCCACCACAAGATATTGTACGGATTTACCGTGGCATTGACCCAACAGCATTTCCACATGGTTATCAGCCCTCAGCAGATTGGCAAGCAAAAACTTGGCAGGAATTTCCTGAGCTAAAAGATAAATTTTTGATTTGTTTACCCGGTCGTATTACCCGCCTCAAAGGTCATGAAACTTTGATTACCCTCATGCAGCAGATTAAAGCGGAGTTTCCACAAGCACATGCTGTGGTGGTCGGTGGCGCAGACCCGAAAAAAGCGGCGTATTTAGACGAGCTAAAAAGCAATATTCAGGCGCAAGGTTTAAGCAAGCACATTACCTTTGTCGGTCATCGTTCAGATATTCGCGAATGGTTGGCCTTTTCTGACCTGACTTTATCCTTGTCTAATCAAGCAGAAACCTTTGGCCGTACCGTATTAGAAGCATTGTCAGTGGGCACACCTGTGATTGGTTGGCAACGCGGCGGCGTCGCAGAAATTTTATCTCAGCTTTATCCGCAAGGTTTAGTTGCAGTCGATGATCAAGCGACTTTATTAGCAAAGCTCAAGCAACATATTCAACAACCGCAAGTTGTAGCGCCTGTAAATAGATTTAGTTTAGATGAGATGTGTAATCAGACTTTAGCCTTGTATAACCAAGTTATACACAGCAAATAAGTCAAAACCCGAGTTCTACATCCTGTAAAACTCGGGTCTTATAAGGTTGTGCTTGCAATATTATTGTTGTTTTTTGTTCTGTGGTTTTCCTTGCCAACATCAAATCCGTGATGCTTGATTCCTACAGCTATTTTCGTCCTGAGTGGGATATTCCATTCCCGATTCCATCTGCTGTTAAAGCTAGATTAAGCTAATCAGGTCTAGCTGCCAATTGGCAACATACCTCATTTTATGTACGTAAATGCTTACACCATCACATAACAGCTTAAGGGGTTTTTGTCCCATCTTTATAGTCTTTTGCCATATCATCAGTCACTATTTTTTCCTCTCGTTCCGCCTTAGCAATGCCCTCTTGGATGGCTTGTTGTGCCTCCTCTTCATCAGCATCGGTTTGTTCAAGCTCTTCTTGAATTTGCTCAAAGACGCGCCCTGTTTGTAGCACCACAAATACTGGAAAATGGTCTGAACCCATATGTGGCAGCCGTTGCATATCCACTAAGGCAAAGTCAGTGCTGTGAAAAATATGATCCAGCGACCAGCGTAGCAAAGGATAATTGGCATGGAAAGTATTGACATATTTACGCCCCACCCGTGGATCAAGCAGGCCACTAATGCGTTGAAACAGTCGCGTCGTTCGCGACCAAGCCACGTCATTTAAATCACCCATCACAATGCAGCTTTCATCAAGATCTTTAATTTGATCACCCACAATCAGCAATTCAGCATCACGTAAAGTTGAGTCTTTGGCTTCAGTAGGGCTTGGCGGTTTAGGATGTAAGCAATAGAGCTGTACCTCATGACCTGAACGTAAGGTGACGGTGGTATGAATGGAAGGAATCTCATCACTTAAGATAAATTTCACTTCGGTGTCTTTGAGCGGCAACTTACTATACAGATGCATACCATATAAGTTGTCTAAAGGCACAGGCACACGGTAAGGATAGGTTTTTTCGATGCATGCCAACTCATTTTGCCAAGTCTGATCAGTTTCTAAAGTAAGAACAATATCAGGTTGATATTTCTCAATTTCTGCAATCAAGAGATAGTATTTTTTATTGGGTGTTAATACATTTGATACCAATAACGAAATCTGTTTATCAGGATCAAGTTGTTCAGGTCGCACACTGGCTACCTGTTTTTTCCAGATAAAGGTATATGGTAAAACCATTTTGAGTTGGTAAGCGAGCGCTGCAATTAACAGGGTCAAAAATACATAACGACGTGTATCCCACTCGCCCGACCAAAATAGCAAGGCCAAAAAAGCCACGAAGCCTAAACACAAAATTTGTAAGCGCGGGAAGTCAGCGCCACGAAACCACCATTCATCACGAGGGATCAACGACCAGAAGCTCAGCCAAATCACCAAACCTGCCACAATTTCAATCCACAGCATCTACCCCTCTCCTTCTTGATATTCTTAATTTTTTAGCCACTTATAAATTTATATCAATTTTGCATCTAACATAAACAAGATATATTGGACAATATTGTTGCTGTTTTGCTGATCTAAGGCTTGCAGTTCAACAGCCTTTTGATACACTCGAATCCCTTTTTATTTTTTTACGCACCGAGGCAAAGTGACATGAAAGTAGGTCTGGTCGGTTGGCGCGGGATGGTTGGTTCCGTCCTTATGCAACGTATGGTTGAAGAAAACGATTTCGCTCATTTCGAACCGTTTTATTTCTCTACCAGTAATGCAGGTGGTGAAGCGCCTGCGTTTGGCGGTAAAACTGCCCCAGCACTTATGGATGCAACAGACATTGAAAGTCTGAAGCAAATGGATGTCATTATTACCTGTCAAGGTGGTGACTATACCACAGCTGTTTTTGCCAAGTTAAAAGCAACAGGTTGGAATGGTTATTGGATTGATGCCGCATCTACCTTACGTATGGATGACGAAGCGATCATCGTACTTGATCCAGTCAACATGAATGTCATTAAAGACGGCTTAGTAAAAGGCACAAAAACTTTCGTGGGCGGTAACTGTACCGTTTCTTTAATGCTGATGGGCTTAGGTTCACTATTCCAAAACAATTTGGTGGAATGGGCAACCTCTATGACATACCAAGCCGCTTCTGGTGCTGGCGCGCAAAACATGCGTGAGTTAATCACAGGTATGGGTTATTTATATAACAATACTAAAGATTTGTTAGATGATCCGCGTTCTCCAATTTTAGACATTGACTCTAAAATTGCTGCGCTTCAACGTGGCGAAGAGTTCCCATCAGCAAACTTTGGCGTGCCTTTAGCGGGTTCTTTAATTCCGTATATTGACAAGCAATTAGAGAGCGGTCAGTCAAAAGAAGAATGGAAAGGTCAAGTTGAAACCAATAAGATCCTAGGTAACCAGCAAATCGTACCAATTGATGGCCACTGTGTACGTATTGGTGCGATGCGTTGTCACTCGCAAGCAATCACCTTAAAACTGAAAAAAGACGTACCATTAAACGAAATCGAAGATATGATTCGTCAGTCTAGCCAATGGGCAAAAGTCGTACCAAACACGCGTGAAGCGTCTATGACGGATCTAACGCCTGTTGCGGTAACCGGTACTTTAACTGTACCAGTCGGTCGTCTACGTAAAATGAATATGGGCAAAGAATATCTTGGCGCATTTACTGTAGGTGACCAACTGCTTTGGGGTGCTGCTGAGCCTTTACGCCGTATGTTACGTATCTTAATTGATTATAAAAATGCTTAATTGAGTTTAAGTCAAAACGAGCCGGTCACATAGACCGGCTTTTTTGTGTCTTGTCTATGACTGTTTGGTTTTATTGAGTAAACTAGTTACAGCTCTTTTTATTACCTGCCAAGCTTTTAGAGAACGACGAACTATATAAAATGAATTTTTATAATAAATTTAAATTAACTGTCTTTAGTTGCTTAATTTCACAGCACATTTATGCCTTAAATTTGATGCCAATTGAGGTGCAATCCGCACCCGGCGAGTTATTGTATGCTGAAATTGCCTTTGAACATGCCAACCCCAATCATCCCTTACATGTGGGTCTAGCCACAGCTAAGGATTTAAATGACTTAGGTGTTTATCATCACCCCCCCGGTCATTTAAGCTTCTTTGTGCGCCAGTCAAGTAGTGATACTGGGGTGATTACCATCACCTCTCCACGTCCTGTGATTGAAACCGAACTTAATGTGGTGGTTAAAATTCAACATGCTGGTTCCACTCGTTTACAACATATTCAAACCCGTTTAGCAGATTTAAAAACCCAGCAAGCAACCACTGCAGAAAAAAAATTAGTACCGATTAAAGTACAACGTGAAGAAGAAATTGCCTTAAACCTACCTGTTACTGATCCACATGGCGCTGTTGCACCTGCTGTCAACCGTCAAGAGCAGCCCTTACAACTCAGCACGTCAACACCGCCTTTAATACAAGGCACAGCAGTCACTACAACCTCACCTACTACAGCAGCTCAAGCCGCAGCCATTACCAAAGCATCAGATGCTTCAACAGTTGCAGCAGGTGAAACTGTATTGGTAGTCCAAAAAATCGCTCCGCCACCCCTGCAAACTCAGCAAAATAAGCAGTTGGCTCATGCGCCACAATCTACCTCTGCCCAAACAACGCATAGCCGTTCGATTCAGTCTTCTCCCTCTCAGCAACATATTGTGCAAAGCAATGAATCTCTATGGGGAATTTCAACCCAAATTGCCAAGCAATATCAGCGCTCAACTGCTGAAGTGATGCAGGATATTCAACGCAATAATCCACAGGCATTTATTGGTGGCGATCCCAATAAATTACGTCGCGGTGCCTTACTTAGTTTTAACTTAGAATCAACACCTGTTGGCCAAGAAAAAATTGCCTATCAGGATTTACCTAGGGTGAGCGCTCAGCAATCTGGCAAAGCCAAATATCGTCTCACTGAGGCCAAAATGAGTCTAGTTGCACAGAAACAATCTGATTCTGTACAAGGTTCTGCCAAAAAAAGCACACAAAGTACTAAAAGCTCTGAGCAGTTAGCATTAAAAGTTATGACAGCTCGCGAAAAAAGCGTTAAATTACAGAGAAACGTAACACAGTTGGATCAGACGCTTAAGCAAAAGGATCATAGAATTCAACTACTAAATACTCGTCTTGCGCAATTGCAACAGCAAATCAAAGCGCAGCAAGTACAGAAAAAATGACCAATTTAGGTGTTACAACAACGATTTTTTTGGTGGATTCAGCTGACCTAGACTGCTCTCCACAAGGGGTTAATTAACATGCTGTTATACGTGCTTCCATTTGTTCTGCTATTGGTTGTTGCACTGATTTTAAAAAAACGTGAAGCCAGTAAAGAGGCTGATTCAGTTAAAAAAACAACCTCGACTAAAAGCAAAGCAAAAGCCGCAACTGTAACTAGCGCAGAGATTACAGATCATGTGGCGCAACCCAAGCAAAATACTTTGGTTGCCAACGAACGCTCAACTTTAGCGCCTGAGTTACGTCGCCATATTGAAAATCAAATACGTGAGGGCAACTATTTTGCTGCTGAAGCACAAATTAACCAAGCATTAAATCGTGATAATGGTCAGCATGAGCTGTATTTGATGTTGCTAGATTTGCATTTACTGCAAAATGATGAGTTCGCGATTAATCAGCTGTTCACACATTTACGTTCTTTACAGCTCGATGATGTTTTGGCCCAAGCACAAGCGCAACGTGAAGCACATGAACAAAAATTAGCCCAACAAGCCAAGGCCAAAGCAGAAGCACAAGCAGCGCAATTTGCACAAAATTCAGTCTCTTTTGATCAATTACAAGAGCAAGTCACTACGGCTAAATCTCAAGCGCCACTTGAGTTTACACAGCCAGAACCGCGGACGTCAGATGCTGAAGTCAAAGCACCTGTTGCAGTTCAAGCTCAGCCTCAAGAACCCCAAGCACTTGAGTTTAGTTTTAGTCAGCCACAAAAAGTAGCACAACCTGCGCAGCCTTTAGAATTTAGCCCTGCTCCAGCTGCGGCGACTGAAAGCAAAACTGAAGAAAAATCTCTAGATTTTGCTTTTAATTTAGATCAAACTGCCGCAGCACCCGCAGCTCAAGTGCAAGCGCCTCCTGCCGACAATAGCCTTGAGTTTAGCTTTAGTCCAAATAAAGCAGCTCAAACTTCTGAATTAGAATTTAATTTAGATTCAGCATCCGCGCCTAGTAGTCAACCAAGCAATTTTAATCTAGCCGATGCCGCTGTTGCTAAAGCACCTGCAAAAACAGAGCTGGAATTTAATCTTGATCAACCAGCTACAGCAAAACCTAAGCTAGAAGTTAGTCTTGATCCTGTGCCAACGCCTCAGGCATCTACACAACCTCAAGCAGCAGCTGATCGCAAACTTAACCCGCAAGATTTCGAGTTTAAGATTGAAGCACCAGCTGCTACTACAAGCGCAGATAAGTCACCTACTCAGCCTACAGTCGAAGCCAATGATCCGCTGTTGCAATTATTCCCAGCACTCGGTCAAATTGACGAGGCAGACTTAAACTTACGTCTAGCGGCTGAGTATATTCGTGTTGGCTCTTACCAACATGCACAAAGCCTGTTAGCCGAGCAAGAAGCCAATTACAATGCACAACAACGCCAAATAGCCACAGCGTTACGAAATAAAATCGCCTAAAGCTGGCATTTCGCTCTAAGATAAAGCAGTCATCCTTGGCTGCTTTTTTATTTTATATGAAAAAAATCGCGTTAATTTATATGGGCGGTACTTTTGGTTGTGTAGGCGAACCCTTAAGCCCAATGCCTGCAGCTCAATTTATTCCTGAGCTTGAAAAAATTTTATCTAAAGAATTAGCCATTGAGTGTTTTATTGCACCTTGCATTAAAGACAGTAGTGCCTGTACTCCGCGTGATTGGTTAGCGCTAATCCAACAAATTCAAACGTTGCAGCAGCAAAACTATCAACACTTTGTCATTCTGCATGGCACAGACACCCTAAGCTATGCGGCAGCATTACTGGCGCGCTTTTTGGGTCAATCAGCGCACGTGGTGGTCACAGGCAGTCAATATCCGCTGTTAAATGTGCAAGGCAATGATCTGCGCCAATTTACAGATGCTCTCGATAATTTAAACAATGCTTTGTATGCGGTACTCAAATATCTAAGTGGCGTTTATGTGGCATTTCATCATCAACTGTTCCATGCACAAACTGTACTCAAACAGCACAGTATTGAGCTTGATGCCTTTGCAGGTTTAGCAGCCAATGAAGCCTTTGACTCCCATGCGCAGCACTATCAGGTCAGTGAACGTGACTTACAACGTGCTGATGATTTCCGCTGCCTCAATTTAATGTGGCAACCACTCAGCCTAAAACAGCATATCAAACAGTTACAGCAGCTCTGCCAAGACCCACCCGATATCTTAATTTTACAAGGCTTTGGAATTGGCAATTTACATGCCGATAGCCTCATGCTAGAGCTATTCAATGATCTCTATGCAGCAGGTTGCTTAACCCTACTCACCAGCCAAGTGCCGTTTGGTGGTCTAGATCAACGTTATGCGGTTTCAGCATGGTTACAGCATGCCAAGATTTTAAGCAGTGATTGTGCCAGCCATGCAGATCTTTATGCAAAAGCCTTTAAAATCTATTTACAATACCCGACCGTGGATGAGCGCCGTGCTCATTGGCATGAACAATTAAATTCTTGAGGTCACTATGCAACGTTTTGCCATTGGTATTGAATTTTGTGGGATGCAGTATCGCGGCTGGCAAACCCAGCAAGCAGGTGTGATCAGTCTGCAAGAAACCATTGAGCAAGTGTTAAGCAAAATCGCCAATGAGCCGATTATATTACATGGCGCAGGTCGTACGGATGCCGGAGTACATGCCACCAATATGGTGGCACATTTTGATACCCATGCCATCCGCCCTGTGCGTGGTTGGCTCATGGGTGCCAATAGCCAGTTACCCAAAGACATCTCGATCCAATGGATTAAAGAGATGGATGATAGCTTCCACGCGCGCTTTAAAGCCAAGGC
This sequence comes from Acinetobacter sp. CY05, assembly GCF_059515805.1. Classification (NCBI taxonomy): domain Bacteria; kingdom Pseudomonadati; phylum Pseudomonadota; class Gammaproteobacteria; order Moraxellales; family Moraxellaceae; genus Acinetobacter; species Acinetobacter sp. CY05. Next base: position 51,880 of record NZ_JCAKMW010000011.1, on the reverse strand, counting down.
TCGTCGCTATCGCTATGTGGTATATAACAACCCTATGCGCCCTGCCTTATTGTATAAGCAAGTTACGCATGTTTATCAGCCACTCAATGTCACCAAAATGATGCAGGCAGCGCAAAAGTTTGAAGGTACGCATAACTTTGAAAGTTTCCGCGCAGCTGCTTGTCAGTCTAATCAACCTGTACGCCATGTCAGCCATTGCCGCCTCATTCAGCATGGTTGCTACTTAGTTTTAGATATTCAAGCCGATGGCTTTTTACACCATATGGTACGTAATATCATGGGCTGTTTATTGGAAATTGGCCAAGGCATGTATGAGGTAGATCATATTGATACCATCTTTGCCGCCGAAGACCGTTCTGCAGCAGGCATTACCGCCCCCCCAGATGGCCTGTACTTTATTCACGCCGATTATCCAAGTGAGTTTGAACTGCCGAAAATGCCACTTGGCCCGCATTGGCTCAATATGCCTGAATAAATTATTAAATAGTCCCTCCTCTTGCGAAGTAGTGCTTCTCTTCGCTTAACCTCCCTTTTGTAAAGAGAGCTAAGGAGGGATTCTAACGCTGCTTACGTTTACGATATTCCACCGGCGTCTCATCACTCCAGCGTTTAAAAGCCCGATAAAACGTGCTCGGTTCAGAAAAACCCGTGAGATATACAATCTTTTCAATACTTTCATTGGTACCTGCCAATAAACGCTTGGCTAAGCGACACCGATAATCTGATAAGATTTGCTGAAAACTAGTATCTGCATCACTGAGCTGGGTACGTAAGCGCCGTGGCGTAATTTTAAGCTGAGCAGCCACGGTTTCTAAGGTGGTTTCTCCGCTCTCTAAGGTCGCACCAATGGCACGGCGCACCTCACCCACTAAATCATAACGCGCCAGCTCTTGTAGCTTCTCTAAGGCCAATTGTTCATGCAACTGTAGCAGTTCAGGTTCAGCTTGCCATAAAGGATAATCCAACACACCAGCATCAAAATATAAACGCGTTTCTTTTTGCTCTAAACTGACTGGACAGCCATAAACCCGTAAATATTCTTCATCCGCTGCACCTTGCTCAAAATTAAAATCAATATATAAGGGCTCAAAACGTCCTTCAGTCATAAACTTAAAAAAGCGAATCACGCCAGCCATAGCACACTCGGTAAAGTGTCGATTGACAAAATTATCTGCTTTGCCACGCGTGCCGTTACTTAAATAACAACGTCCCTCTTCAATGACCAATACCGCATGAAAGGCATCACTGATCAGACGCTGATAAGCCAAAGCACGTTTTAAACCTTCGCCAAAATTTTCACTACTTAAAAATAAATGCTCGATCACCTGACCACGATATAAAGGCAAATGTTCACCTAAATGTAAGCCAATATCGCAATCCCCTGAAACCTCTTCTGCCGCACTCCAAAAGGCATGTTGTGCACTTAAAGGGGTACGTTTATTGGTTTGTATTTGATTGAGTGCCACACCCGCTTTGCCAAGAATCTTCTCTGTTGGTAATCCCGCACGGCGTAGTGCTTGATAGCCCAAGCGTAATATCACTGATGCATCCGTTAGCTGAGCCACGCCTAGACCTTCCTTGTATTGCCATAAAACCATAAGATTGAGCTTAACTTTGATTGTCACAACTCACAACTACTGTGCATTTGATTTTAAGCACAATCTGTATACTGTGCATTCGCTTATTTTACTCTCACCTAGGCGACCAGTGCCGCCTTGCTGCCTTGTATTTGAGAAAAAAATTGACTATAATTTGCACCTTTCCAATTTATTCATTCAGGTAGGCTATGGCCAATAAAGAGGAACTCATCGAGTTCGAAGGCGTTGTCACCGAGACGCTTCCTAATACTATGTTCCGTGTACGTTTAGAGAACGGTCACGAAGTGATTGCTCACATTTCTGGTAAAATGCGTAAACACTATATCCGCATTTTGACTGGCGACAGTGTAAAAGTTGAAATGACACCTTATGATTTGACTAAGGGTCGTATCACGTACCGTGCACGCTAAGTTTTAGTGTAAGCAAAAAAGCCACTGTTTTAAGTGGCTTTTTTTATGCTCTAGCGAAGCTGTTTAGTTTGGCAACCAATGGTTTTACATTCACGAATCCGCTCACGTAACCATGCATTGCGCGTGGTGGTTTCATCTAAATTACATTGTACAAAGACCTGTCTGTGTTCTTCACTCGAACAGGTTGCATCGCGTTGTTTAATCCAGGCCAGTTGCGCTGTTCTTAAACTGACTTTTTGCGCTGGTGTGAGATGTTTTCTCAGTTCTGCATAACTTTTGTTGAGTTCTGCATCTGCATCATGAAAAACTTTATTGGTGCAATAGACATCATCATAGGTATTACGTGGATTTTCACAGTTATTTGCAAAGCTTAAACTGCTGATTGCCAATAATATTAAACCCAACCCTAGTGCTTGCATGGTGCCACTCCTTGTAGCTGCATTGATTTACTTTAAAAGGAAATGCAGCCTAGTTCTGTAGCGCTTTTGCAGCATAAAAAAACGCAGCCTTAAGCTGCGTTTTTAAAGCACGTTTGATGCAAATTAGTTTAATGCAGCCACTACAGCTTGACCCATCTCGATCGTACCGACTTTATTCATGCCTTCAGACATAATATCCGCTGTACGTAAACCTTGATCCAATACGTTGCCTACCGCATCTTCAATAGCTTTGGCTGCCGCTTCTTCACGGAAAGTATAACGTAGCATCATAGCAACAGATAAAATTGTTGCCAGTGGATTGGCAATGTTTTGACCTGCGATATCTGGTGCTGAACCATGGCAAGGTTCATACATACCTTTACCATTTTCATCTAAAGATGCAGATGGCAACATCCCAATAGAGCCTGTCAACATGGCAGCTTCATCAGATAAGATATCGCCAAATAAGTTACCTGTCACCAATACGTCAAATTGTTTTGGCGCACGTACCAACTGCATTGCTGCGTTGTCGACATACATATGTGACAAATTGATCTCTGGATATTGCTCAGCATGCAATTGAGTTACGGTTTGTTTCCAAAGCTCAGTCACTTCAAGCACGTTGGCTTTATCGACTGAACATACTTTGCCGCCACGAAGTTTTGCCATTTCAAAGGCCACTTTGGCAATACGTTTGATTTCAGATTCCGCATAAACGTCGGTGTTAAAGCCTTGTTTTTCGCCGTTTTCGAGTTCACGGATACCGCGTGGTTGACCGAAGTAAATACCACCTGTTAATTCACGAACAATTAAAATATCAAGACCCGCTACAATTTCAGGCTTTAAGCTTGAAGCACCCGCCAACTGCGGATACAAGATTGCAGGACGTAAATTCGCGAATAGATTTAACTCAGAACGTAATTTTAATAAACCACGTTCAGGACGGATTGAGCGTTCAATGGTATCCCATTGTGGACCGCCTACTGCACCAAGTAAAATTGCATCTGCACGTTTGGCTTGTTCAGAAGTCACGTCTGGATATGGTGCACCGTGCGCATCAATCGCGGCACCGCCTAATAAACCTTGTTCCCACGTCAAACCCAGATTGAATTTGTCATTCACAGACGTTAAGACCTGTTCAGCAGCTTTTACAATTTCAGGGCCAATGCCGTCACCAGCTAAAATCAAAATATGTTTTGACATGAGATATTCCATTGATACATGACTAAAAAATTTAGTCCAATTAAAGTTTTTGTTCTACAAACTCACCCACGCTAGTTATAGCATCATAGGGTTTGCAAAAACGACGAATGGTCTTTTGCTCTTGCTTTAAATCAACACACAAAGGGTCAGGAACCGAGGCTTTGAGTAAACTGGTACTCCGTGTGGTATTCCGTTTACGATACATCTGCAAGGTATAAGACGTTTTGGCCTTAAATCTATGAATTAAATGCAACTTTTCTGCTCGGTCTTTAGACACTGGATAGAAACGTAACACCAATTCATGCGAACCTGCTGGTACTGACAAATATAAAGCGTTGTTTTTACCTAAATGGCTTTGTTGCAAACGCAAAATTTTTGCCTGTATGGCTTCACGATAAACTTTATGTTTATCGCTATCCACAATTTGAATCGCATTAAAACGTTCAAATTCACAATTACTGGTGCCTGTACAATAAATTAACGCATTGTTTTGCGTCGCTTTTGTTTCAGGCACATGTTTAATTTGTGCAGTATCGACCAATTGGCAGGCACTGAGTAGCATGATTGCGCTCAGTACCAAACCGCTAAAGCATGTTTTTTTCATCTTGCTACCGAATGCCAATGAAATTTGAACAAAATGTTAGCAAGACTTCACAATCGAAGCTATGGCTTTAGCCACGAATTTCGTTAAATACCCAAGGACGTGCTGCTTTGGTTTTTTCTTCATAAGCACGAATGTCATCGCTTGCTTGTAAAGTTAAACCAATATCATCTAAACCGTTTAATAAGCAGTGCTTACGGAATGGATCGACTTCAAATCTAAAGCTTTCTCCACTCGGTGTACGCACTTCTTGTGCTTCTAAATCGATGGTTAACTGATAACCTTCATTTGCAAAGCATTCTTTAAATAACTGATCCACAATCTCTTCAGACAAGATCACAGGTAACATGCCATTTTTAAAGCTGTTATTAAAGAAAATGTCCGCATAACTTGGTGCAATCACAGTACGGAAACCGTATTCTTCCAATGCCCACGGCGCATGCTCACGGCTCGAACCACAACCAAAATTGGCACGTGAAATCAAGATTGATGCACCTTGATAACGCGCTTTGTTTAATTCAAAGTCTGGGTTAATCGGGCGTTTTGAGTTGTCTTGACCTAAATAACCTTCATCCAAATAACGAAGTTCATCAAAAAGGTTAGCACCAAAACCAGTACGCTTAATTGATTTTAAAAACTGTTTTGGAATAATTAAATCTGTATCGACATTGGCACGGTCTAATGGTGCAACGATACCTTGTTCAACGGTATATTTTTTCATGTTGTTTGCTCCTATTAGAATGAACGTACATCAACAAAGTGACCTGCAATCGCTGCTGCTGCTGCCATTGCTGGGCTCACCAAGTGGGTACGACCACCATTACCTTGACGACCTTCAAAGTTACGGTTTGAAGTCGATGCACAATGTTCGCCCGGCTGTAATTTGTCTGCATTCATCGCTAAACACATTGAGCAACCCGGCTCACGCCATTCAAAACCTGCTTCGATTAAGATTTTGTCTAAGCCTTCCGCTTCTGCCTGTGCTTTGACTAAACCAGAACCTGGTACCACCATCGCTTGTTTAATGCTTGGCGCCACTTTTTTGCCTTTGGCAACTTCAGCCGCCGCACGGATATCTTCAATACGTGAGTTGGTACACGAACCAATAAACACGCGGTCTAATTGAATATCAGCCAAAGCCTGACCTGCGGTTAAGCCCATATATTGGTAAGCACGGGTCCAGTCATTACGCTGTACATCATCTTTGGCTTGTTCTAAAGTTGGTACCGCTTGAGTCACAGGAATGACCATTTCAGGTGAAGTACCCCAAGACACTTGTGGCTCAATCTCTTCACCTTGAAGCACAACTACGGTATCAAAGTGCGCGCCTTCATCAGAATGCAAGGTATTCCAGTATGCTACAGCTTGATCCCATTGCTCACCTTTTGGCGCATATGGACGATCTTTTACATATTCAATGGTTTTTTCATCGACAGCGACCATACCCACACGGGCACCGCCTTCAATGGCCATGTTACAAACTGTCATACGGCCTTCGATCGACATATCGCGGAACACTTGACCACCAAATTCAATCGCATGACCGGTACCGCCAGCAGTACCAATCTTGCCAATGATGGCTAATACCACATCTTTTGGTGTAACGCCTTGACCCAATTTTCCGTCAACACGTACCAACATGTTTTTCATTTTCTTTTGCACTAAGCATTGGGTTGCTAAGACATGCTCAACTTCCGATGTCCCAATACCATGTGCCAAACAGCCAAATGCACCATGGGTTGCTGTATGTGAGTCACCACACACCACTGTCATACCTGGCAAAGTTAAACCTTGCTCAGGTCCAACTACATGCGCAATCCCTTGACGCACATCATTAATATCAAACTGCACCACATCAAAGGTTTTACAGTTGTCATCTAAAGTTTGCACTTGGATACGTGAAGTATCATCTTCAATACCCGAAATACCTTCAGCGCGCTCTTTTTTAGAGGTTGGTACGTTATGGTCTGGTGTTGCTACATTGGCACTTAAACGCCAAGGCTTACGACCCGCCAATTGCAAGCCTTCAAAGGCTTGTGGAGAAGTCACTTCATGCAATAAATGACGGTCGATATACAGTAAGCTGGAGCCATCATCTCGTTGTTTTACTAGATGGTCATCCCATAATTTGTCATACAATGTTTTTGCTTGTTGGGTTTCGCCTGCCATGTCGATTTGCTCCACTGGACTGGGTAAATTCTTTCATTAATTATGGATTATAAACGGCTAATACCATAAATCTAATTTATCATTTTTATTAATTTAAAAACTTTTTTTAATAGGTTAATCCCTATTCATCTCGTGCAACTTATCATCTAATTTTCCTATTAACATTAAAAATATATTCGCTTTTACAAATTAAATGAGAATGCTTATGATTTACTTATCGGCACATGAATAGCATTTTGAGGAGCAGCAACATGGCACATATTCAAAACTTTGTTGACCAAAACCAACGTATGTTTAAAAAGACCTTAAGCTACTACATCATGCACATTACAGTTGCGATGTTAGTGGGCTACTTTGTCACAGGCAGTATTTGGATGGCAATGACCTTAAGTATTTTAGAACCCACCATTCAAGCTGTCGCTTACTTCTTCCATGAGCGGGTATGGGATAAAAAAAATCAAGCCATGCAAGATGCATAAAAAACTAACTGCTCCGTAAAAGGTCACTGATTTTAGTGGCCTTTTTTTGTAGCAATTTTACCAATAGATAAAACCATGACTAAATAGTGAGTCAAGTGATCATATTTTGACGCAAATTGTGCATTTTTTCTTTGCTTAAACATAAAAACTTATAAATAATGAAATAAGCATAAAAAAACTTTATGGATAAGCGCTTATGAATCTTGCAGCCTTTGAAGCCTTTGTCAAAGTGATGGAAACGGGTTCAATTTCGATGGCAGCTGATCAGCTGTTTATTACCCAACCCGCTGTGACAAAACGTATTCATAGTTTAGAAGAATACTTTGGCGTTAAGCTATTTGAATCTGCTGGACGTGGTGTACAAGCGACCCATGCAGCACACTCGCTATTGCCCAAAGTTAAAAACTGGCTCAATGAACTAGGTGATATTCACCATACTTTAAGTCACGAACAAAACGAAGTGCAAGGTAAGTTAAAGCTGGGCACTAGTCATCATATTGGCTTGCATCATTTGCCGCATCATTTACGTCGTTATGCGCAAGATTATCCAAATGTACGTTTAGATGTACGTTTTGTAGATTCAGAGCAAGCCCATGAACAAGTGCTCGCAGGCGATTTAGAGCTGGCTTTTTTAACGCTACCGCCGCAATTAGACAGTCGTTTAAAATATGTGACGATCTGGAATGATCCTTTGGTGTTCGTGGCTGCACCTTTTCATCCATTAGCCAGTCAACGTGATCTAAGCTTGCAAGATCTAATTGCCTACCCAAGTTTATTACCTGCTGCACAAACCTATACCTCGCAAATCACTTTAGCGGAATTTGAAAAGCAAGGGGTCAAGCCTAAAGTCACTATGAGCAACAATCCACTTGAGTCTATTCGGATGTTGGTCTCTATTGGTCTAGGTTGGTCAGTCTTGCCTAAAACAATGGTTAGTGAAGAACTGCAACAACTCGATATTAATTTAGAAATGCACCGCCAATTGGGTATGGTATGGCATCCGGGACGTAGCCAATCAAAAGCTGCACAAGCTTTGGTAAATCTCATGTCGCCTCATCACAGCAATTAAAATTTGTTTACACACAACAAAAATAACTTCGCGTACATTAAAAAGATCAGCCTCGGCTGGTCTTTTTTAATAATAACAAGCGGAGCAGTGTATGCACCAACGCGTTTTAGAGCGAGCGACTGAACTTCATTTCTCTCCCAATTTACAACAATCCGACCCTGAACAATTACGCCAAGATATTCGTGACTATTTTTTAGAAACCTTTGCCTGTTATGAGTCCTTATTCGATTGTTTAAAACCAGAGGGCTTTTATGAAAAAGCTATTCCTTTGCGTCATCCATTAATTTTTTATTATGGTCATAGCGCAAGCTTTTTTATCAATAAATTATTATTAGCCAAATTGATTACCGAACGCGTTCATCCACACTTTGAATCACTGTTTGCTGTAGGGGTAGATGAAATGAGTTGGGATGATTTGGATCATCGTCATTATGATTGGCCCAGTATTGCTGCAGTACATGCGTATCGGCAACAAGTTAAACAGATCGTACTTGAAGTCATTGATCGTATTGCTATGCAAACACCGGTCAATTGGCAACATCCATGTTGGCCGATTCTGATGGGCATTGAGCATGAACGCATTCATTTGGAAACTTCCTCTGTTTTAATTCGGCAGCAAAAACTAGATTATGTCCAACCCCATTCTGCTTGGCGTGCTTTTACTCAGCAACATAGCGCACCGCAAAATACCTTGTTGCCTGTCGCTGCCAGCGACATCTGTTTATACAAGACCCAAGCCAACCCGTATTATGGTTGGGATAATGAATATGGCATTCATAAAGCGCAAGTTGCAGCATTTAGTGCCAGTCGCTATTTGGTGAGTAACCAAGAGTTTTTGGCATTTGTTGAGGATGATGGTTATACACAAACCGAGCTGTGGACAGATGAAGGGCGCGAGTGGCTTAAATTCTCACAGGTCAAACATCCCACCTTTTGGCAACAGTCTGCACAAGGTTGGCAGTTGCGTTTGATGACCGAAATGGTGCCTATGCCTTGGGACTGGCCAGTAGAAGTCAACTTTCATGAAGCTAAAGCATTTTGTAATTGGAAAAGTCAACTTACCGCACAAAAAATTCGCTTACCCAGTGAAGATGAGTGGTATGCCCTTTATCAAAGCACGGGCTTAAGCCCAGAACAGATTCAACAACAGGCCAATTTGCAACTCAAACTGGCAGCCTCTGCATGCCCTGTCCATCAGTTTGCGCATGGCGATTTCTACGATGTGCAAGGTAATGTCTGGCAATGGACTGAAACACCCATCTACCCTTTTGATGGTTTTCAGGTCCATCCAATTTATGATGATTTCACCACCCCAACTTTTGATGGTCAACATAATCTGATAAAAGGCGGTTCATGGATCTCTAGTGGTAATGAAATTTTACATTCCGCACGTTATGCCTTTAGACGACATTTTTTCCAACATGCCGGTTTTCGTTATGTCATGGCTGAACAAGAGCTCAATCCTATTCAATCGCATTATGAAACCGATAAGCTTGCAGCCGAATACTTAGAGTTCCAATACGGCCCAGAATATTTTGGCGTGGCTAATTTTGCGAAAACCTTAGTACAACTGGCCATGCAAAAACTACCTGAACTTAACAAAGCTCAAGCCCTAGATTTAGGCTGTGCCACTGGACGGGCCAGCTTCGAACTGGCACATTATTTTGATCAGGTCACCGGCATTGATTTTTCGGCACGCTTTATTCAACACGGCGTACAATTAGCCAAGCAACAAACGTTGCACTATAGCATCTGCTTAGAAGGCGATTTAGTGGAACATAAATCTTGCCAACTCCATCATTTGGGTTTAGATCAAGTGGCAGATAAAGTCGCCTTTTTCCAAGGCGATGCCTGTAACTTAAAGCCCCAATTTAGCGGTTACGATTTTATTTTAGCGGCCAACTTAATTGATCGTCTGCATCATCCTAAAGCGTTCTTAACAACAGTCCATCAACGTTTAAATGTGGGCGGTGTATTGATGTTAACCTCGCCTTATACCTGGCTCACGGAGCATACCGAACGTAGCGAATGGATTGGTGGCTTTAAACAGGATGCAGAAAATTTTACCACGCTAGATGGACTCAAAGCCTTGCTTAGTCCGCATTTTGATTTAATTGAAGCACCACAGCATGTGGAATTTGTCATTCGTGAAACTGCACGCAAATTCCAACACAGTTTAAGTGAAGTCACGCTGTGGCGACGCAAAAGCTAAACCAAGAAAAGCGCCTCTAAGGCGCTTATTTAAAATGAACCAAACAATGTCCCCAAAGTAATGGCCACCGTTAAAGAAACCATTGGAATCAATACCGTGCACATGGCTACATTGGCATAAGATTGTTTGTGAGTCATGCCACAAATTGACAATAAAGTAATCACTGCACCTGAATGAGGTAAAGTATCCAAACAGCCTGCAGCCAAAGCGGCAATACGGTGTAGTAATTCAGGATTAATACCCGCGGCATTTGCCATTGCCAAGTAATCAGCCCCTAAAGTCGATAATGCAATCGACATCCCCCCTGAAGAAGAACCAGTAATCCCTGCCAAAACATTCATGGCAATCGCTTCTGAAATCAATGGATTACTCGATACATTGAGCACCATGTCGCGAATGATGATAAAACCTGCCAAAGACGCAATCACTGCCCCATAACCCACCTCAGACGCTGTATTAAAAATAGGTAACATTGAACCCAAAGCGCCTTTATTTACCGTTTCCTTCAGGTTATTCCATTTACCTAAACGTAATAAAATTAAGCTTAAACAGGCCACCACTAAGGCAATCACTAAAGCCCATAAACCAGTTTGTTTAGTTGGTTCTAATTTCGGATAAAGTTGTTGCAATGAACTAAAGTCCATATTTGGAAAAATTAGATAGGTGAATACAGCATTGACGCCAATTACGAGCAGTAAAGGTAAAAATGCCAAAAATACCGGCATTTCACCTTGTGAACTCACACCATTTTCTAACTTTTCTGCTTCTTGGGTATCAATGCCATAGCCTTCGCCGTTTTTACGTGCTTTATTGGCACGGCTTTGTAACCACATACAACCTAAAGCAAACATAATCAAGCCAGAAATAATGCCTATACCCGGCGCGGCAAATACATTGGTGGCAAAAAATGGAATTGGAATCGCATTTTGAATGGAAGGTGAACCCGGTAGTGCGGTCATGGTAAAGGTAAATGAGCCTAACGCAATCGCCCCAGGAATTAAGCGCTTGGGAATATTGGCCGCTTGAAACATAGATTTCGCAATTGGATAAATTGCAAACGCCACCACAAAAAGTGACACCCCGCCATAAGTTAATACACCACAGGCTAACACAACCGTCAAAATGGCGCGTTTATGACCTAATTTTTGCATGATCCAGTTTGAAATACTCGAGGCGGAACCTGAATCCACCATCAGTTGTCCAAATAAAGCACCTAACAAAAAAATAGGAAAGAATTTTAAAATATAGCCGCCCAAAGCCGCCATAAATGTTTCAGTATACTGCGGCATCATGTAGACCATGTCACCCGAGAGGACGATGGCAACGGCTGCCATAATCGGGGCCAAAATCAACACTGAAATACCTCGATAGGCAAAAAACATCAGTAATACCAATGAGATGATGATTGCTAAAGTACCCATTTTTTCTCCTTATTTTTTATTTTGTTGTTATCCGTAACTTTTTACACAGCTTAAACCATCAACAACAGATGAGCGCTCACATCATCTTGATGCTAAGGCTGTGTTAGATGTGCATTGATGAGGCAATAGACAGATGCTCTACCCACTTCAATCCTAAGCAGGTAGAACTCATCTTCGATCGATTATTTGGTTAGAGAATCTTCATGTAAGGATTCATTCAGTTGATCTACAATAATGGCCCATTCACCATCAGATTTGATTTTTTCAGCTAAAAATTGGCGCTGCGCTTCGCTCCAATAATCCGCTTGGGTAATTTTGGTATGGGCATTGAGTTGATGGGTGCTAATAAATAAAGCGATACCCTCTTCTGAACTATCTAATCCTAATTGCTCAAATAAATGGGTCATGCGTGGGCGGACGTGATTCATGTTTTTCTCCTTATTTTTATTGATCTGTCTCAGCTTAGAATACGCAATTTTTTGTTTTGATCGGTAGAAAAATGTAAAAAAGCACTCATCATGAGTGCTTTTATTTGCATCCAAATCAGCTTAAATTGACCAGTCTTGAACATCCCAGCCTTGTTGTTTAGCAAGCGTTTCTAAACGGTCATCAGGATTCACAGCAATGGCATGATCGGCATATTCAAGTAAGAAGCGGTCATTAATCGAATCTGAGTAGGCCCAAGATTCAGTCACATCACGTCCTTGTAACCATTGATCTAGACGAGTAAGTTTGCCTTGTTGATAGCACGGCGTATTAATCACTTTACCTGTGTATTTACCATCCATGACTTCTGCATTGGTGGCAATGATTTCAGTAATGCCAAATTCACGGAAGATGGGCGCAGTAATAAAGTCTGAAGTTGCGGTAATGCCTACCAACTGATGACCTGCCTCTTTATGGGCTTGAATGGCTTTAAAACCTTCAGGACGCATTTGTGCACGAATGACTTTTTGCATAAATAATTCATGCAGTTCAGTTAAATAAGCATGGTCATGCTGGGTTAAAAACTCAAACACAAATTCGTTATAGGCAATCGGATCAAGTTGACCAGCTTTATAGTCGTCATAAAACTTATCATTCATGGCACGGTGACGTACTGGATCAACCAAGCCTTCATTTACTAAAAATTCACCCCAAGAATGGTCTGAATCGGTATTCAATAAGGTATGGTCGAGATCAAACAGTGCCAATTTCATGAAAATACTCGTAAAAGCTGAAATTTAAGAAAAAAAATGTAAATCTATCTCGGCTAGTCGATAGAAATTCGTTAAGATCATAGCAGTTTTAATATTTTTAAACTTTGCTTTTTTCGTGTTGGACAAAGAAATAACAATCCCCGAAGGCAAAGAGATAAATTACACATATTTTAGGTAGCCAAATGATCGACTCTGAAGGTTTCCGACCCAATGTCGGGATCATTTTGGCAAACGATTCTGGACAAGTTTTATGGGCAAAACGCATTGGTCACAATGCATGGCAATTTCCACAAGGTGGTATCCAATTTGGAGAAACCCCGGAGCAAGCACTTTATCGTGAGCTAAGAGAAGAAGTTGGCTTACTGCCCGAACACGTCCAGATAATAGCGCAAACGAAAGGTTGGCTGCGTTATCGTTTGCCACATCGGTATATCCGAACGGATTCAGACCCCGTATGTATTGGTCAAAAACAGAAGTGGTTTTTGCTTAAGCTGACCGCGCCTGTACAAAATATTCAGTTGAATCTTTCCGATCCACCTGAATTTGATCAATGGCAATGGGTCAGTTACTGGTATCCGCTTGGTCAAGTTGTCAACTTCAAACGTGACGTATACCGTAAAGCGATGGTGGAACTGTGTCAGCAGTTGCCTGTTGCCAAACCTTAAAAAAATCTGTCATGGGTGCAGATTTTTTATGCCAGTCTTGTTATAAATAAAATTGAAATTTAACCCCTTAGGATTGGGAGTGGCCTTTATGTCGAATATGCAACTGGATACCTTAAGACGCATTGTACAAGAGATCAATGCGTCCACCAGTTTGCATGAATCTTTAGATATTATGGTCAATCAAGTCGCTGAAGCCATGCATGTCGATGTCTGTTCGATCTATTTATTAGATGAACGCAATCAACGCTATGTGCTGATGGCCTCTAAGGGCTTAAAGTCTGAATCGGTAGGTCATGTTTCCCTGCAAACCAGTGAGGGTTTAATTGGTTTAGTCGGACAACGTGAAGAAATTGTCAATTTAGATGATGCGCCCAGCCACGAGCGTTTTCTGTATTTGCCAGAAACCGGTGAAGAACTGTATAGCTCATTTTTAGGCGTACCTGTCATGTATCGCCGTAAGGTTATGGGCGTACTGGTGGTGCAAAATAAAGAAAAACAAGATTTTAGTGAAGCAGCAGAATCTTTTTTAGTGACACTTTGCGCCCAGCTCTCAGGCGTGATTGCCCATGCACATGCCGTGGGTAATATTGATGTGTTTCGTAAACCCAATAACTTACCTGCCTATAAAACCTTCCAAGGGGTTGCAGGCTCAGGCGGTATTGCTTTGGGCCGTGCCATTATCTTGTATCCGCCTGCTGATTTAGCTGCGGTACCGGATCGTGAAGCCGATGATATTAGTGAAGAATTGGCCTTACTCGATCATGCTGTAGCCGCAGTACGTAGTGAAATCCAGTCACTCGATGACAAAATGCAAGATGCTTTAATGGCAGAAGAGCGCGCTTTGTTTAGTGTGTTTTTACGTATGCTGGATGAAAACGCCTTGCCTGCGGAAATTAAAGACGAAATTCGCGATGGCAATTGGGCACAAGGTGCGGTGCGTTTAGTGATTGAAAAACATACCGCTTTATTTGCACAAATGGAAGATGAGTATTTACGCGAACGGGTTTCAGATCTTAAAGATTTAGGGCGGCGTATTTTGGCCTTTTTACAAGAGGCCGATGCCAGCCACCGTGAACTGACCGATGAAAGTATTTTAATTGGCGAAGAGATTTCTACAGCCGCATTGGTAGAACTACCAGTAGATAAAATTGCTGCCATTGTCACCACTGAAGGCGCGATGAACTCGCATATGGTGATTGTAGCGCGTGCGCTCGGTATTCCAACAGTGGTGGGTGTCACTGAACTGCCGATTAATAGTCTTGATGATGTCGAGATGATTGTTGATGCCCATCAAGGGCGAGTATTTATTAATCCGCCACGGCGTTTACGTGCGCGTTATAAAGAGATTCAAAAAGAAGAAGAGCAAATTGCTAAAGACTTACGTCAATACGAAACCCGCGATGCCATCACACCAGATGGTGTAGCAGTCAAGCTGTTTGTGAATACGGGCCTAATGATTGATGTGGTGCGTGGAGTACAGCGCGGTGCTAAAGGCGTAGGCTTATATCGCTCTGAAATTCCGTTTATGCTGCGTGATCGCTTCCCCGGTGAAGAAGAACAGCGTACCATTTACCGCCAGCAACTCAGTCACTTTGCCAATAAACCCGTGGTGATGCGTACCTTAGATATTGGTGCTGATAAAGACTTACCTTATTTCACTATTGAAGAAGAAAACTCAGCATTGGGTTGGCGTGGTATTCGCTTTACGCTTGATCATCCCGAAATTTTTTCTGCGCAAATTCGCGCGATGCTCAAAGCCAGTATTGGTTTGAACAATCTGCATATTTTATTACCGATGATCACCAGCGTCAGCGAAGTCGAAGAAGCCTTGTATTTGCTTGATCGTGATTGGCATGCGGTACAAGAAGAAGAACAGGTCAAAATTCAAAAACCTAAAATTGGCATTATGGTCGAAGTACCAAGCGTCTTATTACAAATTGAAGAATTTGCAGAACTGGTGGATTTCTTCTCTGTAGGATCCAATGACTTAACCCAATATTTACTCGCAGTTGATCGTAATAATCCGCGCGTGGCCAACGTCTATTCACACTTCCATCCTTCGGTATTACGTGCTTTAAGCCGCTTAGTTAAAGAATGTCATAAATACGATAAACCCATCAGCTTATGCGGTGAAATGGCCGGTGATCCACTGTCAGCAGTTTTGTTAATGGCAATGGGTTTTAATACACTGTCGATGAGTTCAAGTAATATTTTGCGTGTACGTAAAGCTATTTGTCATGTTCCCATGAGCGATGCTGAAGCTTTACTCGACAAAGTCTTAAAAATGAATAATCCACTTATGGTCAAAAGCTGGGTTGAATATTATTTTAAAACCCATGGTTTATCCGATATGGTTAAAACCAATCGTTTAGTCAGCGTTTAAGCCGCGCATAAAAAAGGGAGATATTCATTTGAGTATCCCCCTTTTTTGTATTTGCTATAACCGCGTTTGGCATTCTTTTTACGGTCTACAAATACTTGGCTTTTGTTAACTTCATGCATATGTTTTGCCACAAAATTATGCACAATCACTTCAGGCTGTTTTTTCTTAGCCATTGCATATCCTCATTGAGATAAAGTTAATAGTAAAGCGTTATATTGCAGCTTTAAGTTTAAATTTCAAGCAGAAAATAAAAAAACTGAGGCGTCTTTGTTTGGTTTCTGCTTATTCAAACATATTATTTATAGATATACTATTTATAAATGCTTAATAATCAAAAATTTAAATCATCGAATTAACCACTTGATCAAAATCAAATATCCCATTGGGAAAAACTGGGATTTTGCGATAAAATTAAGCAATAGGCTGAGAAAAACAGTCCTCAATACGACTTTATACACTAAAACTGTGACCTTAATCTGTCACATCGACCCTTTAAAATCAGTTAACAAAAGAGTTAATGTCTATCGGCGTTAAGCTGTTATTGATCTTTATATTTCTCTGATTTTTTTAAATCCCATGACAATAAAAAGGGAGCAACATCATGAGCAACGACATAAAAAAATGTCCTGTGACCCATTTAACGACTGACGCAGGTGCACCTGTAGTCGACAACCAAAATAGTATGACCGCAGGGCCACGTGGCCCACTTTTAGCCCAAGATTTATGGCTCAATGAAAAGCTGGCTAATTTTGTCCGTGAAGTCATTCCTGAGCGTCGTATGCATGCCAAAGGTTCAGGTGCATTTGGTACTTTCACGGTCACTCACGACATTAGCCAATATACCCGCGCTAAATTATTCTCAGAAATCGGCAAAAAAACTGAGATCTTTGTACGTTTCTCTACAGTCGCAGGGGAACGCGGTGCAGCAGATGCTGAACGTGATATCCGTGGCTTCGCGATGAAGTTTTATACCGAAGAAGGCAACTGGGATTTAGTCGGAAACAACACCCCTGTCTTCTTCTTACGCGATGCACGTAAATTCCCAGATTTAAACAAAGCGGTAAAACGCGACCCGAAAACCAATAAACGCAGTGCCACCAACAACTGGGATTTTTGGACTTTACTGCCTGAAGCTCTACATCAAGTCACTATTGTGATGTCTGATCGTGGTATTCCAGATGGTTACCGTCATATGCATGGTTTTGGTAGTCATACCTTTAGTTTTATTAATGCCAACAATGAACGCTTTTGGGTCAAATTCCACATGCGTACTCAACAAGGTATTAAAAACCTAACTGATGCCGAGGCTGAAGCACTTATTGCCAAAGATCGTGAAAGTTCACAAACTGACTTATTTGACGCAATTGAACGTGGGGATTTTCCAAAATGGACCATGTATGTGCAAATCATGCCAGAGACTGATGCGGAAAAAGTACCTTACCACCCATTTGATTTAACCAAAGTTTGGCCTAAAGGTGATTATCCACTGATTGAAGTGGGTGAGTTCGAGCTCAATCGTAATCCTGAAAACTACTTCCAAGACGTTGAGCAAGCGGCATTTGCGCCGAGTAACTTAGTTCCAGGCATCAGCTTCTCACCTGACCGTATGTTACAAGCACGTTTATTTAACTATGCCGATGCTGCACGCTACCGTGTTGGCGTTAATCATGCGCAGATTCCGGTTAATGCAGCACGTTGCCCTGTACATTCTAACCGCCGTGATGGTCAAGGCCGTATGGATGGTAACTATGGTGCCCTACCGCACTATGAACCAAACAGCTTTAGCCAATGGCAAGAACAACCGCAATATAAAGAACCACCACTGAAAATCACAGGCGATGCTGATTTTTGGGATTATCGTGAAGACGATAATGATTACTTTAGCCAACCACGCGCGTTATTCAACCTGATGAATGATGAGCAAAAACAAGCCTTATTTAATAATACAGCTGCCGCGATGGGCGACGCTTTAGACTTTATTAAATATCGTCATATTCGCAACTGTTTCTTATGTGACCCAGCGTATGGTGAAGGCGTTGCAAAAGCACTAGGCATGACAGTTGCAGATGCACAAGCAGCACGTGCTACAGACCCTGCGCAAGGCAATCCTGGTTTACTCTAAGACTTAGAGTCAGCTTTAAAAAAACCGCCAGTATGGCGGTTTTTTTACACGATAATTTTTTTACCTTCATGCAAACAATAAAACGGATTAATAAATTTTGAGGTTTTTTGCATGACTTTATGCAATTCATGTTCAGGCTGTTCCCGTCCCTCTCGATTAATTTGGAAAGTACGATAACGCACCGCCACTGAACATTTAGAATGTAAATCCTTATGTGCCTGAAAGGCATCCTCAGGGCTTAAATGTAAGTAACGTAAGACATCTTTTTCTTCATAGCAATTGACAGGCAGTAATGCCACGCGTGGTGGACCTAGACGCTGATGAATGGTTTTAAAATGATTGGAATAACCTGTATCCCCTGCAAAAAAGCAATAGTCCACCCCATGCTTAATCACAAAGCCCCCCCAAAGTGCGCGATTATAATCGCGTAAGCCACGTCCAGAGGCATGCTGTGCTGGGGTAAAGACAATTTTAAAATCACCAAATTCTTGCCATTCCCACCAATCCAACTCAACCACATCAAACTCTTTAGGTAAATAGCTAGCATTGCCTAAACCGGTAAAAATCGGCATCGCAAACTTTTCATGTAGCCACGTTAAGGTGGCTAAATCCATATGGTCATAATGGTTATGGCTGATTAGCACAGCATCAATGGGTGGAAGCTCGTCTAAAGCAATTCCCGCAGGACAGGCACGTTTAGGTCCACGGCCCTGCTGAGGACCGGCAAACTCAGCCCAAATCGGATCGGTTAAGAAGTTATAAGGACCTATTTGAATTAAGGCGGTGGCATGACCAATAAACCAAACTTGCCAGTCATCTAGGTGAGCATGTGGGCGTTCATGCGGCACGACCCGACCCGGCGCAAGCCGTTGTTCTAGCTCGGCTGAATAATCCACTTTCCAAGTTGTTCGCTTACGACGTAACAGCCATTTGACCAAACTGCCACGGCTTGGTGCCTCAGGCGCATTGCCTGGATTAAAAAACACCTGACCATCGTGATGATCTGAGTGTAAATAATTTGACGTCGGTTGACGCCAAGTGTGCGTCCAACAAGAAAGCGTCGGCAATTGGAAATGATGTTGTTGTAAATCTTGTTTCATGTCATCCAAGTTCTAAGCATGGTTTAGGCGAACGAAGTTTGGCTTTTATTGCATATTGAGTGCACTTTGCCATAGTGCCACACTTTTTGCATCAAACAGCGAAAAAATGCTGCTTTAAAATACTGCGCTTGATTTATCTTAACTAAACTTTTTTAAAATTTAGTGAGTGTTTTTGTTGCTAGAGCAAAAAAGCACATCAGCTTAGCGTTTTAGATATTGTTCACGCCATTCTTTAAAGAAATACAGCACAATACCGCACATCACAACAGACACACCTATAAAGGCATGTGAGCTAATATGTTCATGATTCAAAGTTGCGCCGAGAATCAAAGCAATGATCGGGGTCATTACGTTACTTAAAGATACTGTTGATGCACTTAAACGACGAATGAGCCAGAAATAACACAACATTGCCACAATAGATGACATGATCATGGTAAAGCCAAAGCCCAACCATGCTTGCACACTTGGCATTTGAGTTGGAAAATGCTGCCAAATAAATGGAATCAACAGTAATGACCCAAACGCAGACACCAACAATGAACCAGTGGCCTGTGACATGGGTTTAAGTGGTGCATTAATTTGTTTCACCCAAAAGATCGAGCTAATGTAGGACAGCATACTAATCAGCATGAATACCACCCCCCACGGGTTAACTTTACTATCGGCAGAATCTGCAAAGACAAAACTCAAGCCTGCCACCGCAATTGCCATCCCCAGCCATTGCAGCCACACCAATTTATGGGTTTTTAAGATTACATGTCCAATAAGACCGGCTATCAGTGGTGAAAAACCAAAAATCAGCGCCATTAAACCGGAAGTTAAGTAATTGGCCGCCAAGTAAATAAACAGCTGTGCACCAATTAAATTGAGGCTGCCTGCCACATAGCTTTTAAGCGAAGTACGATCAAATGGTAAAGGATTGCGCATGATGCCAAGCAGAGCCAAGGCAATCACACATGCGCCAAAATAGCGAATAATCAGCACCCACATTGGATGTACTTCTGCCACACTCCAGACAATGGCTAAAGGTGTGGTCGCCCAAATAAGTACCAATAAGGCATAAATACTAGCGGTAACGATCATGGGCGAGGAATTTGAATTCATATCAGCTCAACAGTCATGCAAATCAAAATAGGACATTGCCATATACACTAACGCATAGCATGGTCATGCCTCGACAGAAAATAAAACAGGCATAAAAAAGCAGACCTAGGTTGCCCAAGGTCTGCCCTTTTGTAAACGATTTATAACAACAAAGTTACTTCACCAATTTACGAAGATCTTGGCTAAGATCCAAATATTTGTCTGCTTCAAAAGCGGCATTTTTGCTAATCAGCTTTTTCAAGTGACGCATTTCTTTGGCAGCATTGACTGTAATACCACCCACAATGATGCCATCCGTTACACCAAACAATACAAATGATGATTGCTCACGTAGCTCAGGATTGATTTCACCACGAACTTGCCATTCAGCAGCGGCCATATCACCAACAAACTGATAGTTGATATTCAACTGATCAGTCCAGAACCATGCAGGATTAACTGCAGGATGCTCAACACCCATCACATGACGTGCAAAGAGGCCTGCTTGAAGGTTGGCATTTTCCCACGTTTCAACACGGCGGTGGTTACCACAGTCACGAAGCTGAGTTGCAACATCACCTGCTGCATAAATGTCAGGATGTGAAGTCTGGCAGTTTTCATTGACTTTAATGGCAAAATCAACGTCCAAACCTGCTTCAACTGCAAGTTGCGCATTTGGCACAATACCAATACCGTAAACTACAGCATCTGCACGTAACTCTTCGCCATCTGCTAAAGTCACTACGATTTCTTCGCCATCTAATTTGCAGTCAGCGATTGAAGTCGACAAACGAACATCTACACCTGCAAGTTGTTGCTGTGCAAGTAAGAATTCGCTTAACACGCGTGGTGATGAACGACCCATCACCATTGGACCCATTTCGATCACTGTGACGTCACACTCTTTGTAACGTGCAGATGATGCAAGCTCAAGGCCAATGACACCACCACCAATTAAGATGATACGTTGACCTTTTTGTAATACAGGAACAAGGGCTTGTGAATCTTCAAGATTACGCAGCGTGTAAACGTGCTTGCCGAGCGCATCAAAGTTTGGCAAACGACGTGCTGCACCGCCAGTGGCAAGTAATAACTTGTCAAATGCAATCACATCGCCATTTTTAAGTTCAGCAGTTTTCGCGTCGCTATTAATTTTAACCACGCCATTGCCACGAATGACTTCAACACCAAGCTCTGCCAGTTTTTCTTCTGACAAGATTTCGATTTTAGTCTCTTCAGGTTTTAGAATTACATCTTTAGATAGCGGTGGACGCTCATAAGGAAGATGAGTTTCATCGCCCACTAAGATGATTTTACCTTCGTATTTATTAGCACGAAGTTCTAAAATTGCGCTAGCACCGGCTTGACCAGCACCAACAATAACGATGGTTTCAACGCTCATGTGCTTTTCCTTATTTCAATTCTGCAGATACGATACCAAAGCCTGCAATCCACTCGCTAATGTCTTCGTAGCAGTGTGCAGTCATTTCATATTCGCCCACTTCATGTAATGCAGCAAATGCAGCCATCCATGAACGAACTTCTTGACCACCACGACCACCATCACGACGGATTTCAGCTTCTGTCATCGCTTCCATCGCGGCAAAATCAGCTTTCTTGAAGGTTTCAAGTAAAGCACGATCCCACTCTGGGTTTAATGGCACAGCAACAGATTTGTCACCAGCAGCTAATTTTTGACCCACAGCAATGATTTTACCTTGACGTGCATTACGTGCTTCAGGGGTTGGGTTACGACCCGCAATTAAGAACTCTTCCACTTCTGGTGGTACAGCACCCATTTGCGGTGTAGGTGGATCATGTGACAAACCGCCTGTACCCAAAACAAGAACGCGTTCGTTTTCAAGGTTTAAAGATTTGATAAATTGACCTACAGCACGACCTAAAGCAATGGTACGCTTCGTGGTTGGCATTGGTGCTGCAGCGCCATTAATAAATACTGGAATCGTTGGGTAACGATCAAGCTCACCACCACATAAGAAATGTAATGGTTGTGTTACACCGTGATCGGCTTGCATGCGATATGAATACGCAACATCAACACCTTCATCTAATACACGACGGACGAGATTGATAGCTGTTTCTTCAGGAACATTAATATGGTCGTTGTCTTTACCATAATCCCAGTCACCTGCTGCTTTGGCACGAATACCCACACAGAAACTTGGCATCAAATCGTAGAAGAAGCCATTAAAGTGATCAGGACCAAAGGTAATGATTAAGGTTGGATTATAGTCTTCAACTTCTTTTGCAAGCTTGGCAAAAGTTTCGCGCACTTTTTCTTCTTTATATTTTTCTTGCGGTGAAGCAAATTCCATTAAAGGACTGTGCGATGCACAAATAAGTTTAACGGCCATGTAAGACTCCTAAACGGAAGGCAGCCAAAAGGCTGCCAAGGGAAGTTCGTTGAATATTAGATCTCGTCAAAGAAACCAGCACGTGGTTGACGTAAACCACGAATACCCAAACCGCATTCTGCATTAATTAATACACCAGTGAGCGGGCGGTTATTGGCACGAGATGCTAATAACACATATGAACCCGTCATATCTTCTGGTTCTGGTAAGAAGTTCAGTGGCATACCACGGGCAATTTTCTCAGGATCACGTGCATCAAGCAGACCAAGATTTTCTTGACCAAGTGATGCTGCACCTTTGATATTGACATTCATACCTGACGGTGCAACCGCGTTCACTCGTACTTTAGGCGCAAGCTCATAGGCTAATTCTTTCATAATACCGACACCAGCATGCTTAGACGCTGTATATACAGGGCCTCCGCCAGCTGAGTACAATGCTGAATTAGACAAAGTAAATATGATAGAACCTTCAGAAGCGATCAATGCATCAAGCGCAGCCTTCGCACCAAGGATTAACGACTTGGTGTTAATGCCCATGATTTCATCAAACGCTTTTTCAAGTTGCTCACCTGAAGTATTCACGATATCCGCGTAGTGATCCCAAATACCCGCATTACCCACAAAACAATCGAGTTTGCCAAAACGCTCTACTGTCGCTTGAACAGCACGAACGTTATCGGCATAGTTGGCTACATCACCTTCAATTGCAAGAACCTTACCACCAAAGTGCTCATTTAAAGCTGCGACTTTTTCTTTTGAGCGCTGAAGAACTGCAACCTGTGCACCTTCCTCAATAAAACGCTCAACCAATGCCCAGCCTAAACCTGAACCACCACCTGTGATCAGTGCAACTTCACCTTGTAGCCAACCCATGCTTACTCTCCTGCCATTTCTACGAACAATTGACCATCTTCAACAATCACTGGGAAAGTTTGGATTGGATCAGTTGCAGGTAGACATAATGCTTGACCTGTTTTTAAACAAAAACGTGCTGAATGTAATGGGCATTCAACAGTGCCATCATCTTCTAGGTAACCTTCAGACATAGAAGCGTTACCGTGGCTGCATTTATCATTCATCGCGAAGAATTCGCCACCGTTGTTAAATACAGCAAGTGCTTCAATACCATTTACGCCGCAATCTACTTTTAGCGCTTCGCCTTCGTCTAACTCGTCAACTTGGCAAACAAAAATCTTATTCATTAGAAGAACACACTCAGGTTATGTGAGTTATAGGTAACTTGGTCAAGCGTGATCTTACGGTTGAAGATTTGGAAGCCTAAGCCGCCTTCAACTTTACGGATCTTGTCATGACGTTTACCGCAATAAATGACAACGTCTTTCTCTTTTTGCGTACGATATAGAAGATAAGTCACGTACACATCGTATTCGCCTTCTACTTCAGTCGGCTCAACAATCACGTTTGATACCATATGTGTGGTACGTGATGGAGGCTCTTCAGCCCAAGCCATACCTGTTTCAAGACGAGCAACACGACGTTCTAAAAGATCTTTCGTATCGTTGAACACCCAAGTTGTAGGCGGTTCAACCGAACGACGACGGTCACG
This sequence comes from Acinetobacter sp. CY05, assembly GCF_059515805.1. Taxonomy (NCBI): domain Bacteria; kingdom Pseudomonadati; phylum Pseudomonadota; class Gammaproteobacteria; order Moraxellales; family Moraxellaceae; genus Acinetobacter; species Acinetobacter sp. CY05. The sequence continues at coordinate 27,800 of NZ_JCAKMW010000011.1, read as the reverse complement.
CGTTTGAGCGTTTGGCGTGGTACGTAGCGTATAAGAAATGTCTTCAGCTAACGTATCTAACCAGTCGCGGAATTTCCAATCGTCAAGCAATTTTGCTTCACGATAGAGGAACTGACTAATTTGGTGATGAAGTTCTAAGCTGATTTGACTCATTTCATAAGCTCCTTCTCGTATTCGTCAGCTGCTTTTTCCACGTCTTCCCATTTTTCATGGATTAATAAATCTGCCCAGCGGCGGTACATACCACGTGCTGCTGTTTCAGAGAAAATATAGTTAGTGATACCTGGGATACCATCTTCACGTACTTTTTCGTTGCCTTTACCCATTTCCATAATGAGTTTGTTTTGACGCGCTTTATAACCACGTAAAACTTTTTGGATTTCAATCCAGTTCTCAGAGTCATCTTGCTCTAGGAAACCAGCAGGACCAAAAGCACGTGTCGCAGAACGTTCAAATGCTTCTTTTACTTCTTGCGATGCTTCAGCATCTGCAATACAGAATGCCCAAACTTCAGTTTTATTTGGACCACGTGGGTGCCATACGCGAAGTGTTGCAGTACCGTTCAACCAAGACATGGTTGGGAACATGGTGTTGTGACCTGCAAGACGCAATGCACGTACTTCACCTAAACGTTCTTTTACTTCTTCGTAAGTTTCACGGAAGTAGTTGGCTACTTCACCATCAACCCATACGTTTGCATCTGGTTTTTCTGTAAAGAAGAAACCTGAACCGTGACCACGTGAACCGTATTGAAGTGCATCTTTGGCAGTTTCCCATACAGGACGTGCAGTTTGCGCAGCACCTAGTTTTTTAGATGCTTCGTCATCTGGTTTTGCGCCAAGGACTTGAATCGCAGATGCGTGAGAGAATAATGCATGGTATTGGTCAGATGCGAACTGTTCAGCCGCAAACTTCCAGTTACATTCGATTTCCCACTTGTGTACACCACCGATGATTTCAGTACCACCTGGACGACGATCAACTACGCCATCTAAGTACCAAGCGATATCACCCATGTAATCAAGAAGATCAGGTGTGCTCTCATCCCAGCAACCAAAGATTAAGCCTTTGTAAGACTCAACACGGTTCACTTCAACTAGACCCCATTGCTCTTTACAAGCACCATGTGGGAATGCACGCTCTTCAAGCGGGATATCTTTTAAAGAACCATCAATACCGTAAGACCAGCCGTGGTATGGGCAAGTGAATGCACGTGTGTTACCACAGTCTGCAAAGCTCACACGCATAGAACGGTGACGGCATTGGTTTAAGAATGCTTTGATTGAGCCGTCTTTTTGACGTGCCACAATAATTGGATCTTCACCCATATAGGTATTGAAGAAGTCACCCGCCTTTGGAATTTGGCTTTCGTGACATAAGAACAACCATGTACGACCGAACACACGTTCGAGTTCTAATTCATAGATGTCTGGATCAGTATAGATAGATGGCGTAACACGACCATTTTGTGCATCGACTAGAGCGTCGATTTCGCGCACATCAATTTTTCCACTCATGAAAAGTTCTCCTGTGTCCGGTAACGGCACAAAAAGTAATAGACTCAACTTGCGACGATAATCGTTTTTTGAGCACTCTTAGTGAAATATTTTTTTTGTTTCAATTAAGAGATTTTAAGAATTATTAAATAAATCATCCTCGCGCCAGAAACACTCATATACTTACACTAAGCATTTATTTTCTAAATGGTAGAATCATCTTCACCTAATAGTTGTTTATAGATTATACTAAACAGAAATCATAGTAAGACATTTTTTGGATTACTCTTTGGGACTGGTGATATGGAATTACGACACCTTCGATATTTTATTACCGTGGCTGAAGAACTTAACTTCAGTAAAGCGGCTTTAAAACTTTTCACAGCACAACCTTCATTAAGTCAGCAAATTAAAGACTTAGAAGAAGATGTGGGTGTCAAGTTATTACACCGTACTAAGCGTAAGGTTGAACTCACGGAAGAAGGTGCTGTGTTCTTAGAACAAGCCCGTTTGACGCTAGCTCAAGCAGACAAGGCAGTGGCGATGGCGCGCCAAGTGTCACAAGCCAAACAGCAAATGTTACGCATTGGTTTTGTACCTGTAGCTGAGATGAAAATCTTCCCTTATGTACTACCTAACTTACGGGTGCAAAATTCTGATCTGAAGATTGAATTGCTGAGTATGAATAACTCAGATCAGAGTAAAGCGATTAAAAAAGGTGAATTAGATATCACTTTTACTCGCCAAAGCCTACAAAGTGATGAAATTGAAAGTCAATTTGTGTTGCGTGAGCCTCTCATCTTTATTTTACCGAAAGACCACCCGCTGGCAAAATACGAGCGCATCCCTGTTAAAGCATTGAATGGTATAGATTTTATCATTCCTTCCGCAGAACAGTCACAAACACTGCATAACTTAATTTTAGATTTTACCAAGGCCAATAATATTGAACTAAATATTGTGCAAAAAGCTGACAATATTCTGTTTAATATCAACTCCATTGGTATGGGTTTAGGTTGCACCATTTTACCGGGCTACATTGCACCGCTCACGATGAGCAATACGGTGATTCGCCCTTTAGATGTAGAGCTACCGCATCTAGACTTGTATGTTAGCTACCGTAAAAACAGTTCATCTATAGCGGTTTCTAAGTTTATGGAACTTTTAACCCGAGTATTTTATTTGGGCTTTAGCCGCGACACAGAATAATTTTTTACGACTCACCAGTCAGATCAAGGGCACCATTATTTTATCAATAAATGATGGTGCTTTTTTACGGGCAATTTCGCCTAAATTATAAACAATATAGACTTAAGTCTAAGATCGATTTTATAGTATGTCAGTGTGTTGAATGAAAAAAAAATCATAAGAAAATGTTTCAAGCTGAGCGCAATAGGCTTTTTTACCCCCAACTACAACTTAAGTCTAATAAGATTTAGCGCTGCTTTACACAGCATTTAAACAAATTGATCAATTATATATGAGAATAAGATTCATTTAATATCATCAGTTTGGTGATTAAATCAAAAAAAAGGATGACCTAAAGTCATCCTTTTTTAATATGGCTTATTTTACACCATGTACTGCAAGGTAGTTTTTAATCACAGTGTTGAATTCTTCAGCTTTTTCAACTTGTGACCAGTGACCACATTGGCTGAAGATATGCGCATCAGCATTTGGCACAATGTTTAAAATATCCCAAGTACGAGATACCGGGATCACCACGTCTTGCGTACCGTGAATCAACAATACTGGTACAGTAATGTCTTTCATTTTTTCAAAATCAAGCGGGAATTCAAAACGATCGCGGTCACGTGCGCCAACCACATCCATCAAACGGTTTGATGCATAGTCGTTTGCAGCAGAAGCAAAACGTACTTTTACAAGTTCGTCAGTGATCAAGTCTTTGTTCACTACAAACATAGAAAGGGTTTTTTTGATCCCTTCTTCTGTTAATACTGGGTTTGCGTGTGCTTTTAGTGCAGCTGTTTGTTTTGCACCGCCAGTACCCATAGAAACGATACCTAAAATACGCTCTGGATAGTCAAGCGCCATTTGGAAAGCTAACCAGCCACCCAATGAGTTACCCACTAACCACGTTTTTTCAATGCCTAACGCATCTAAAGTACGTACTGCGTGATCTACCCATGCACGGATCCCATATTCTGTACCTGGTGCAACGACAGTTTGACCATAACCAATCGTATCAATAGCGATACAACGTGCTTGTTCACCAATTGCAGGTAGGTTTAACCACCAGTTTGCCGCAGCAGATACACCAGTACCTGAACCGTGTAAGAATAAAATTGGTGTACCTTCACCAATTTCGTGGTAATGGGTAAGCTCGCCTTCAGCAGTTTCAATCCATTTGTCTTCTAAACCAAAGAATGCATCAGTGGTGTATTCAGGGATTTGTACAGTGCTCATACTTATTCCTCGTATCGCGTAAAACTGTGGCGGGTTGCCCCAACCTCAGTGATTTTATTCAGTGTATGACTGGTTTAACCCTTCCATATTACCTGTTCATTGGCCTAAAACTGATATAAATTTACGATCAAATCGTATAAAAAAACGATAATTTAAACTATTGTTTTATAAGGTATTTAACTTCAATTAAAGCCTTATTTTTATTCAGGTATTTTAATTGAAAATATTTATACATAAAAAAGAGCAGCTTAGACTGCTCTTTTTAAGCTTAATTTAGAATTTATGTGTATAGGTAGTTGCCACACGATATTCCTGTAAGTCTGATTTATAATCAAAATCAGCATCAATATACATGGCTTGTACACCTAAACCTTTGAGTTTACCTTCAGGTACAGTGTAATTCACAATTGCATTCAACTCTTGTGAATCTTGATCTTTTTTGCCCGCTGTATCAGCGTCAAAGCCCATCATATATACAGCAGTGGCATTTAAACCTTGTACACCCAATTTAGAAAAATCATAGCCATAAGTTAAACCTACTGATTTTTCGTTAGCAGCTGTAAACGTGGCAACGCCCCAGTTAACTAAATACGGCTGTGGTACCCAACCACCCAATGTTGGGAATGAACTATCCCCCATCATTTGTTGGTAACCTAAGCCAAATGTATGTGAACCGTGATTGATTTTGGCACCTAAAGATAGCGCTTGGTTATCAATCTTGCCATATAACTTGTCACCTGATTCTGAATTATCAAAATAACGCGCATGGCTAGTCAGTTTGGTTTTTTCGCCTAATGTGGTGTTGTAGTTTAAACCGACATAATGCTGTTGATAGATGTCTTGCACATCTGCATACCAATAGCTTAGCCCCACTTCTTTAGTTAATTGATGATCGACCCCAGCGATCCACATCCCATCTGCTGCTGCACCATTGTCAAATTGAGGCGGGGCAAATTTGGTTAAATCACGGAACTGGTTGTCATAACGATTATTGATGCTATCAATATAGGCTACAGTAAATTTAGTATCATCCAATAGATCTTTAGATTCTAACCATGCACCATTATAGGTGGTCAGCAATTGACGTGATGGGTCGAAGACCAATACTGGTGATACTGGCAGTAACTCACCTACTTTTAATTCGGTTTGTGACACTTTGGCCTTTAAGGTCGCACCAATTTTACCAAATTGATCCTTTGACTCTTTGCCATCATGCGGCAAAATCCAATCTGGATTTTTATCACGACCATTCAATTTAAAGGCATGTTGTACTAAAAGGTCTGCACCGACGTGTACGCCACCACCAATATCGTGATAACCCGACTTCGCATCTAAAGTCACACCCTGTGACCAAGATCCCCAGTTATTTTGTGGTTGATCTGCAATTTGACGGTCTAAATAAAAATTTTTAAACTTAAGCTGAACTTGGCTATCGTCAATAAAATCCGCGTGAGTTGCAGTTGTCCCTAATGCTAGTGTAGCGGCACAGATGGCTGTGCTTAATAATTGGCGACGCATGGCTACATTCCTTAAGTCTAGATGATGCTGGCTTGCGCTCATCATGCAAAAATCACTGCAATAAAAAAATCCGACTAGAGTCTTAATCTTATTTTCTGCTATACCGTCGTATTGTTAAGCAAATTGAATAAATTAGAGCTTTTACCAATAACTCATTTTTAATTTTTTTCCATTTAATCAAAATAAAGCCTTGTTGTATTTAATCTTTTTTTACTTTTATTTTTTAACATTTATTAATTCTAAAAAATTAATTGTTTTTAAGTTTAAATAAAAAATGCATGCTCACTAATAATATACGCTTATAATATATAAAACATCTAAAAACATATATTTTATCTATAAATCAAATATTTGCGCACAAAAAAGCACCCAATTGGGTGCTTTTTTTATGAACTTTAAGCCTTAAGCTTGCAATTCACGTGCTTTTGCCATGGTTAATGCCAAATCTTCGATCATGTCTTCTTGACCGCCAACCGTACCACGGCGACCAAGTTCCATTAAGATTTCACGCGCAGATACGCCATATTTCGCTTCAGCACGTTTAGCAAACAATAGGAATGACGAGTAAACACCCGCATAACCTAAAGTCGCTGCATCACGGTCTGCACGAATTGGGTTGTGCATCATTGGAATCACAAGGTCTTCAGCCACGTCTTGTACTTTGAACAAGTCAACGCCAGTGTCCATACCCATACGATTTGCAACCGCGATGAACAATTCAAGTGGCGTGTTACCCGCACCAGCACCAAGACCCGCAGATGCCAAGTCAACACGTACCGCACCTGCTTGAACAGCAGCAACAGTGTTAGAAACACCCATACCTAAGTTATGGTGACCGTGGAAACCAAGTTCGATGCTTGGATCCAAATGTTGACGTAAGTGACCAACGCGATCAATTACATCTTGCGGAAGCATGTAACCTGCAGAGTCAGTCACATAGATACAGTTTGCACCGTAAGACACCATCTTCTTCGCTTCTTCTAAAAGACGCTCAGGAGTTGCCATGTGAGCAAGCATTAAGAAGCCCACTGTGTCCATTTCTAACTTACGTGCAGCAGTGATGTGCTGTTCAGAACAATCCGCTTCAGTACAGTGCGTTGCAACACGAATGGTTGATACACCAATTTCGTGTGCCATTTTTAAATGGTCAACCGTACCAATACCAGGAAGAAGAAGTGCAGAAACTTTTGCATTCTTCATACGTGGCACAACAGCAGATAGGTATTCTTCGTCAGTTGCAGCAGCAAAACCATAGTTTACTGATGAACCACCAAGGCCGTCACCGTGAGTCACTTCAATTAAAGGTACGCCTGCATCATCAAGTGCTGTTGAAATGGCAATCATTTGCTCAACAGTGGTTTGATGGCGCTGTGGGTGCATACCATCACGTAAAGTCATATCATGAACAATAATCTTAGACATTGTGGTATTCCCTTAAGCTTCGGCAGTGTTAAAAACGTGTTCAGCAAACATTTCTGCAGTACGTGCAGCTGCTGCTGTCATAATGTCGAGGTTACCCGCGTATTTTGGTAAGAAGTCACCCAAACCTTCTACTTCTAAGAAGATAGAAACACGGTTACCATCAAAAATAGGACCATTTACAAGTTTGTAACCAGGTACATATTTTTGAACTTCTTTAATCATTGCGTGTACTGATTCAGTGATCGCCGCTTGATCTGGTTCACCTTCAACTAAGCAATGAACCGTGTCACGCATCATTAGTGGTGGCTCAGCAGGGTTAATGATGATGATCGCTTTACCTTGTTTCGCGCCACCCACTTTCTCAATTGCACCCGCAGTTGTACGAGTAAATTCATCAATGTTTTTACGTGTACCAGGACCAACAGATTTAGTCGATACAGTTGCAATGATTTCGCCGTATTCAACAGGTTGAACGCGAGATACTGCAGCAACCATAGGAATTGTTGCTTGACCGCCACAGGTTACCATGTTGACGTTTGGCACTTCGCCAGCTGCAAGCAATGCTTCTAAGTTTACTGGTGGTACGCAGAATGGACCAATCGCTGCAGGCGTTAAGTCAATCATCAGTACGCCAAGTTCGTTTAACTTGCGGCTGTTTTCAGCGTGTACGTATGCAGATGTTGCATCGAAAGCAATTTTGATGTCATCTTCAAGCACGTGAGGAAGAAGACCATCAACACCTTCAGCAGTGGTTTTTAAACCCATTTTCGCTGCGCGTGCAAGGCCTTCAGAAGTAGGGTCAATACCTACCATCCACACTGGCTCTAACCATTCGCTGCGTTGTAATTTATAAAGCAAATCTGTACCAATGTTACCTGGACCGATCATTGCACATTTAATCTTTTTCATGAATGTACTCTCTAAATTTCGATTTATTCAGCAGCAAAAGCAGCAGTTACTGAACCAAAGCCTTCAATTTCAACTTTGAATTCATCACCTGGGTTCGCTACAACCATAGGACCAAGCGCACCTGTTAATACGATATCACCTGCAAGTAATGGACGACCACGACGTACCATTTCATCTGCAAGCCAAACCGCAGCATTAAGTGGGTTTGCAAGACACGCTTTACCAACACCTTGAGAAACCACTTCGTCAGCGCGAGTCATCACCATCTTGCAATTAACAAGATCAAGGTTATCCAGTTTTACAGGACGAGAACCTAAAACAAATGCTGCAGATGAGGCGTTATCGGCTACAGTATCAATCAATGAGATTTTCCAGTTTTCGATACGGCTATCCACCACTTCTACCGCAGGAAGTGCATAATCAGTCGCGCTGATAATGTCGGCATAAGTGTGTTTTTCTTGGGTTAAATCTGCTTTAAGAACTAATGCGATTTCTGCTTCAACTTTTGGCTGAATCAATAGACCCGCAGGAATCGCTTCACCATCGCCATACGCCATATCGGCAAATAACATACCAAAGTCAGGTTGATCTACACCGAGCTGTGCTTGCACAACTTTTGAGGTTAAACCAATCTTACGACCCACTAAACGGCGGCCTTCAGCCAACGCACGTTTGGTATTGATTTCTTGAACTGCGTAAGCAATATCTACATCAGCAGTTTCACCGCCTAATTGTGGACGGATCGGTGCGATCGCAGCTTGATTAACTTCTGCATCACGCAGCGCTTGAGCAACTGATTCAACAACAGCAGAATTCGACATCAATGTTTCCTTAAACTGCAAAAATTGGACGTATACCATGCAGAAAATCTCAGCTCAAACTATGCTCACTCAAGCGTGCTTGTACAGTGAAAGTGCTGAATTTTTGCGATGGATATAGGTATAAACCTATTTAGAATCGACAATCTAGCGCCTTTATGCCAATACTTATTTTATTTTTTACAATAGTTAAAGCCTATAAAGCATTTTTATAATTTTAAGAAAAATTAATAACCTAATACAAATAGGCTACTTTTCTCTATACAAAAATTGCTACAACAAAAGCGATCAATTTAAAAAAAACCTACATCTACGACTAAAAGATAATAAAAAAAATCGCGCTATGGGGCTTGAGCTTGGCAAAGCTGCTGCTGAGTGAAAATTATTGCAGCCATGCCGTTAAATCAAATGAAGCTCAGGATGGTATTCAATAAAGCTAAAAAGGCTCATAGTCTGTCCTCCTTTTTAACATATTCAGCCCTTAAGCGACTTCAACTTGTGTAACTTGGTTTAACAAAAACTGCTGTAATGCCTGAACATCTGCAGCAATATACAGCGGTTTAAATTGCTGTAATAGCTCGACCGAATGTACACCATAACTTACCCCTACGCTTGGCATAGCAAGGTGAGCGGCCATATGTAAATCATAGCTGCTGTCACCAACCATGATGGCCTGCTCAGCTTGAACACCCGTAACGGCTAAAATTTCTTTAAGCATGAGGGGATCTGGTTTCGATTTGGTTTCGCTCGCTGCACGAGTCACTACAAACACATCTTCACTTTGAGTTTGCTTTAATACGCGGTCTAAACCTTTACGACTTTTACCTGTAGCTACAGCCAGTTGTACCCCTTGTGCTTTTAATGCTTGTAACATTTCAGCCACACCACTAAACCAAGCATCGCCTTTAGAGTTGGCAACATAATGCTCCGAGTAACTTTGCAAAATATCAGCATGTAGTTCAGGTACATGTGGAAACAGGGTCTGTGCCACTTCCGGTAAACCTAAACCAATAATGCTTTTAGCAGCATCAAAAGTTAAAGGTTGATTAAACTTTTGGGCGGCAAATTGTAGACTGGCTACAATCTGCCCCACTGAATCAAATAATGTACCATCCCAATCAAAGATAATCAGTTCTACTGGTTTTTTCATTGCGTTCCTTTATTTGATTCAGTATTAGACTGCTTCACTCTGTCCTAAATTCAGCTTATTCAGGGAGAGCATGGATTTAAATAAGCTTATGCTTATTCATCATCTTCGACAAAGGTCACTACTTTATCAGCTTTTTGCGCACGTAACTGCGCTACAGTGCTTTGCATATCTTCAGGCAATGGCGCTTCAATCACAGGATAGCCTGGAATCTCAAGACGCATCGCATGTAAGCACAAACGGCGTGGCTTAGGCCCTTTGTATTCAGTTTCATGCCCATACTTTTCATCGCCTACCAGCGGATGACCAATACTTAAACCATGCACACGAATCTGATGAGTACGACCCGATAATGGTGATGCATACACCAAAGTGGCATGCATAAAGCGTTCTTGTACATTCCACTGGGTTTTTGACTCTTTACCTTCTTTAGAGACACGCACGCGACGTTCGCCATTTGGTAGTTCATAACGGTGTAGAGGCTGGTCAATTAGTTGCTTATCTAAAGCTACTTTACCTTTAACCACAGCCGCATAGGTCTTTTGGATTTTGTGTTCGCGCAGCATATCTTGCAAGGTTTTTAACACACTGCGTTTTTTAGAAATCATCACCAAACCTGAGGTATCACGGTCAATACGATGAATCAATTCTAGGTATTTTTTACCACTCGCTGCACGCAAGCCTTCAATTAAGCCATAGGCCACACCGCTACCACCATGGACTGCAATCCCTGCAGGTTTATTGACAACCATGAGGCCTTCATCTTCATACACAACGCGGGCCAACAAGCCTTGCGCCACTTTATCTGAAACAGCAGCTTCTTCTTTTTGCTCAAAACGAATCGGCGCCACGCGAATTTGATCGCCAATTTTAAGTTTAGTTTCTGCTTTAATACGTTTTTTATTGACGCGCACTTGCCCTTCACGAATCAAACGATAGATACGGCTTTTGGGTACGCCCTTTAAACGGCTAAATAAAAAATTATCAATACGCTGATCCAATTGATGTTCATCAACTTCGAACCAAGTGACAGCTTGCCATTGTTGGGTAGAATTCATACAGTTACTATGACCTAAAAAAATACTAAAATTGAATAAAAAATGTTCGGTTAGGCTATTCTTTTCACAAGAAAGATCAGTTTAGCCCATAGGCAGATGATGCAAGGTTTGATATAGTCAGCGCACGGAAACCACCGTAACTGAGTCGGAATTTAAACAAAAACCTGTTTTTAGGCTTTGTTCAATTAAATGAATCACTCAATTAGCTCGGAAAGGTCCCAAAAGAATATGCCAACGCCGAGGGCTTATTATATCGGCAAAACCTGCAAACTGTTGCGTTAATTTGTACCTCGGTACAGAAATCAGTTTGCCCGAAAAAATATGTCGCCAACCTTAGGTTGGTTTTTAAACGTAAACTGATACACATCAGATTCGTCGCCCCTGCACTATTTCAGGCTACAGCGTTTGATGCATTGGATCTGCACAATTTGTAAAGATACGACGTTCATTCCGTATCAAGACATTCTATCTAAAAGAGAGGGATGCTCTTCGAGCAATGTGACAGTGAAAGTTACTCATCCAATGCACCGCATGTCCGCCAGTGAAACACGCAGGTTGACTTTAATCGTTTAAAGATTGAAGCCGTATTGCTTAACCATCAATACGAGAATCATACACCTTAGCCAACCCATTTGGCAGGTTAAAAAAGCTTAGAACAAATCTAAGCATTGATCCGTGATGTTTTTTAAGCAAGTCGCGACCTTATGCTGTGTATCACTATAAGGTGTTACACCCATGAAACGTATGTTGATTAATGCAACACATGCTGAAGAAATTCGCGTTGCACTTGTCACTGGTCAGCGTCTTTACGATTTTGATTTAGAAAACCGTACCCGTGAGCAGAAAAAATCCAATATCTACAAAGGTCACGTGACTCGCGTTGAGCCATCACTTGAAGCTGTCTTTGTTGAATATGGTGCACAGCGTCAGGGCTTTTTGTCGATGCGCGAAATTGCCAATTCTTATTACCAAGCTGACCCGCGTCAAACCACCAACATTCGTGAATTGATCACTGAAGGCACTGAACTTTTAGTGCAAGTGGAAAAAGAAGAACGTGGTAATAAAGGTGCTGCACTGTCGACCTTTATTTCGCTTGCAGGTCGTTATTTAGTTTTAATGCCAAACAATCCAAAAGGTGGCGGTATTAGCCGTCAAATTTCGGGTGCAGTGCGTGAAGAACTCAAAGAAATGTTGGCAGCCTTAAACATTCCACGCGGTATGAGTGTGATTGTACGTACTGCGGGTATTGGTCGCTCACAAGAAGAGTTACAACTCGACCTTCAACACTTAATGGATCTTTGGGCGCAAATTCAAAGCACATCAAGTTCAGGTCCATCTCCGATGTTAGTGCATCAAGAAGCGGGCGTGGTAACACGTGCCATTCGTGACTATCTACGTGATGATGTCGCTGAAATCTTAATTGACTCAGAACAAGCCTATAACGAAGCGTATAACTTTGTGAAAGCGGTGATGCCACGTCAGTTAGATAAGCTGAAAACTTATACTTTAAATGAGCCTTTATTTGCGCATTTTGGTGTCGAAAGCCAAATTCAAACGGCTTATGAACGTGAAGTGAAATTGCCTTCAGGCGGTTCAATCGTGATTGATCAAACTGAAGCTTTAGTGTCCATTGACATTAACTCAGCGAAATCAACCCGTGGTCATGATGTAGAAGAAACTGCACTAAATACCAACTTAGAAGCCGCTGAAGAAATCGCGCGCCAACTTCGTTTACGTGATATTGGCGGTTTAGTGGTGATCGATTTTATCGACATGACCAAAGACCGTAACCAGCGTATGGTGGAAGCCAAATTACGCGAAGCGACGCAAAGCGACCGCGCACGTATTCAATTTGGTCAATTGTCACGTTTTGGTTTAATGGAAATGAGCCGTCAACGCTTACGTCCATCTTTAGAAGAAGCAACAGGTTATGTCTGCCCACGCTGTCATGGCACTGGTATGGTACGTGACTTACGTTCTTTATCACTGTCCATCATGCGTAAAGTGGAAGAGATTGCACTGCGTGAACGTCATGGTGAAGTTCAAGTACAAGTGCCTGTCGAAATTGCCGCGTTCTTGTTAAACGAAAAACGTCATAGCCTAGTTTACTTAGAACAAACTTCAAATGTACGTGTAACCGTTTTACCGCATCCGCATTTAGAAACGCCACACTACGAAATTTCATATAACCCAGAAGGCTTTGCGCCAACCAGTTACGAGCGTACAGAAGCAACCCGTAACAGTGAAAAAGAATTGGGTTATGAATCGTCTGAGTGGCATTTAGAAGAAGCAGAGCACATTCCTGCGCCTGCGCAAGCACCACAACAAGAAAAAACCAATAAACGTGCGCCTAAACAGCAGCACAATCATGCACCAGCTCAGCCACAAGTTGCTGCGCCAGCACAACCACAAGCTGCTGCATCTAGCCCATGTGCATGGTTAGAAAACTTGTTTGTACAAAAACAAGCCAAAACTGTGGATCAAGCACGTACCGCCAACAATGCTGCTGCTGCAATTGAACAAATGGTCAATGGTGGTGCAGTGAGCCGTGGTCAATTTGGTCAAGTGAATCACACAGCTGCTGCGCCTGCTCCTGCTGCAGCGGTTGTTGAAAGCAACAATGCTTATTTAGCCCCATCAACCGTGGCTAAAACTGAACGTGATGACAAGCCTGTAGAACGTGAAGAAAAACCACGCCATAACAGCAACAACAAAAAACCACGTAACAACAAGCATAAAGAGCCACGCGAACAAGTTGCTACACCAGAGCCTGTACATCAAGTACATGAAGAAGTCGTACAAATCTCGCGTCAAGAGCAACGTCAAGAAGCGCGTGAAAACAAACGCAACTCACGTCGTCAGCATCATAACAATGAGCCAGCACAAGCACAGCCAGAAGCGCAAGCTGCTGAACAAGCTGTACCACGTCGTGACCGTCGCAATCAACCACGCCCAGAACGTCCAGTACGTCAACGTGATCCAAGCGTCTTAAATGATACGCCAGCCTCTGCACCAGTTGCTGCTGTCGCAGTTGTCAATGATAAACAACCTAAAGTTGAGGTCGTTGAAGTACCGCGTCAGGACATCACACCAACTGCCTTGGTGGTGAATGTTGACCAAGCGCAAAGTGATATCGTGGCTTTAGCGCCTGCACAAGCTGCAGTGAAAGCGGAACGTCAAGAACGTCCACATCGTCAACCGCGCAATGAGCAACGTGAACGTAAAGCTGAAAAAGCACCAGTTCAAGCGCCAGCTGAAGTTGCTGTAGTGGAACAAGTGGTTGAGACACCTGTAGCTGTGGAAGAAAAACCGCAACAACAGCAAGTCAAACGTGCCAGCAACGATCCGCGTCAACGTCGTCGTGAACAACGCCAAGCCAAAGCACAGCAGACACAAGCGCCTAAATTGCGTGCCACTGAAGTACCTACTTTAGCGCAATACAACATTGGCAGCTTAATTCGTCATGTTTATGGTGAGGATTGTTCAGTACTCATTGAACAGTTTGGCTTATTACCAACCTTTAACCGTGCCCTGCAAAAATTCACTGATGAATATGCAGCAAGCATCGCCAAAGGTGCAGCGCCGGCTGAAGTTCAAGCTGAGAAGAAGCCTGTTACTCGTGATGTTGCAGTTGCCAAAGCACAACCTGAAGCAGAACCAGCACCAGTGTTAGAACTTACGCCACCTAAAGCAGTCGCACGTGTGGCCAATGACCCGCGTGAGCGTCGTCGCTTGGCTAAACAAGCTGCTGAACAAGCGTTTGAGCAAGCCAAAAAAGCGCAAGAAGTGGCCGCCGAAGTTCCTACAGCACCGGTTGCTGAAGTAGCGAACAGCGCTGCAGTAGATGCACCACTTGCAACTCAAGCTGAAGCCAACATTGAAGTAAGCGCTGTTGCTGAAACCGAAGCCACACCTATGCCTGAGCTTTCAGAACAAGTTGCGGTAGAGATTGAAGCAGAAGTGACTGAAATCACTGCTTTAACTCAAGCTGATGCTCAAACACCTGCGCTTACTGATGAAGCAGCTACTGAAGATGCAGCCAAAGTCAGCAAGGATAAAAATGTACGTCCACGTCGTCCACGTGGTCGTCCACCTAAAAAAGCGACACCAACTGCCGAATAAAGCATGGCATAGGCCAAAGTTTTAACTAAACCTAGCCACTTCGGTGGCTGGGTTTTTTTAATCGTTTTAGCACGTTATTGTTATAAAATCTAATCACTCACCCCAGCTAGTCCATGGGATTAGATGACGAATAAATAGGATTCTTATGAGCCAAAAATCACAGAGCGATCTTATTGGTATTGCTGAAGTTGCAGCAAAATTGCCGAAGTTTATGCGCAAAGTGCCACACTTAATTAGTGGTCTCAAACAAGCTTATTTGCGGACGTCTAATACGCCTGCGGGACTAGGCCTTGCCTTCGAAAAAGCAGTGAAACGTAATCCACATGGCTATGCTTTACTGTTTGAAGAGCAAAAATTTACCTATAATCAGCTCAATGCTTGGGCCAACCAAATTGCCCATTACTATCTATCACTTGGTGCACGTAAAGGCGACGTGATTGCAGTGATGCTAGAAAACCGCCCTGAACTGATTGCCACGGTTTTAGGGTTAGCAAAACTTGGGGTAACAGCAGCTCTAGTTAACACCTCACAAACAGGCAAAGTGCTGATTCATAGCATTAATTTAGTAAAACCGATTGCTTTAATTGTGGGTGAAGAGTGCCGTGCTGCTGTGGATGACATCCGTCAAGCCCTAGAAATTAATGAAGATCGCTTCCATTGGTTTGCTGATCAACCCACAACTGTACAACATGGTACAGCACCAAATGGCTATTTAAATTTAGCACAATTGATCGACAACTTTGCTCGCTTTAACCCACCCACTACGGGCAAAGTCCAAGGTAAAGATGGACTGTTTTATATCTATACCTCTGGTACCACCGGTTTACCTAAAGCTGTGGTATTTAGTAATAGTCGTTGGACACTTGCTTATGGCACCTATGGTCATGTTTTAGCCTTAAATAAAGATGATGTCATGTACGTGACCCTACCGCTATATCATGCCACAGGTATTGTGGTGTGTTGGTGTGGCGTGATTGCTAGTAGTGGTGCCCTTGCGATTCGTCGTAAATATTCAACCTCATCGTTCTGGCAGGATGTGAAAAAATTTGATGCCTCTGCCATTGGCTATGTGGGTGAACTATGCCGTTATTTAATGGATGCACCTGAATCCGAGCTCGATCGCGATCATCGCGTCAAAAAAATGATTGGCAACGGTATGCGCCCTAACATTTGGGACAAATTCAAAGCTCGTTTTGGGGTTGAAGAAGTTCTAGAACTGTATGGCTCAAGTGAAGGCAATGTTGGCTTTAGCAACGTGTTTAACTTTGACAATACTGTTGGTTTCTCACCTACCCCTTATGCGGTGATTGAGTTTGATAAAGACAAAAACGAACCGATTTTAGATGCCAATGGTTACTGTAAACGGGTTAAAAAAGGCGAAACAGGTCTTTTAATTGGTAAAATTACTCGTCGCTCACCCTTTGATGGCTATACCGACAGTAGCAAAAATAAAGCCGTCATTATGCAAAACGTGTTTAAACCAGGTGATGCTTATTTTAATACCGGTGATTTAGTCCGTGATATTGGCTTCCGTCATGCTCAATTTATTGACCGTTTAGGCGATACCTTCCGCTGGAAAGGTGAAAATGTTTCTACGACACAAGTCGAAAACATTGTCAGCGACTACCCTAAAATCGCCAATGCAGTGGTTTATGGAGTTGAAGTACCACATACCAACGGTCGTGCCGGGATGGTAGCAATTACACTTGCCGAAAATGCTACACTTAATCAACAAGACTTAAGCGATATGCTCAGCCATTTTAAAAATGAGCTTCCAGCCTATGCAGTACCGTTATTTGTGCGGGTACAAGAGCAAGTGGAAACCACAGGAACTTTTAAATACCTTAAAAACAAATTAAAAACCCAAGGTTTTAATCTAAATGAAACCAATGAGCGTATTTTGGTCTTGTTGCCTGGTCAAAAAAGCTACTGTGATTTAACTCCGGAAATCTATCACAATATCCAAGCGTATAAATATCGCTTCTAAATTGGTTGTTTTTTGATAGAAAAAACGCAATTTGTTGCATTTATAAGCAACCATGCAAAACTTTGTGATTTTTCCCTTGCGCTGTCTGCAAATCTTGCTACAATACGACCCATCAAAACGAGATGGGTCGTTAGCTCAGTTGGTAGAGCAGTAGACTTTTAATCTATTGGTCCCGCGTTCGAGTCGCGGACGACCCACCACTTATTTTGATAGATCTTTGAGATGGGTCGTTAGCTCAGTTGGTAGAGCAGTAGACTTTTAATCTATTGGTCCCGCGTTCGAGTCGCGGACGACCCACCATCTTCTAGATAGATCTCCTGCAGTAAAATTTGAATGGGTCGTTAGCTCAGTTGGTAGAGCAGTAGACTTTTAATCTATTGGTCCCGCGTTCGAGTCGCGGACGACCCACCATTCAATCCAAAGATTTAAGTTTTTATATTCAATATTACTTATGTAATGTTGGATTTTTTTCGTTTTAAGCTTACTCAATCTTAATTAATTTATAGGCCTGTGTCGGAAAACGATTGGTCTTGGCAAAATAGTCACGATTCACCGCCGTCGCATTGGCAATCTTCTCTAAGTCCATCACAATATTACCATCGCGATCAATATTATAGAAAAACTCAACGCCACTGGCTCGATGCAAAATGATTTGATGGCTTTCAGGTTGGTATGACCAACGATCTTGACGATACTGATCTTCAGAGGCAGACTGAATACTGCCGAGGTAAATAATACTCCGGTGTGCACTACCATCTTCTAATAAGCTAATCACAAAGTCTGCTGTGCCCTCTTTACAATGGATAAAAGGATCATCGCAGCGCATTACTACTTTATAACGCCCTATATAAGGCCGAGCTTGCTCGGGTACTTTACTGTTGCTGACTCGGCTACGCCCCGGTGCGACTACCTCACTAGCAATCTGACGTAACCTTTGCCCTTCAACGTGCTGAGCAATTTTGTCACGTAGTCCTTGATCGACTATAGGATTATCACTTGAATATTGAAGATCACAGGCCGTTAGGGTCAACATGCATAGCGCTAACCCCACGGTGATATTTTGCTGTTTTAATCGCACTTAAACTTTCCCTATACGATTAAGTTGAATTATCCTGCACCCAATCTTAGTTATATGATTGTTCATAATATATATGATCTGATTGGTCTGCTAGATCTTGTATCTCATTTATTTTATGCAACTATTTATATTCGAGACATCCTACTTACATAAATTAACTATTTTTTTAAGAGTATTACTTTAAAGACGATAAGATGAGCCCCATTTTATAAGTAGCTCATCTATTTAGCTGATATTTTTAGGAGAACTCAATGGCCAATGTTGGTTTATATCGCTCGCAGCGCTCGAATATGATTGCAGGGGTGATGGGTGGTATTGCTGAACGTTTTGGTTGGAACGCAAACTTATTGCGTATAATCTTTATTTTCATCTCCATCATGAGTGCCGCCTTTCCAGGAATTTTAGTTTATCTTGTATTATGGCTAGTCATGCCAAAACAACACTTACATGCTCAGCATGACTCTGCAACTCATTCTATGCGTACTGTGTACGACTCGAAAAAGTAAGCCTGCTTAGCGTTACATTCTATGTAGCGCTTTTTCATGTATAAGCCTTAAAGTTTTTATCTCTGACATAAAGTTAGGATTTTTACATTAAAATATAGTCTAGACACCGTATTTATGATTTCAAACATCAGCCTTATAAAATAAAAATACCTTAAATAACAAACATATATAATTATTTTCTTAATATTTCTTAATTTCCATATGGTTTAAATTTTATGTGATTCTTTTATATGTTTTTAATTTTATTAAAGTTTTGTCACATTTACAAAAAAATCAAAAAATGTTAATTATGTCGCAAATCTTCTTAAGAGATAATAACAATGAATCGGGTATTTAAAAATGTCTTTAATAAGGCAACTGGGGAGTATGTTGTTGCATCAGAACATGCAAAGGGACACACTAAAAGTCAGAAACTGATGTGCAGTGGTGTTGCAGCAACTTTAGTTCTTTTTGGAGTGAGCGTTAGTCATGCTAGTACTGTTTTGGAAAACAGTGTAGTAGAGGTTTCCATTAGTGACATTGGTACGTTTGGCTCAGGTAAGCAAAATAATTTAGGGATTTTATATGACCCTACGGAAAATGGTTTATTTTATCCACAACGTGACTACCTAACTCCTGGTGGGCCGTGGCAAATTTTTGCTGTATCGACTAGCGAAACTGGAATTCAAAGTAACGAAAATAACTTATCTGCGAAGCCCAAAAAAGATTTTGAGACCATTTCATCTACTCAACATCAAGTCATTGATAATAGTAAAGGACAACAAAGTGCTTCTTGGACTGGACAGTATACACATACTGATGGAAAGGTGTATTACAATATTACCAATCAATATAGTGTAGATAACACATTACATGGTATTGCAGTAGAAACAAAAATCTTTGCTAAAGAGAATCTAACCAATGTTAAATTCTTAACAGCCATTGATCCAGATTCTGATGGTTATGAGCTCCCAGCTATTTCTAGTGATAGATATGTGACTATTAATAAACGTGGCGATGCTAACAACCCAGATTTTAATGAAAATAATTGGGTATATGCTGAAGGTCCACTGACCGGCAATATGATTGGTATTCATTCTACATCTTCCTATGAACACAATACAGCAATCCTCAATGGTTGGAGTGCTACAATTAATGGTCAAAAAGAAGGTGCTTTCCATGATCCAGACCGTTATTTGTCAGGTGAGGTTTATGGTGAATATGGCGATTATGCAATCGGTATGGGCTTTAAGGTTGGAGATATTGCAGCAGGAGATTATGCAGTCATAGATTATAAGTATCTCCTTGGAAGTCCTTTTACCAATCCAGTTCCCCCCCCAGTCAATCCACCAGTTGAGGCATGGACCCATATTGATTTAGCTCAAAGCTATTATCAAAGTACCAAACTCAATGGGTCTACTACCTATCTGCCTGACTTAGGCGTGAACGTACGCCCGATCTTTGAAGGTGGTACTTTACAAATAGATCATGGCAATGAATCAGGCTTCTATGCCAATGATTTCACCATGAATGAATTAGGCGGCAAGATTGATGCCAATGGCACTGAGAGCCGTTTTAAAGGCGTATTTAGCAATACTGAAGGTGTGACGCAAGCTGGCGACTTCCATATTGTTAATCGCAGCAATCAAAATGGTACGGTCATTTTTGAGGGAAAAAATACCTATAACGGTAAGACCATCATCGAAAATGCGAGCTTAGCCTTGGCTCAAGGCGGTGATCTACAACATAGTTCAGGCGTACATTTGGCCCATGAAGATGCTGTGTTTGATGTGAGTAAAATCACTGACAAAGCCACACAAATTCAAGATTTAAGCAGTAGTGCCGGTACAGTTTACACTGGTAACACAGTGCTAACCGCAGGTACAGCCAACGATACCAGCTTTGCAGGCCAATTTACTGGTCAAGGTGGTTATAACAAAGTTGGTACAGGTACCCAGCACATTACTGGTCAAAGCCAAGATTTTGCAGGCGTAACTAATGTAGATCAAGGTACACTACGTGTTGATGGCTTACTCAACAACCAAGCTTTAAATGTATTAGATAAAGCAACTTTAAGCGGTCAAGGTTTTGTCGGTGGATTACTTACAGGGCACGCTGGTTCATTTATTGATCCTAATGGCCGTGATTTTGGTCGTTTAACCTTAACGGATGACTATATCGGTCAAGCCAATTCCAATATCCTGATTCAAACCATATTGGGTGATGACAAGAGCATAACCGACGTTCTTGCCATTCAAGGCAATACGCAAGGCAATGCTTTGGTTCATGTTGAAAATGTAGGTGGACAAGGTGCCTATACTCAACAAGGCATTAAAGTGATTGATGTCGATGGCGAATCAAATGCACAGTTTGCTTTAGCCAATGGTCCAATTAAAGTCAATGCCTTTGAGTATAACTTACTACAAAATAGCCCTGCCGATCCAAATGATGGCGACTGGTATTTATACAGCACCTACCGTGCTGGGATTGGTAATTATATTTCAACCCTATCATCTAACATTGAAACAGGCCTCAGTACAATTGGCAGCCTATATCAACGAATTGGTAGTCCTTATGAACCTGATGCCAACTATAAAACCACGTGGGGTCGTTTACTCGGCAACAGCGTTGATAAAAATGGCAACACACAGTTTGACTACAACCAATACAGCATGGGTTATCAGTTAGGTGGAGAACACTTTGCCATTGATAAAGCCAACAGCAAACATCGTTTTGGTTTAATGAATCATTTCATTCATGCCAACGCCAAAACCTATGATAACGAGCGCTTAAAATTAGGTTTAGGCCATCAAAACAGTTCGATTGATACCGATAGTTTTGGTTTTGGTGCTTACTACACAGCGACCTTTAACAATAATCTGTATTTAGATCTGGTCACTCAGATGAATTACATTGAAAATTCAATTGAAGTGCAAGCAGAACCTGATTTCACTTGGGAAGCATGGCAAAGTGCGACATCGCTGGAGTTAGGTCGTGCCTTTAACTTAAGTCAACAAACCAAAATTGAGCCGCAAGCCCAGTTGTCGTATATCTATACCACCTATCGTGATACACAAGATGCGTATTCTAACGTCATTGCAGACAGCACTAGCAGTGTATTAGCGCGTATCGGTGCACAAGTGAATCATGGCTTTAACTATAAAGAGCGTCCAGTGAGCGTTTATGGTTTACTCAACTATCGCCATGAATTTGCGCCTGATCATAAATTAAGTTTAGTGTCTTTAACCGACGGTTCAGAAATTCGTCTAACTGAAAGTTATGAAGAAAGCTCTATTGAAGCCGGTCTTGGTATTCAAGCGCAATTGGCTAATTTATACTATGTGTATAGCGATGTGCGTCATTTAGCAGATGTGAATGGTGACAGTAGTCGTACCCAAGTCAATTTAGGGATGAAAGGTCGCTTCTAAATTAAAACTCAATAAAAAATGCTGCTTTATGCAGCATTTTTTATTTGTCATAAGCTTTAGTTTTTTAACCATGCAATTTGCTTTGGCACAACATCAAGCTGAATGCGTTGCACTATCTGGCCTGTCGTTAAATCTATCTGGATAATTTGCTTAGCTGCTGCATCATTCATAAAGACATGATCTTGCCTACCATGCATTGCCAATTGCGTTTGTGCTAAGTCAGTAGCTTTGCTGAATACAGGTAGGTAATGCATCACTTGCCATGTGCTGCTCTCTAAAATAGATAGACCGCCCTGATCATCCAAAATCACAAAATACTTTCCGCTACTACTAAAACTTTGCTTTAAGCGTTTTAGTGGTTGGTCAGTCCATGCCACAAGATCGGCTTGTTGGTTGGCTGGATCAACAATAAACAGCTCTTGTTGTGTTGACGCTAACGCAACTAAATCACTAACTTTTTCATGTCCGAGTAAAGTGCCAATACGGACTGGGGTCGCAATTTTAGTATCAATAAAGCGTTGCCCTTGTTGCTCGACTAACAGCACTCCATCTTGGCAGCCAAAGGCAATAAAGTTTTGATTAGATGCTGCACCGTGTAGACCTGGGCAGGCATGACTTAAAGTTTGTTCTTCATGGTAATGATCGCCATGTTGGGCATAGCTTTTCACCATGCTAAGCTGCGTTTCCCCTTCAGCTAAATAGCTACTGAGCACCATATTGCCACGTGGTTCTGCTACCCCATGATGCTTATATGGTAGACGCTGTGAAGCCACTAAACCTTGGGCAATATCTTGGTCAGTAAACACATCAAATTTAGAGCTTTGAGTCTCGCTGCCATCATAAAACACTGCCGCTTGCCCATTCATTTGACGGTAATGCGTTGGGGCTGCGCCATATAAACGATAGTCTAAAATCTTAGGCTGCGAACCTGCTGCCACAAAACTCACCTCACCTGCCACACGATCCATAAATAACGCATAACCATAGCTTGGGCTGCTATACAGCGCCAAAGGCAATTGCTTTAACGCCGTATTAAAGACCGTTTTATTTTGCTTTAAATCATAAAGCGATAATGCGGCACGCTCATTCTCCTGACTCACGACAGCCAAATGTCCTAAAGCTAAATTGGGCTGTGGCTGTCCTTCATCTTGCACTTGTTGCTGTGAAGAGCCCCCACCCCCACAAGCTGTAACTAAACCTGCGACAAGCACTAACCCCAACATACGTAAATGTTGCCTATTTTCCTCAGAATTGCTTTCTTGTTAAATTTTGAAACGTTATAACATAACATTATAAAATTACCAATCTTGATTTTTTATTCCTACAGCTCATTACACATTCAAGCGATACGATGGCTTTTCAGTGGAAACCTTTGCCACTGTCTAGCAAAATCCTTATACTTAAGGGCAATTTTTCTCTAATTTTAAGTGGATGACCATGAGTCGCGCCATATCGCATATTGATACCTTCCAAGGCTTAATTCTTGCCTTACAAAACTACTGGGCCGAGCAAGGCTGCGTTGTATTACAACCTTACGACATGGAAATGGGCGCAGGGACATTCCACACTGCGACATTCTTACGTGCGCTTGGGCCTGAAACTTGGAACGCTGCATACGTGCAACCATCACGCCGTCCGAAAGATGGTCGTTATGGCGAAAACCCAAACCGCTTGCAACACTACTACCAATTCCAAGTGGTGCTTAAGCCAAACCCAGACAACATCCAACAGTTGTACCTAGACTCATTAAAAGCGATTGGTATTGACCCACTTGTACACGACATTCGTTTCGTAGAAGACAACTGGGAATCTCCAACACTGGGCGCTTGGGGTCTTGGTTGGGAAGTATGGCTCAACGGTATGGAAGTAACGCAGTTTACTTACTTCCAACAAGTTGGCGGTGTTGAATGCTACCCAGTCACAGGCGAAATCACGTATGGTTTAGAGCGTCTTGCCATGTACTTGCAAGGTGTTGATTCTGTATATGATTTGGTTTGGACCAAAGGTCAATTTGGTACAGTAACGTACGGTGACGTGTTCCATCAAAACGAAGTTGAACAATCAACCTATAACTTTGAATATGCACCAGTCGACAAGATGTTCGAACTGTTCGATTTCTATGAAGCTGAAGCGACACGTTTAATCGAAGCGGAACTTCCACTTCCTGCGTATGAGCAAGTGATCAAAGCATCTCATAGCTTTAACTTACTTGATGCCCGCGGTGCAATTTCAGTGACTGAACGTCAGCGTTATATCTTACGTGTACGTACGTTGGCACGTTCGATTGCTACAAGTTATGTAGCAGCACGTGCGAAACTTGGTTTCCCTATGGCAGAACCTGCACTGCGTGACGAAGTTTTGGCGCAATTAAAAGCACAAGTTGAAGCAGAAACAAAAGTTGAATCTAAGGAGAGCAAATAATGTCTAAACATACCGTTTTGTTCGAATTAGGCTGTGAAGAACTTCCACCAAAAAGCTTAAAAAAATTACGTGATGCGCTGCAAGCTGAAACTGTAAAGGGCTTAAAAGATGCAGGTCTTGCATTCGATTCTATCGAAGCCTACGCAGCTCCACGTCGTTTGGCATTAAAAATTGTCAACGTTGATGGCGCGCAAGCGGACACGCAAAAACGTTTTGATGGCCCTGCAAAACAAGCAGCATTTGATGCTGAAGGCAATCCAACCAAAGCTTTAGAAGGCTTTATGCGTGGTCAAGGCATCACTGTAGATCAAGTATCGACTTTCCAAGCGGGTAAAGTCGAAAAAGTATGCTACTTAAAAGATGTGAAAGGTCAAAGCCTAGACGTGCTTTTACCGCAAATTTTACAAACTGCGCTTGATAACTTACCAATTGCAAAACGTATGCGTTCAGCTGCTAGCCGTACTGAATTCGTACGTCCTGTAAAATGGGTGGTATTGCTTAAAGACAACGATGTGGTTGATGCAACCATTCAAGATCACAAAGCAGGAAACGTAACTTTCGGTCATCGTTTCCATGCACCTGAAGCAATCACTTTAACGCATGCTGACGAATACTTAAGTAAGTTAAAAGCAGCTTACGTGGTGGCTTCTTTTGAAGAGCGTCAAGCAATCATCGACGGTCAAGTCAAAGCACTTGCTGATGAAGTCAATGCCATTGCGATTGTACCTGCTGATCTTCGTGATGAAGTGACAGCATTGGTTGAATGGCCTGTTGCGCTTCGTGCAAGTTTTGAAGAACGCTTCCTTGCTGTACCGCAAGAAGCTTTGATTACCACCATGCAGGACAACCAAAAGTACTTCTGCTTAGTGAACAGCGACAATAAACTTCAACCGTACTTCATTACTGTGTCAAACATTGAGTCGAAAGACCCGACACAAATTATTGAAGGTAACGAGAAAGTGGTTCGTCCACGTTTGTCGGATGCTGAATTCTTCTTCTTACAAGACCAAAAACAACCGCTTGCATCTCGTAAAGAGAAACTTGCAAACATGGTCTTCCAAGCAGAATTGGGCACGCTTTGGAACAAGTCTGAACGTATTGCGAAACTCGCTGTAGCACTCGCGCCAATTACAGGTGCAAATGCTTCCGACGCTGAAAAAGCGGCACTTCTTGCGAAATGTGACTTAACCTCTGAACTCGTGGGTGAATTCCCAGAACTTCAAGGTATTGCGGGGACTTACTACGCACGTCTTGAAGGCGAAAATGATGAAGTTGCTGAGTCTTTAGGTGAGCAGTATTTACCTAAATTTGCAGGTGACGTTTTACCGAAAACCAAAACAGGTACAACGATTGCCCTTGCTGACCGTTTAGATACATTGACGGGTATTTTCGGTATTGGTCAAGCGCCGACAGGTTCTAAAGACCCGTTTGCACTGCGTCGTTCTGCAATTGGTATCTTACGTCTTGTGACTGAAAACGAGCTAGATGTATCAATTGAAGATCTCATCAAACTTGCACTTGCTGCGTATGGCGATGTATTGAAAGACCACGATAAGACTTTGGCGGATGCTGTTGCATTCCTAGAAGGTCGTTACCGTGCGAAATACGAAGACCAAGGTGTTGCGGTTGATGTGATTCAAGCGGTTCAAGCGTTGTCGCCAAAATCTCCACTTGATTTTGACAAGCGTGTAAATGCGGTTAATCACTTCCGTGCATTGCCTGAAGCTGCTGCTCTTGCTGCTGCAAACAAGCGTGTTGCCAACATTCTTGCCAAAGAAGCTGCACCTGAAGGCTCTGTAGTTGAAGCAAACTTAGTTGAAGATGCTGAAAAAGCATTGTTCGCTGAACTTGCGAAAATTACACCTGTGGTTGAGCCGTTATTTGCTGCGAAAGACTACACTGCTGCGTTGTCTGCACTTGCTGCACTTCGTGCGCCTGTAGATGCGTTCTTTGATGGTGTAATGGTAATGGCTGATGATGCTAACCTAAAAGCAAACCGTTTACGTATGCTTGCACAGCTTCGTGACTTGTTTACCAAAGTGGCTGATATTTCGGTGTTACAGCACTAATCGTTACAGATTGTAATTGATTAAAAAACCCGCTATTTTGATAGCGGGTTTTTTAATTGAGCTGAAAATGAGTAAATCATTAGAAAAAGGCGAAATAGCTTTATTTAGATATAATAAATTACGTTTTTCTTTTGCGAATCTTAAGGCTGGTGATCAGCAAATATTAACAAGTGATCTTTGGTCACTCATCAACTCACATTTACAGCAAAAAATTTCCAAAAGCAGAGACCCAAACAAAACTTTTCTAGAAAGAGCTTTATACTTTTCATCACTTGCAGAATCATTCTATAAGGCAGCAAACAGTGTTTTACTTCCTACCAGAGCAACTCTCTTATATTATGGGATGCTTAATTTAGTAAAGTGTTTTCTTTCTTATCAAAAAATTGAACTTGAAACAGTACATGAGCATCATGGTCTAAATTTACCATTAGGCACAAGTGGTCAAGTTCAAGCCAAACCAAAATCAACAGAGGGAGTGAATATATTTGCAACGTTTTCAGAATTGATGGGCAAAAAAATTAGTCACCCCTTAACTATAAACTTTAGACAAGCCGTAACTAATATCCCTGAAATTCATAGCCTTTGTCATAGTTTAGAACTTATTAATAAAAGAAAACTATTACCAATCTCAGTCGAAATATTAACTAACTCTGATCACAACAAGTTTTTTACTGAAGTAATAATTGATAATAGACCTCTTTCATAAATCATTTTTTACTCAGCTCCAAGTTATAAATTCCAGCAATTAGATTGAATCTCAAACCAAGTCTTTTAGCTCTATTGCGATAACGTTCCGCAAGGATCTTGAAGGTTTTCAGGCTGCCAAATACATGCTCAATTGCTATTCTTCTTTTATTGATTTCCTGATTATAGATTTTTAGTTCAGGATCCAATTTACAGCGTCTTTTGGCTTTTAAGGGCAACAGGCTATTGGGATACAAAGTATAAATCCCCTGATAACCTTTATCTGCAAGAACAAAGGCTCCTGAAGGAATCTGGTTTAAATTGCGTTTGAAGAGCTCGAAATCATGTACAGCACCACGACTGGTACATAAACTCAGAATTTGCTGAGTCTTGTAGTGAATCATGGCCTGTACTTTAAAGGTATGGGTCTTTTTCTTGCCGCTATAGCTTTTCTTCTGTTTTTTTAGGCCTTTGGATTGGAATTTCTGTGGCATCCACGATCACCACATTCCAGTCTATGCCTTTGCCCTCGGGTAAATCTTTAGGTAAATTAAAAAGATTGGACCGAATCAGGCAGTCTTCAACATGACGGACAATTCTTGAGGCTGTGGGCTCTGAAACCCCGTAACTCGTCGCAACGTGAAATAAGGTTCGGTATTCCCGCCAATAGCTCAAACAGAGCAGAACCTGATCCTCCAGGCTTAACTTGGGTGGTCTGCCTTTGGCAGGGA
>NZ_JCAKMW010000010.1:0-112263 GCF_059515805.1 Acinetobacter sp. CY05 | reverse complement strand
TTAATGGTTCGATTCACATTACTTTCAGCGATATGGTAATTTGCCGCTAATTCCAGTTGAGTACTATAGTTGCGTAAGTAATTGAGAGTTAATAACAACTGATCCTCTATATCTAAAGTATGAGGTCGACCTGATTTCTTTTTGAGTGATTCTGCTATTTCTAGAACCTCTACCATCTCAGTAAAAACTTGTCGAGGTACGCCAACTAAGCGTTTGAATTCAGAATCTGAAAAACGGTTTAATTTCTGATATCTCATGAAATTTATATGGAGGTGATTTTTACTTTCGCAAGAGGTCTATTGTTGCACTATATTATATTAGGAGGACATATAAAAAAGATAAAAGAAAGGAGCATATAGATGACTTTGATAGAAAATTTTTTATTTTGCTAGAGAGTTTCATAAATTCTGAGAGAAATACTAATAACTATAGTATTGTGAAAGATATTAAAAATTTAAATCTTATAAATGCAAAATATGAATTAATGAATCATTCACTATTTTCTGATGAATCAATTCGGGATTTATATTTAATTCTTATTTTAGTTAATAGTAAGTCTGAAGTTTTTAAAAATGATGATCTTTTGTTTTATATCGGAGTTATAAAATCAAAGATATCTAATGATTTTTTATTGATATTAGTTGTCTATTGTTATCAATTAAAAGATGAAAATAATGATGAAAGTAATTTTAAGAAGTTATTAGAAAAATTTGAGATTTTTGAAAAAGTATCTGTATTAACTAATGATAAACAGTTTTTTTTTCCATTAATATGTGCATATTCTTATTATAATAAAAATGCATTTCTAGGTAACATATGGTTAAATAATAATCCTTTTTTAAATAGAATTTATAGTTATGATAGTTCTGATATTATCTTGCCTTTTATCAATTATTTAATGGGTAAGAATATAAAGAATAAAAAAAATTATGATCGAATATATGTTAATAATAATTTTGATAACGGATTTGAAATTATTTTTAGATCTCAGAATTTTAGAGGATATGAATATTTTTGTATAACTGCTTATGAACGAGAAGGACGTTTTTTTATTGATGATCATTTGGCTGAAAATATTAATATTAAAAAATCGGGTGGTCATTGCTTTTTATATTTAGAATTAAAATATTCTAAAGATTTTGAAGACTTTAATATTGAACGTAGTGAGATAACTATTCGCATACATGAGGATAATAATGAATTGATATTGGAAGTTGATGAGCCAGAAATATTAATTGATAGCGAATACTACATGTGACGTGGTAAATTAATTGTTCAGCAATCATTATATATATTTCGATGCCTAAACAATCCCGTTTCCTCTGTATTGGTGGTTTCCTAAACGGAACCCAAATTAAAGACCAAGGTGACAGCTTTATCTGCGTCGAAAAAGGTAAAAACGTCACCTACAGCAAAAAAGAAATCTTCCATCCTGATTCATGGGATCACGATTACTACGTTTGTGAAACTACAACAGACCAACAAGCCCGTAATTGGGTCTATGACATCAAACCTAAATAAACGCCTTATCCAATACTCAAATCTTAAAAAATTTGAGTATTTTTTTAACGTATAAAAATGCTACCACACAGACAAGGTAACATTTCTCTAGCTGACTTCCGCATTAAATCTATATAAAAATCAATATAAATAACTATAGAAGTGGTTCATATATGAATTATGAGTTAGATGCATTCTTGACCATTGTAGCAGCTGTATTGGTGTTGCTGGTGGGCTTTACGGTGGTCAATAAAATAAGCATTTTAAAGCGCTACAATATTCCAGAACCAGTGGCAGGTGGTTTAGTGGCTGCAGTCATCACCTATATTCTGTTTAAATTTTTTAATCTGACGGTCAGTTTTGATGCCAATATTCAGCAAGTTTTTATGCTGATGTTTTTTACCTCTGTAGGTTTAAGTGCCAGTTTAGTCAAACTTAAAGAGGGCGGTAAAGCCCTGATTTTATTTTTAGGCTGCGTAATTGCATATGTGCTGGTACAAAACGTGGTTGGTATTAGCTTAGCAACCTTGTTAGGTTTAGATCCATTGATTGGTCTGATTACAGGTTCAGTGACGCTAACCGGTGGGCATGGCACAGCAGGTGCTTGGGGAAGCATTTTTGAACAAGAGTACGGCATACAAGGCGCAGTAGTGTTAGGCATGGCCAGTGCTACCTTTGGATTGGTGATTGGCGGCATGATGGGTGGGCCAGTGGCTAAATTTTTAATCCGTCGTTACCAATTGGCTGAAGAAATCTCACCCAGTCACCCACAAACCGATATTCCACCGGCTGCACAAACCGCACCATTTGAGTATCCACAAAAAACCCGTTTAATTACAGCTAATGATGCGGTGAAAACTTTAGGCATGTTTGCATTATGCATTAGCTTTGCCTATTTCATGACGACGATTGCCAAAGGACAATGGTTTGAATTGCCTAGTTTTGTGTGGGCCTTGATGTGCGGGGTGATTCTTCGTAACGTACTTGAACATGGCCTTAAAGTGGAAATGTTTGACCGTTGTATTGATGTATTTGGCAATGCTTCATTGGCGCTGTTTCTTGCCATGGCACTTATGTCTCTACAGCTTTGGTTATTGGCAGATTTGGCCGGACCTTTAGTGCTTATTTTGGTGGTACAGACACTGGTTTTAGCTCTATATATGTATTTAGTGACTTTTAGAGTGATGGGTAAAAGTTATGATGCAGCAGTGTTGTGTGCAGGACAGTGTGGCGTAAACTTAGGGGCAACCCCAACTGCCATTGCCAATATTCAAGCAGTCACCAATAGCTATGGCCCTTCGCATAAAGCCTTTCTTATTATTCCGCTTACTGGGGCATTTTTTATTGATATTGTGAATGCGATTGTCATTCAGTTTACTCTAAGTATATTGGGTTAAGCTGAAACGAAAGCGCTTTTGCCTGCTGTAGTGTTAATTTTAGACATGAAAAAGCCCCATGGTTAGGGGCTAGTCGTATACAGATCTAAGCTGCATACTGTAAGAGGCTCATCTCATACTGCGCGCATTAAAACATAAGCTTTGCTAAAAGGCGAGCTTAAATTGCCAATAGCTCAATATCTGCATGCTGCACAATGCTATCTGCAGTTAAATTGTACAGTTCATCTAAAAAAGCCACATTAAATGAACCGACACTTTGTGATTTGGCAAAAGCTAGCTTGCCAGCAATGGCAAAATGCACATGTGCGGCCAGCGCAGCAATAGTCGGTGTAGTGACAGCTGCATAAGCCGCAATGAGTGCACCTAAAGCACAGCCTGTAGCGGTAACTTTGGGTTGTAAATAAGAGCCACCATTGACTTGAATCACGCAGTTTAAGGCTTTAGACAAAATAAAATCAGATTCGCCAGAAATGGCAATACATTGACTATGTGCCAACAAGACTGTGGCTTGCTGATAGACTTCGACACTGCTTAAAGTGCTATCCACGCCTTTACTGGCCGTTTGTTGACCTGCTAAAGCACTGATTTCTGAACCATTGCCGCGAATAATCGTGGGTTGATACGCAAGTAATTCATCAACAATTTTAGAGCGCCAAGCCAATACTGCGCCATAACCCACTGGGTCAAGTACCCACGGTTTATTTAAATCATGCGCAGTTTTAGCTGCAAAGCGCATCGCTGCTACTTGTTGCTCGGTCGGGGTGCCTAAATTAATATTTAAAGCCCCTGCAATAGTCATAAAACTTTCGGCTTCATAGGGGTTGTCAATTAAAGCAGGTGATGCACCGCAAGCCAAAACCACGTTAGCGGCATAATTGGCAGCCACGCTATTGCTTATATAGTGCACTAGCGGTTGCTGTTGTTGCACACTTTGCCAAGCAGCCACCACCTCTTGCAGTAATTGCTGTTTATCGATTTTTGTTTTTTCTAGATCAGTCATTCAAAGCTCAATTATTGGGTAAAGTAATGGTCTTGATGCTTGCATTTACGGCAAGTGAGCGTGACATAATCTTCGGCATCATAATCGACGCTCAGTTCATTCGAGCCGCAGTGCATACAGCGTTTTTCAGCATAGAATTTTAATCGCGGTTCAATTTTTTTCCATGAGCGCCACATCGGTTGGACAAAAATGCTCTCGTCATAGCCTAAAAAGCGGAAAAATAGAATATTGCTCATACGGCTTAACGGCAAATTGGGCGGACGGGGTAAGGTTGAGGTTTCCCAGCATTCACGAATAGCACGTTCACGATATTGCTGTAAGGTTTTTTTCAGCATATTGGTATTAATAAAATTGTCGTTACGCGTTTGTAAAATCTGCTGTTTATATAAATATTCCAGCGCGGTTTGCACCAAATAGTAAATTTGCCCCACGGCAAGACTATCCATTAATCGGTAGCAAAACATTTGAAAACTATGATTGCCAGCAAATTGAATGCCCCAAGTGCGACAATACATTTGGGTAAATTGAATAATATCTTGATAGAGCAATAAGTAAATCGCGTCTTTTACTTCTTCGCTATTTTTAAATGGAATCCCTAAGGATAAATTCTGATAAAACCAATGACGGAGTTGCTGAGTCACACTAAATAAGCTTGGTTCAGAATACCCATCTAAACGCAGATTTAAATAATAGCGCTCGCTGTCAGTATTGGCATCGGGATCTACTAAAATATGCTGTTTGACCAAATGTTTAACAATGGCATTTTGAAATAAGAAATTGGGGCTAATATTTTGAAATTTAATTTCATCCCAATGAATATATTCATCATGTTTGGTATGTTCTTGTACCTGTGGATCGAGCACGGCCAGCAAAAATAGTTTTTCTATAAATTTAAGTTGATGTAATTCGAGTTCAACCACATCTTTACGCCGACCTTGGCTTTTACGGGTTTCTTGCAAACGGGTGGCGCGCATGGCTTTTTTACGTTCGCCTAAGCAACTGTCACAATGGCAGCTATGCTGTGGCTCTTGAAACAGGCGATGTTGACAATGGCTACATTCATGAAAATTAAGATCTTGGTCAAATTGTTCGGCATCAATCCAATACATGGCTGCCTGACACAACGGGCAAAAGGCGCTGTCGTCCAAACTTTTACGTAAAATATTTAAACTCATCAGTCGCAAACGCATAAGAACTTAAGCCAATTATACACAGATTTTAACGTGTACTGCGCTGCCAAGCGGCACACTCCACTCAATTGCCTGAGTATAATTTAAACATGACTTTGATCTAATGCAGGATTGTTTATCCACTACACGATTGTGCCGCAATTTTTACACAAGCAATTGAAAACCCTGTAAAGCAACCCATATAAAAACTTAGACATAAAACCCACACAGCGCGTAGCACTTGACGTATCATCGAGTAAAAGCACATAAAAATCTGTAGATAGGATGAAGATTATATGAATATTGCGGCAAATCCAGTGGTCGAAGCAGACCAAACGATCTATTTAAAAGACTACCAAAAACCAAGCTTTTTAGTCGATTCAGTCGATCTAAATATTCAGGTGTTTGCCGAACATACTAGAGTCACTGCTAAGCTGATGATGCAACGTCAAACGGCGGGCGATTTAGTACTGCTTGGACGTGATTTAACTTTAGAATCGGTTTGTGTAAACGGTACAGCATTGACTTCTGATGCCTATCAACTCGATGCAGAACAACTGGTGATTAGCAATGCACCCGATCAAGCTTTGATTGAAACGGTGGTGTTGATTCATCCTGAAAGTAATACCCAGCTTGAAGGTTTATACCAAGCAGCAGCAGATTTATTTGTCACACAAAATGAACCTGAAGGTTTTCGTAAAATCACGTTTTATCCAGACCGTCCTGATGTATTGTCAGTCTTTACCACGCGTGTGGAAGCAGATAAAAAATTCCCTGTATTGCTTGCCAATGGTAACTTAATTGAAAAGGGTGAAGTTGGTGAGAATCGTCACTTTGCCACATGGCAAGATCCAACCAAAAAACCGGCTTATTTATTTGCTTGTGTGATTGGTGATTTGGCGGTTTTAAAAGATCGTTATGTGACTTCTGAAGGCCGTGATGTGGCTTTAGAAATTTATGCCGAAGAAAAAGACATTCCAAAATGTCATATTGCTATGCAAGCGCTTAAGCATTCGATGCGTTGGGATGAAGAGCATTATGGTCGTCCTTATGATTTAGACAATTATATGATTGTGGCAACCTCTGCGTTTAATATGGGGGCCATGGAAAATAAAGGTCTGAATATCTTTAATACCTCATGTGTTTTGGCAGATGAAGAATTTACCACCGATGCTGCGATTATGCGTGTGCAATCGGTGATTGCGCATGAATATTTCCATAACTGGACCGGTAACCGGATTACCTGCCGCGATTGGTTCCAGTTGTGTTTAAAAGAGGGTTTAACGGTATTCCGTGATCAGTCTTTCTCAGAAGATTTACAATCAGCTGCGGTACAACGTATTGATGATGTGGCCGTATTAAAAGCGCACCAATTCCCTGAAGATTCAGGGCCATTGTCACACCCACCACGTCCAGATCATTTTGTAGAAATTAATAACTTCTATACCGCAACTGTGTATGAAAAAGGTGCGGAGATTAACCGCATGATGGCAACGCTTTTGGGCAAAGAAAAATTTCGTGCCGGCACAGATGAATACTTTAAACGTCATGACGGTCAAGCGGTGACGGTTGAAGATTGGGTAGCAGCATTGACTGCGGGTTCAGGCGTTGATTTATCTGCATTCTTGACCTGGTATAACCAACCGGGTACACCAAAGCTTGAAGCCAAAGGTGAGTATAATGCAGACGCACAAACCTATACCTTACGTTTTAAACAAAGCTTAAAAGCACATGCTAAATATCCAAATTTAAAAGCAGTGCCAATTCCTGTGGCATTGGCACTCTTTGATGCCGCAACAGGTGAACAACTGACCTTAAATTCTGACGCATTATTTGAAAATGGCGTCAAAGATGGCGTGTATTTATTTGATAGAGATGAAGCAACCATCGAATTTAAAGCGGTGACAGCAGAACCTGTGGTGTCTTTACTACGTAATTTCTCTGCGCCGGTCAATCTCGAATTTAACTATTCAGATCAAGACCTAGCGTTCTTATTACAGTATGAAACCAACGGTTTTAACCAATGGCAAGCGACCCAAACCTTGCTTGAACGTATTTTATTAAATGGTCATGACGCCAGCATCTACATTCAAGCCATGCAAAACAGCATTCCACAGGTGATTGCTAAAGACCCACTGTTGGCATCCCGTTTATTTGATGTACCAAGTGAAGGCTATTTAGGTAGTCGCATTGATCATGATTACAACCCAGCTATAGTACAAGAACAACGTGAAGCGTTATTGAATACTTTAGCGCGTGAGTTGGGTGCATTCTGTAAAGACACCTATTTAAGCTTAGATCCAGCGCAGCAACATGATTTTTCGCAAGCCATGGGTACGCGTGCGCTCAAAAATATTATGCTGAGCTTCATGGCACGCCAAGGTGACGAGGCGGTCTTTAGCCTTGCCGAACAGCAATATCAAAATACTCATAACATGTCTGAGCGTTTAGGCGCGTTAAAAGTCTTGGTATGGAATGATGCACCACAAGCCAAGGCTGCCTTAGAAGATTTCTATACACGCTTTAAAGATGAAGCCTTGTCGATGGATCAATGGTTTATGATTCAAGCTGCACATCCGAAAGCCACAGCAGACACCATTGCTTATTTAACCGAACATCCTGATTATGATTTGGCGGTACCCAATCGTATTCGCGCGGTATCGGGTGGCTTAAACAGTAATCCTGTGAATACTTGGAGTTTTGGTGTAGCGCATTTTGTCAATTTGGCTAAATACTTAGATGAGAAAAACCCGATTGTGGGTTCACGCTTATTACAAGTATTATCACGTTGGTATACCTTAGCCGAACCACAGCGCAGCCAAGTGCAAGCGGAACTTGAAGCACTCAAACCTTTGGTAAAATCTAAGAACGTGACTGAAACTTTAAACAGTATGCTCAGCGTTTAATCGCTTAAAGCGAAGAAGCCCGTTTTTAAACGGGCTTTTTTTATGCTATGTTGCTTAAAAATTAATATAAAAATGAGCAAGATATGTTGCATAAAATTAAATTAATTCTCGCTAATCCTGCCAAAAGCTTATGGGTACATCCAACCCTTGGTGCTGTGTTTGCAGTCGTCTTTTCTTTAATTGCCAAATTAGGCGTGTATTTGTTTGCAAGTGATGCAGTACCCAATATTTCAGTGGATACCTTATCCGATTTACTCAATATTATTGCTTCGAGTATGTTGGCTGTCACCACATTTTCTTTATCTATTATGGTGTCGGCCTTGGCATCGAGTTCAAACAGTGCCACACCACGTGCGCGTTTGCTAATTATGGCAGATGGGACTGCGCGTATTGCGATTGCTTCTTTTATTGCCGCGTTTATTTATTCTGTGATTGCAAAAATTGCTTTGAGTTTAGAATACTACGGGGTACAAGGGCGTTTTATTTTATTTATTAGTACCATTTTAGTGCTGATGTATATCATCTTTACTCTGATTCGTTGGGTACATACTTTATCGCAACTGGGTTCTTTAGGGGATGCTATTCAGCGTATTGAAGATGTAGCAACCAGCAGTTTAGCGCGTTATCGGGCCCAGCCCAATTTAGGCGCAATCCATGCAGGACCCACAAGGCAAGCTGATTTTGAAGTGCTGAGTCCAGTTACCGCATATATTTGTGATATTGACTTACAGACACTAAACCACATTGCAGCTGAGCAACAACTACATGTGCATATTGCCGCACGTCCGGGTAAATTTGTGGCCCTCCAACAAACGATTTTACAGGTCTATCGTGTTAATCCATTAGATCAGGACAGTATGCATAAGCTGCAACAACAGCTGATGGCATGTGTGCTATTAGAACAAAACCGTCGTTATGAACAAGACCCACGCTTAGGTTTATTGGTCATGAGTGAGGTAGGGCAACGTGCTATGTCAGCCTCAATTAATGATCCTGCCACCGCGATTAGCGTTTTAAATGCTTTAACGCGAGTGATCCTTGATACCCAAGCTTTAGAAGAAGAATTGCCAGAATTTGAGCATTTAAGTATTGTGCCTTTGGATGAAGCGGAATGGATTGACAGTGTTTTTGCTCCGATTGCACGTGATTCGGTCAATAATTTAGAAATCAATCAGCGCTTAATCAAGTGTTTGGCTTTAATTGCCCAATATGCACCCGAAGTCGGTTTACAACAAGCGGCAGCAGTTCAAGCTCAAGAAATACTAGAGCGCGCTTTAGCACATTTAAGCCTAAAGCTAGACCAACAATGTTTGCAGCAATGTTTTGATGAGGCATTTCAAAAGATCCCCTGACTAGACAGGGGATCTTGGCTTTAGGCTTTGACAATCAAGACGGGAATGGGAGATTGGGTCAGCACATTGTGTGCCACACTCCCGAGCATGAGTTTTTGAAAACCTTGGCGCCCATGTGAGCCCATCATAATTAAATCGGCGCCAACTTCATCGGCCACATGAATAATGCCTTCAGATGGTGAGACGCCGCGAATTAATTTAACCTGAACACGAAGATTGTCATTTGCTAAGCTGGCTTGAATTTCATTGAGCCGATTTTGGGCATTACTTTCTGCTTGCATAAAGTAGTCAGTAATGGCAGGTGCGACTTTATAAAAATCCACACCCACAAAAGGGTCGACCGCAATCACGCTCATAATAGTGATTTGTGCATTTAAATCCAGCGCTAAAAGTTTAGCCTGTTCGACGGCAGCATAAGAGATCGGAGATTCATCCATGGCCACCAAAATATGTTGATAGGATTGGCTCATCACGGCCTCTTACGCTTTAATCACAAGTACAGGTAACTCAGAGCTTGCCAATACATCTTGAGCAAAGCTACCTAAGAAGAATTTTTGGAAGCCTTTACGCCCATGTGAGCCCATGACAATTAAATCAGCTTGTAATTCATGGGCACTGGCCACAATGCCTTCTGCTGATACGGCACCTTTGACAATTTTAGATTCGGCGTTGGCACCGATGTCAGCAGCAAGGTTGAGTGCCTCAGCTAAGGCTTTTTTTGCATTGGCTTCTGCTTCAATAAAATATTCTTTCATAATGGCCGCAGAATAATAAAAATCTACGCCTGTAAAAGGATCTTCGGCAATTAAGCTAATTAAAGTCAGCTTGGCATGAAAAGCTTGAGCAATTTGAGCGGCATGTTTGACAGCAGAAAAAGAAATTTCAGAACCATCCACAGGGACTAAAATATGTTGGTAAGACATGGAATTGCTCCTGATACATTTATCGTTATTGGGTATAATTTATACATAGCATATTGTGGATATATATACAATAAAAGAGCTAAAAATATTTGTAAATTCAGTGTATTAGCTTATTTTTAAATTGGAGAAATCCAACTAAAATAATCAAATTTTAAACCCTTAATATTGCAGTGTTTTTATGCTTTAATGGCGCTATAAAAGCTAAAAAAG
The DNA here is from genome assembly GCF_059515805.1 of Acinetobacter sp. CY05. NCBI lineage: Bacteria > Pseudomonadati > Pseudomonadota > Gammaproteobacteria > Moraxellales > Moraxellaceae > Acinetobacter > Acinetobacter sp. CY05. Next base: position 101,806 of record NZ_JCAKMW010000010.1, on the reverse strand, counting down.
TCTACTCCATTGATGATGAAAATATACGCTCAGGCATTGGCGCTAGCAGTGGGCTTGACTCTAGCGGGTTGTCAAAGTCCGCAATCGAGTCAAGTGATTGCCAAAGCCTTTAATGTGACCACTAAAATGCAGCAAGGTTTAATGGATCGTGGTGCACCACAAGATGTACTGGTTAAACATAATATTGCTTATCAGGTTCAGCCGGATTTACATCTTGATCTGTATCAAGCAAAGCATGTCTATGCACAAGCTGCAAAGCCGACGATTGTGTGGATTCATGGGGGTGGCTGGATTTCTGGTTCTAAACAACATGCACGTGGATATTTTAAGCGCTTAGCGGCAGCGGGTTATAATGTGATTGCTGTGGAGTACCAATTGGCACCGCGCTATATTTATCCCACGCAATTACAACAAATTGATCAAGCTTTAGAATTTATCCGCCAAAATGCGGTGAGTTTACATGTAGATGCAACGCAGTTGTATTTGGCCGGCGATTCGGCCGGAGCCAATTTGGCCAGTCATTATGCAGCATTGCTCAGCAATTCTGACTTTGCTCAAGCTGCTCAGCTAAAACTAAAAACACCGCGTAGTGATGTAAAAGGCTTGATTTTGCACTGTGGTATTTATGACTTAAATGCCTTTGTGGATACAGCACCCGATGAAATACGCGTGGTGGAATGGGGCGTGTATCAATTGGTGGAGGCTTATACCGGGCAAAAGCGCCGTGATCGGGATTTTTTAAAACAATTGTCTCCAATTGAGCATCTCACAGCCGATTATCCGCCTGTATTGATCAGTGGCGGCAATAAAGACTTTTTAACCAAGAGCCAATCGCTACCTTTTGTCAGGGCACTAGAGGCAAAAAATATTGCGGTAGATGCGGTATTTTATCCAGATTCAAAAGAATGGTTGTTACATGAATATCAATTCTTTTTAAATCAACATGCTAGCCAAGCTACATTTAAAAAGACCTTGGCGTTTATCAACACCTATAGCCCATAAAAAAGCAGCTTAAGCTGCTTTTTTATGATTTAAAATTGTAGTGACCACTAAACCTAATAATAAACCCCAAAAGGCAGCACCAATATTTAAAAATTGTATGCCTGATGCGCTCATTAAAAAGGTAATTAGGGCCGCTTCGCGATGCTCAGGTTCACTAAAAGCCAGCGTAATGTTGTGGCTGATGGTACCCAATAGCGCACTACCTGCAATGGCGCTAATGAGTAAGCTTGGAAAGCTCAGTAGGGCTTGCGTTAAAGTGGCAGCAAAAATCCCCACAATGATATAACACAGCCCTGAACTCATCCCAGCAATATAGCGCCGCTTTGGATCAGGATGTGCTTGGTCGTCAAGGCTAATGGCTGCGCTAATGGCCGCAGTATTTACAGAGAAACAGCCAAAAGGTGCCAAAAGGGTTTGCACGGTTCCTGTCCAACCAATCAGATGTTTGACATGTGGTTGATAGCCATAAGCTTGAATAATGGCAATACCAGGTAAATATTGTGATGCCATATTAATCACCAATAAGGGCAACGCTAAGCCTAAGATTGCTGCCAGATTAAACTCAGGTGCCATCCACACTGGGCTAGTGATGCTCCAATGCAGTGGAGCAAGATCAAATGGCATAAACAATGCACATGTCATCATGGCAGCTAAGACCGTTACGACAATACTATAACGCGGCATCAGTCGTTTACTAATGACATAAATGGCCAGTAACCCTAAAATGAATCCGAGATTGTCATTTAAACTGCTAAAGAGTTGTACGCCAAATTTAAGCAAAACGCCGCCTAGCATGGCAGCGGTTAGAGTGCTGGGAATAAAAGCCAAAAGACGGCCAAAAATGCCAGAAAATCCTAAAATAGCAGTTAATACACCACAGACGATAAAGGCACCGATCGCCTCCGCTAAACTATAACCAGAAGCCGTGGCCAAAATCATGGCTAGACCCGCAGTTGACCATGAGGTCGCAACAGGATATTTAAACTTCCATGACAACAATAATCCAGACAGCCCAATACCCAAACATAAAGCCCAAAACCATGAGCTAATTTGGGCTTGGTTAGCACCTAATAGTTGTGCAGTTTGAATGACCAATACAGCCGATACGCTAATGCCCACCAAACAAGTAATAAAGCCTGCAAAGGCAGCAGGCACAGAAAAATCACGCAGTAAATGATGCATAGAGAATATAAAGATGCTTAAGTTTTAAGCATCATACGCTGTTTTTTTTCACTTACTACTTTTATAAGGTTGATGTAGCCAGTTTTAATCCAAAACCGCAAAACAAAACTCCCACGGAGGCAACACACAGCGCAGTAAAGCGATAACGATGGGCAAAATAGCCAGATAATTTTGCTCCAGAGAAAATCAGCACACTTAAATAGGACATGCTAATACATTGCAAAATCACCGCCAGAGCAGTAAAGGTCAAGGCAGGATAAGGGTAAGCCGGATCAACAAATTGCACAAAAAAGGACAAGTAAAATAAAATGGCTTTTGGATTTAAAATACTGATGGTTAAAGCGGTGCGAAACGGACTCAGCTGATCAATATGTTGTTGTGTGCTACGTTGTGCTTGTACTGAGGGCGGAGATTGCCAGCTGTGTTTGGCGGCCATTAATAATTTAATGCCCAAATAACTTAAATATACCGCACCAACGATTTTTAAAATGGTAAATAACCAGGGCAAATGGTGTAATAAAGAGGCCGCCCCCAAAGCGGTAAGCAAAATTAAAATTAAATCGCCCATATACACGCCAAACGCGCTTTGATAACCGACTTTAATGCCATAACGTGAAGCCACAGACATCACATATAAGGAGTTTGGCCCCGGTAATAATACGATTAACGTGGTGCCAATGATATAGGTGGGTAAATCAGTAATCCCGAGCACGTGACAGATCCATGAAAAAGCCGATGCTGATTATAACAACATCGGCTCAATAGCGTGTGCTTAGCCTTTAATGTTTAAGCAGAAATTTCTGCCTGTGCTACAGCTGTGGCTAATAATTGATGCAGTTGCTGGCGTGCTTGAATAAAACCCTCAATACCACCTTGCAATAATTGACTGGCCATCAAATCACGCTCAACTTCGGCTTTAAAAGTGGCTTCATCCAACACCACTTGATGATTTTGATGCGGTGCTGCATGCTCAGGCGAAAGCTGACGAATGACTTGGATTTCACTGTGTTCGAGTTGTTGCAATAAATTAGGTGCGATGGTCAGTAAATCACAACCCGCAAGGCCTAATACTTGTTCGATACTGCGGAAACTCGCGCCCATCACTTCGGTTTTAATGCCATGTTGTTTGTAATATTGGTAAATTTGTTTAACAGAGAGTACACCCGGGTCTTGACTAATGGGATATGCATCAACTCCTTCAGCTTTTTTGTACCAATCTAAAATTCGTCCTACAAAGGGTGAAATCAAAGTAACCTGTGCATCGGCACAGGCACGTGCTTGGCTTAAACCAAACAGTAAAGTCAAATTACAATGAATCCCTTCAGCTTCCAAAACCCGTGCCGCTTGGATGCCTTCCCAAGTGGAGGCAATTTTAATTAAAATACGTTCTTGGGCAATGCCATAATCTTGATACAGCGCCAATAATTCTTTGGCCTTGGCAATTGTGGCTTGGGTGTCATAAGACAATGCGGCATCGACTTCGGTAGAGACGCGGCCATCAATCAGTTTTAAAATTTCTACGCCGAGTTTGACCGTTAAAATATCAATACTGCGTTCAATTAAGGCATCATCTTGATAGCCTTCAGCACGTGCTTGAGTAAAGGCACTCTCAATGAGGGCACGGTTTTCAGCTTGCCTTGCTGCAGCGGTAATCAAAGATGGATTGGTGGTGGCATCGAGTGGGCGCAACTGTGCAATCGCGTTTAAATCGCCGCTATCGGCAACGATGGTAGTGAATTGTTTTAATTGCGTTAAGGCGTTTGCTTTCATTGCTGTAATTCTTTATTTAATGACCCTGTAGTAGTGTTATATAGCAAATAAAGCCCTATTGCCAAGTGCTGAACAGGGCAATTGGGCTTATTCAACTTGATTTTTCCTGTGATTTTGCAAATATTGGATTAAAAATTGTGCAGCTTGTCCAAGAGCTTGATCGCGTCGCCAAACTAAGTCCATAAAATAGGTAAACTGTGGCGTAAAGTCATGGAGGGCCAAAATCTGCAGCTGCTCGGCCAAATAAGGATTTTCTTTGAGCATTTGTAATGGCAACACGCCCCAACCCAAGCCTTGTAAAATCAAACGACATGCTGAGTCATGATGATCAGTATGCCACGCTTGGCTCGAAAAACTTAATTCCGGAACTAAATCGCGTTCACGACTTGCCACAACAATTTGTCGGTGCTGTTGTAAGTCGGTTAAGCCCACCTGTGCTTGTTGGGCCAATAGATGTTGCTTGGCTGCTACGGCCACCAAGGTTTGTTGTTCAACTTCAATAAATTGTTCGTCACTGTTTAAATGTTCACGCTCAAACATAAAAGCCAATTGGGCCCGCTGTGCTTTGAGTAAACCTAAAGCATCCTCTTGTGGGGCATTTAAAATATTAATTTTTAAGCTTGGAAAAGCTTTGGCCACGTGCGCGACATAGACTGGCCAACTGCTATATTGTAATTCTGACACCACTACAATATTTAGCTCTGCTTCTAAGCCTTGACTCAATGCTAAAGCATGTTGTTGCCATGCTTGCATATCTGCCAGTAATTGGCGTGCTTTGGCATACAATTCTTGTGCGGCTAAGGTAGGTTGAGGTTCACGGCCAAGGCGTTCAAATAGCTTTAAATTTAAATCAAGTTCTAAATTGCTGATCGCCATACTCACCGTAGAAGGCACTTTGCCTAAATGCCGTGCCGCAGCGGAAAAAGAACCATACTCCATCACCACTTTAAAAATTGTCAGTTGCTCTTGATTTAAATTCATGTGCTACCTATCAATACAATTGAAAGAATCTGATTTTATTTATCAATATTTAACACATATGATGCTTTCAATTTAAAACATTTGCGTGGAAATATGTGGTTATCTAAGCGTCGAATTATTCATGCTGTGAGCTATGAAGGTATTTTATTGGTGATCATTGCCATCGCGCTCAGTATTATTTTTGATATGCCGATGGAGGTGACTGGGGGAGTAGGTGTGGCGATGGCGCTAACATCAATGTTATGGAATATGGTGTTTAACCATTGGTTTGAACAGTTTGAAGCCAAGCATCAGTTGCAACGCACCATTAAGGTTAGAATATTGCATGCGATTGGTTTTGAAGGCGGTTTGATGTTGGCCACCATTCCGATGGTGGCTTATGCACTTAACATTGGTCTATGGCAAGCGGTGGTGCTCGATTTTTCCATGACTTTATGTATTTTGCTGTATACCTTTATTTTTCAGTGGTGTTATGACTATATAGAAGCGCGTTTAGGGGATCGCCCTGAATACAAGCATTAAAAAAGCACCCCGTGGGGTGCTATTGCTGTTTATTTTTCGATAATGGCGGTAACACCTTGACCACCGGCAGCACAAATTGAAATTAAGGCACGCCCTGAACCTTTTTGATGCACTAATTTGGCAGCGGTGGCTAAAATACGCCCACCTGTAGCTGCAAAAGGATGACCGGCAGCGAGTGATGAGCCATTGACATTAAGCTTAGTGCGGTCAATTGCACCGAGTGGCGCATCCAAACCTAAGCGATTTTTACAGAAATTCGGATCTTCCCAGGCTTTTAAGGTTGAAAGTACCTGTGCAGCAAATGCCTCATGAATTTCATAAAAATCAAAATCTTGTAGGTTTAAATTGGCACGCTGTAGCATACGGGGCACAGCGTAGGCCGGTGCCATTAAAAGCCCTTCTTTTTTATGAATAAAATCCACCGCTGCAGTTTCGCTAAAGCTTAAATAGGCTAAAATTTCATGCCCATTGGCTTTGGCCCATTCTTCTGAGGCCAATAACACACAAGACGCGCCATCGGTCAGGGGTGTTGAGTTACCTGCGGTCATGGTGCGCGCATCGCCTTTACCAAAAGCAGGTTTGAGTTTGGCTAACTTTTCTATGCTAGAATCAGGGCGTAAATTATTGTCACGTTGTAAACCTAAAAATGGCGTCATCAAATCGTCAAAAAAGCCTGCTTCATAGGCTGCATGCATTTTTTGATGGGAGCTGGCAGCCAGCTCATCTTGCGCTTCACGCGAAATGCCCCATTCTAAGGTGGTTAAAGCTTGATGATCACCCATAGATAAGCCTGTACGCGGCTCACCATTACGCGGGGCATCCATTAAATCTTTGACATTAAGTTTGGCTAAAGCTTGTAAGCGTGCTTTGGCAGTTTTGGCGATGTTGAGTTCTAATAAGACTTTACGTAACCCATCGCCTAAGGCAATAGGCGCATCGGATGTGGTATCCACACCACCTGCGATGCCGACATCAATTTGACCTAAAGCAATTTTATTGGCCACTTGAAACGCCGCTTGTAAGCCTGTGCCACACGCTTGCTGTAAATCATAAGCTGGCGTTTCAGGAGCAAGCTTGGTGTTTAAGACACACTCGCGGGTCATATTAAAGTCACGGCTATGTTTGAGCACTGCACCGGCCGCCACTTCACCTAAACGTTGACCTTGTAAATGAAAACGCTCGACCAAACCATTTAACGCGGCGGTGAGCATGTCAATATTGCTGGCTTGAAAATAAGCGCCGTTAGAACGGGCAAAAGGAATGCGATTACCGCCTAAAATAGCCACACGGCGAATAGTATTTTGGGTCATAAATTCTCGTCCTAAAATGGGGTGGTGCAAATAACAAAAATCAATATGATTATGATTGCTGTGCTTTTTGTTGTTCAGTCTTGACCTTAACATACTCTAAAGCAAAGGGGATTGACTAGATTGACAGCGGATTTTGTGACAAGGTCAAGTCATCAAATTGTAAACTCACGTATCATCGCAGTGAAAAACATAGATCTTTTGCCTGATAAGTGTTTAATATCTCTATAAACAAAAGATCAATTCAACTTATATTTGATGCGAGATAATAACCATGACTGATCAATATCAAAATTTTTCCCATTCTCCTATTGGTAAATTTGTCATTAAAAATTTAGGTTTACCTCATCCACATGTATTGGAGCGCTTTAGCAGTGCCACACCAGTATTAAAAGGGGCTCTACTTTTAGGGGTAGCCAATAACAGCACATTGACACCCGCTATTGCGCAAGTGCTGAATAATATTCATGCCAATAGCTATGCAGGCAATAATCCTCAATTGCAGCAACAAGCCGCAACAGCAGGCTTAAACTTAGGCGCTTTTAACGCAGGTGATAAAGAATCAAAATTTAAAGCCTTGGTGTTTGATGCTTCAGGGATTCAAAACAGTCAACAACTCAAGCAACTGTATGATTTTTTCCATCCAGTGCTGCGTCAAGTTTCGGCATCTGGACGGGTGGTGGTGCTAGGAATTGATCCTGAGCATGCCACAACTGTCTCACAGGCCATTGCTCAACGTGCTTTAGAAGGCTTTGTTAAGTCACTGGGCAAAGAATTAAAAAAGGGCATTACTGCTCAGCTGATTTATGCTGCACCTGACGCAGCCGAGCAGCTCGAATCGAGTTTAAGGTTTGTTTTGTCAGCGCGTTCAGCTTATATCTCGGGTCAAGTGTTAAAAGTGCAAAAAGCGCAAGCACAACAACTTGATTGGGAGCAACCTTTGGCAGGTAAAACCGCTTTAGTCACTGGTGCGAGTCGTGGCATTGGCGCAGCGATTGCAGAAGTGTTGGCACGTGATGGCGCACATGTAATTTGTTTAGATGTGGCGGCGCAGCAGGCAGATTTAGAACGGGTGGCGAGTCGGATTCAAGGATCAATCTTAACCGTAGATATTACCAGCGAACAGGCCAGCGAAGAAATTATTCAAGCGGCAGCAGCGCAGGGTGGTTTAGATATCGTGGTGCATAACGCTGGCATTACCCGTGATAAAACTTTAGCCAATATGAAAGCTGAGGCTTGGGATTTAGTTTTAAATATTAATTTATCCAGTATTGAACGCATTAATACTGCCTTATTGGCGCAAAATGCGATTCGAGCGCAAGGTCGAATTATCTGTGTCTCTTCTATTTCTGGGATTGCAGGTAATATGGGGCAAAGTAACTATGCCACTTCCAAAGCCGGCGTGATTGGTGTAGTGAAATATAGCGCGCCAACCCTAACGCAAGGAATCACCATTAATGCTGTAGCACCAGGTTTTATTGAAACCCAAATGACTGCAGCCATTCCCTTTGCCATTCGTGAAGCAGGGCGTCGCATGAACTCTATGAGTCAAGGCGGTTTACCTGTAGATGTGGCAGAAGCGATTGCATTTTTTGCCAGTCCTGCATCGGGTGGCTTAAATGGCAATGTACTTCGAGTTTGTGGACAAAGCGTACTGGGTGCTTAAAAATTTAAAGGACTATTCATATGTTAACGCGTCATTTTCAGCATTTGCCAAAACCCTATTTGGCCTATCCTAAAATCATTCAGGGTTTAATTCAAAAAAAACCTAAAGCACAGTCGCTACCCGCATTACATTATGTGGTAGATGATTTGCGTCTAGACAGCCAGCATTTGGCCAAATATCAGGCGCTGACGGGTTTTGCCCAGAATCAGCACGTGCCGGCTTTATATTTTGCTGTGCTGTCACAAAGCTTACAGATGCAAATGATGAGTTTGCCTGAGTTTCCTTTTCAAGCCTTAGGTTTGGTGCATGTGGCCAACGAAATCGAACAAAAACGTGTCATTTTGGCCGATGAGCATTTTAGCTTGTCATGTCGTTTAGGTGAGTTATCTGCGCATGAAAAAGGCGTCGTATTTGATTTTATCACTGAGGTCAAAGTGGCTAATCAAATCGTGATGTGTGGTGTGAGCCGTTATTTATCTAAACAAAAGGGCAGTACGCTAGAAAAAACGAAAAGCACAGCTCAGCCAGTTTATTTGCTTAAAGATGAATGGCAGGTGGCAGAAAATACGGGTCGTCAATATGCGTTAAATTCAGGGGATTTTAATTTAATTCATTTGCATCGTTTCACTGCCAAAGCCTTTGGTTTTAAACGTGCGATTGCCCATGGTATGTGGAGTAAGGCACAGGTGTTATCACGTTTAGATTTGCCTGAAGCCTACCGTGCTTGGGTTGATTTTAAATTGCCGATTTATTTGCCTTCACGGGTTGAATTATTGACGGCTGAAAACGGCAAAATCGAGTTTTTACTGCGTAATACCCAAGATCATAAACCGCATTTGGTGGGGGTTGTCAGTACGCTATAGCGCATTTAAAGGGTGATTTTTTCTGTGAATATGCTATTTTGCCAGAGTGATTTTAAGTGGTAATGCAGCATGAAAAAGCCGATTCTTATTCCTTTATTTGCCACCAGTGTGGTGGTGTTGGGTGGTTGTCAGGATACGAGTAGCCCACAGCAGCAAAGCGTAGCCATGGAGCAAAAAGTACAACAGGCACAGTGGGTGGGCACGTATCAAGGCACGACGCCGTGCTTGGGCTGTATCTCACGTTGTCCTGACTGCCCAGGGATGGCGGTGGATTTAACTTTAAATCAAGATATGAGTTATACCTTAGTGCGTGAAAGTTTAAGTGGTCATAATGCAGTTGAAACTTTAACCGGTATGATGCGTTTTCGTGATGCCGACCAGACCGAGCTAGAATTGCTGAATGTCAAAACCCGTAATTTATTGATTGTTGATACTGCACATAAAGTTTTAGAAATTCGTGAAGATGTGACTGGTAATGGCTATGCCGCGAGTGATGATTTCTTACTTGAGCAAGCTACGCAAAGCAGTTGATTTAAAGTGCTTATCAGGATGATCAATGATCATCCTTTTTTATCGTTGATTGCTGAGCAAATGACGTGGCCTGATTCACTAATGACTAAAAAAACAGTATGCTAATGCTTGCAATAAGGAGCATACATGTATCAGGTACTCGCGCGTAAATATCGTCCGCGTAATTTTAATGAATTGGTCGGTCAAAACCATGTCTCACGTGCTTTAACCAGCGCTTTAGAACGTGGTCGTCTGCATCATGCTTATTTATTTACCGGAACGCGTGGGGTAGGTAAAACCACCATTGCCCGTATTTTAGCCAAATGCTTAAACTGCGAAACTGGTGTGACCTCAACGCCGTGTGAAGTATGTCCAACCTGTGTGGCGGTCAATGAAGGACGTTTTATTGACCTGATTGAAATTGATGCAGCATCACGTACCAAAGTTGAAGACACGCGTGAATTACTCGATAACGTACCGTATGCACCAACGCAAGGACGTTTTAAGGTGTATTTAATTGACGAAGTGCATATGCTCTCGACGCACTCGTTTAATGCTTTACTCAAAACTTTAGAAGAACCGCCTGAACACGTTAAATTCTTATTTGCCACCACAGATCCGCAAAAATTACCGATTACCGTGATTTCACGTTGTTTGCAATTTACCTTGCGACCACTTGCGGTAGATGAAATTACCGATCATTTAACTGATATCTTAACTCGCGAAACCATTCAGTCTGACCAAGATGCGATTTGGCAAATTGCTGAATCTGCACAAGGTTCATTGCGTGATGCATTGTCGTTAACCGATCAAGCGATTGCCTATGGTCAAGGGGCAATTCGTCATCAAGATGTCAAAGAAATGCTCGGCTTAATTGACCGTACCATTATCTATGATTTATTGCTGGCGATTCATCAAAATAAACCTGCGCGTGTTAGTCAATTGTTATTGCAATTTAGACAGCAGGCATTAGATGTATCTTTGGTGTTGGATCAGTTGATTTCGACCTTACATGAACTGGCACTATTACAATATTTACCTGATTTAAGCCTGAAATATAGCAACGAAATTAATCAAAAAATTACACAGATTTCCAAATTAATCAGTGCGCCAGATTTACAGTTATATTATCAAATTGCCTGTAAAGGCCGTGCCGATTTGCAGTGGGCAGTGACCCAAGAGCAAGGCTTTGAAATGTGTATTTTGCGTTTATTGGCATTTCGTCCCATGCAGCCACATGAAGTGCTGCTCAGCCAGACACCAAACACAACTACGGCGCTTGCAACCGTCGATGAACCTGCGACGCTTGCTGTAGAAGCTGTAGAAGCTGTAGAAGCTGTAGAAGCTGTAGAAGCTGTAGAAGCTGTAGAAGCTGTAGAAGCTGTAGAAGCTGTAGAAGCTGTAGAAGCTGTAGAAGCTGTAGAAGCTGTAGAAGCTGTAGAGCCATTGAGCGAAACGCCTGAATTCAATGCCGATCAAGTGGTCTTTGCTGCCAATAATGAGCTACTCGATTTTGATTTAGGTGAAACGTCCAGCATAGACAGCACCTTGCCTGAAGATATCTTCTTTTTAGACAATGCAGCAGCTCAAATACAAGACCTAACAGTAGATGCTGCAGAACCTGCTGATTTATCTGAAGTTGCTGATACAACAGATAATCAAGCTGTAGATGATTTATTTGCAGTAGCGCCAGCTGTAGAGTTCGTTCCACCAATGGCAGTAGTAAGTCATAGCACACAGATGCCACAAGATATTCTCCAAGTGCCTGTTCAGGATTTAAGCGGAGAATGGACACTGGAAAAATGGGAATATTGGTTTAGAGAATCGGATTTAAGTCCAGCGCTGCAAGAATTGGCACAGCATGGCCTCATGCAAGGTCAGATTAATGCGCAGAGTGTATTTGTTATTGCACCGCAATATGAACAATTGCTGACATCGTTGCAAAGCCATTTAGAGCAAGCATTGCATGCGACATGGCCAAAAACCCGCTTTAGTGTCAAATATCAAGATCTAACTACCACGACCCCATATCACTTACAGGCGCAGCGTAAACAATTGGCACAGCAGCGCGCTGTGGAACTGCTGCAAAATGAGCCTGTAGTTAAAGACTTAATCCGTCAGTTTGATGCGACATTGGATAACGTCCAGATTAAATAAGTGATGATTTTAGCAGCAACTGCTGGAGTTGCTGTAAACCTTGACTCGCTGTTAAGGCAATTTTTTGATACTGCTGTGGTAAATGCTGTAGCTTGGCTTGCGGGTCAATATAGTAGGCTTGTGCAGTGGCTGAAATGCAATGAACTAAGCCTGCCACAGGATAGACTTGTAAGCTGGTGCCAATCACCACAAAAATATCCGCTTGTTGTACTAAGCGTTCGGCTTCACTATAGGCAGGTACCGCCTCGCCAAACCACACTACGTGTGGACGCAGCGGATAGCCTTGAGGACATTTGTCGGTGTTTAAATCTAAAGCATCACCAATAATGGGATAGAGTTCCTGATCATCACGCGCTTTGGGGTCAGAACTTTTCGCCAAACGGATATTGCCATGCAAATGCAGCACTTTGCTGCTGCCAGCACGTTCATGCAAGTCATCAATATTTTGCGTGATCACTTGTACATCAAAATCTTGTTCTAATTCGGCAATGATGTGATGCGCAGCATTAGGCTTGGCCGCTAAGATATTTTTGCGCCGTGCATTATAAAAGCGCTGTACAAGTTGTGGATTTTTAGCCCAAGCTTCAGGCGTTGCTACATCTTCGACTCGATGCTGCTCCCATAAGCCATCACTATCACGAAAGGTTTGAATGCCGCTTTCGGCACTCATGCCTGCACCTGAAAACACCACTAATTTTTTCATACCGTTGTACTCACTACCGTTTTTAACCATTGTACAAATTTTGCCAATAAAGGCGATAAATCGCTGTCAGAATGCATCACATAATAACTACGGCTGCCTTGTAGTTGATGTTTGGAAGCAATGACTAAGCTGCCATCACTGAGTTCTTTTTCTAATAGCATTTGCGGAATAAGGGCAACGCCCATGCCATGGGTAGCGGCAACGGCCAGCATGGAAAACAGTTCATGGCGCTGACCATCATAAGGATTGGGATATGAAACACCTGCACTTTGTAGCCATTCTTGCCAAATGCTCGGACGCGTAGTTTGTTGTAATAAGGGTAATTGGCGCAGTTGCTCGGGCTTTAGATCATAGCTTTTATCGGCATCGGGGGGTAAATTGGGGAAATATTGCTGAATTAAACGTGGCGAACACACGGCAATCACATCTTCAGGCATTAAAAAGTGGCTTTGCGTTCCCGGCCAGCGCTGTACTTGCTCTGGCGTACCTGCATAAATCGCAGCATCAAAAATATTGTCATGAAATAAAAATGGTTTGGTGCTGGTTTCTAAATGAATGGTGATTTCAGGATGTAACTGATTAAATTCATGCAATTTTGGTAATAACCAACGCGTGGCAAAGGTGGGAACAACGCCAATTTTTAGGGTGCCACCTAAACCTTTGTGTGACATCACATCTAAGGTGGCGCGTTCGAGTCCCTCTAAATAAGGTTGAATAGCTTGATAATACTGCTGCCCCGCAGGGGTGAGTTCAACACCATGTCGCGTGCGATGGAATAAATTTAAATTTAAAAATTCCTCGAGTTGTTGAATCTGTCTAGATACTGCGCTTTGGCTCATAAACAGTTCTTGCGCTGCATGGGTATAGCTTAAATGACGTGCCGAAGCACTAAAACACAGCAGACTTTGTAAAGGAGGAATTTGGCGGCGCATGGTGTGTTCTCACGTGAAGATATGCATATTGGTCTAATTTTTAGGCAATAATAGCGGATAATGTGTATAAGGTATGTGCTTTTTGCATATCTGTATGCAAAATTATCGTTTGCGCCAGCTTGGACTTTTGCTCTACGATCAACTCAAATAATCAAAACATGATCAAAAAGGCAGAGGACGCAATGAATCAAATGCTCAATACCAAAAAACCTAAAGTTCAATTTGACTGGCAGGATCCATTTTTAATTGAACAGCAGCTCACAGAAGAAGAACGTATGATTCGCGATACGGCACATGCCTATTGCCAAGATCGTTTACAACCGCGTGTTTTAGAGCAATTCCGCCATGAAAAAACCGATGCTTCAATTTTTCGTGAAATGGGTGAATTGGGTTTATTAGGCCCAACCATTCCAGAAGTGTATGGCGGTGCAGGTTTAAACTACGTGAGCTATGGCTTAGTGGCGCGTGAAATTGAGTATGTCGATTCAGGCTACCGTTCGATGGCCAGTGTACAAAGTTCATTGGTGATGGTGCCGATTAACGAATTTGGTTCAGAAGAGCAAAAGCAAAAGTATTTACCAAAACTTGCCACAGGTGAATATATTGGTTGCTTTGGTTTAACTGAGCCAGATCATGGTTCCGATCCGGGCAGCATGATTACGCGTGCTAAAAAAGTTGAAGGCGGTTATCGTTTAAGTGGCGCAAAAATGTGGATCACCAACAGTCCAATTGCCGATGTATTTGTGGTGTGGGCTAAAGAAGTGTCTGAAGCAGGCAATGTGGGTGATATTCGCGGCTTTATTTTAGAAAAAGGATGGGAAGGTTTATCGGCACCTGCCATTCATGGCAAAGTGGGTTTACGTGCCTCAATCACCGGTGAAATTGTGATGGATAACGTGTTTGTGCCTGAAGAAAATGCCTTCCCAGAAGTACGTGGTTTAAAAGGGCCATTTACGTGTCTAAATAGCGCACGTTACGGTATTGCTTGGGGTGCGATGGGTGCGGCTGAGTTCTGCTGGCATACTGCACATCAATACACCATGGATCGTAAACAATTTGGTCGTCCATTGGCTGCTAATCAGTTGATTCAAAAGAAACTGGCTGATATGCAAACTGAAATTGCCTTAGGTTTACAAGCGGCATTACGTTTTGGTCGTATGAAAGATGAAGGCATTGCTGCGGTTGAAGGTACATCACTGATTAAACGTAATAACTGTGGTAAGGCCTTAGATATTGCACGACTCGCACGTGACATGATGGGGGGTAACGGCATTAGTGATGAGTTTGGCGTGGCACGTCACTTAGTCAATCTTGAAGTCGTAAATACCTATGAAGGTACCCATGATGTACATGCCTTAATTTTAGGTCGTGCGCAAACTGGTATTGCCGCATTCTCAAACTAAAATATTGAATAATCATCAAAAACGGGCGCGCTTTTTAGCGCGCTCTTAGGTTCATGCAACCATAAAAAAGTTAATCTTGGCAGTGATCTATAACTATATGAGGTCATGGAGACCTTAAACTGACCAAGATAACTCATTTGGGAAAATGAGGGAACAGCATATGGATTCAACTGTAAAACTGCCGTCTAATCTCGGCACTGCACATAAAATTAATAAAAATACCTGGAAACTGGCGTTTATTTTTGCCTTCGTATCCTTAGTGATCGATGGCGTAGATATCATGCTTTTGTCCTTTAGTTTAAGTAGTTTAAAAGCAGAATTTGGTTTATCGACCTTTGAAGCGGGGATGCTTGGCAGTGCCTCACTTGCAGGTATGGCACTGGGCGGTATTTCGGGTGGTTGGGCCTGTGATAAGTTTGGTCGGGTGCGTACCATTGCATGGTCGGTGGTGTTTTTCTCGATCATGACCTGTATTTTAGGTTTTACCCAAAGCTATGAGCAATTCATGGTGCTACGTTTTATTGGTGCCTTTGGTTTAGGCTCATTGTATATGGCTTGTAATACTTTAATGGCAGAATATGTTCCAACCAAATACCGCACCACGGTGTTAGGGACACTGCAAACAGGTCAAACGGTCGGCTATATTGTGGCAACCTTAATGGCAGGCGCGATTATTCCAGATCATGGCTGGCGTATGCTGTTTTACGTGACCATTATTCCTGCGGCATTTGCACTGTTCTTTATGCGTTTGGTTCCTGAACCTGCGGCATGGCAAGAAGCTAAAATCCAACAATTACAGGGTAATAGCCTAAGCTTAGACGCAAGTAATACTCAAGTCAGTAAAGCACCGTCTGAAAGTATTTATAAACGCATTTTTGGGCACAATCAGCATCGTAAAATGTTTTTATTGTGGATGGGCACAGCCGCGTTCTTACAGTTTGGTTACTACGGCGTCAATAACTGGATGCCGATGTATCTTGAAACCGAACTGAATATGAACTTTAAGTCTTTAACCGGCTATATGGTGGGTGCATATACCGCCATGATTTTAGGCAAAATTTTAGCGGGTTATGCTGCTGACAAATTGGGTCGTCGAGTCACCTTTGTATTTGGTACAGTAAGTACCGCCGCCTTTTTACCCGTGATTATCTTCTTTAATACTCCAGATAACATTGCCTATTTACTGATTACCTTTGGTTTCTTATACGGGATTCCTTATGGCGTCAACGCAACCTACATGGCTGAAAGCTTCTCAACGGATGTGCGTGGTACCGCTATTGGTGGCGCATATAACATGGGCCGTTTAGGTGCAGCAATTGCGCCAGCCACCATTGGCATGATTGCAGCAGGTAGCTCATTTGGGATGGCGTTTATTGTGATGGGAACAGCTTATTTTATTGCAGGTGTGATTCCGGGGCTGTTTATTCGTGAACGTCAATATGACCCACAGCAATCGAGCCTTGTTAAGGTGGATACGGATGCTGAATCAGAAGCAACAACAGCAACAACCCCAAGCGTGGCTGCCACAGCTAACAAATAATATCAGGTCATTACAGCTGACCTTGGAGGAATAAAGCATGGGTGCATTACAAGGCATTCGAGTATTGGATTTAAGCCGTGTTTTGGCAGGGCCGTGGTGTGGGCAAATTTTAGCCGATCTTGGCGCAGAGGTGATTAAAATTGAACGACCGCGTGTGGGAGATGACACCCGCATGTGGGGTCCGCCGTGGATGAATAATGCCCAAGGTCAAGCCACGCGTGAATCGGGTTATTATCAATGTGCCAACCGCAATAAATACTCTGTGGCGGTGGACATTGCCTCACTGCAAGGGCAAGAGATTATTCGTGACATTGCCAAAACCGCAGATGTGGTGATTGAAAACTACAAAACGGGTTCATTGGCCAAGTATGGCTTAGATTACGCGAGCTTAAGTGAATTAAATCCAAATTTAGTCTATTGCTCCATTACCGGATTTGGTCAAGATGGCCCGCGTGCTGATGAACCAGGCTATGACTTTATTATTCAAGGCATGTCAGGCTTAATGAGCATTACTGGTGAAAAAGACGGTTTACCAGGTGCAGGTGCACAAAAGGTTGGGGTGGCAGTGGTAGATTTACAAACTGGTTTGTATTCGACCATTGCGATTCAAGCGGCATTATTGGCACGCCAGCATACTGGATGTGGGCAATATATTGATATGTCGTTATTGGATGTGCAGGTAGCAAGCCTTGCCAATCAAGGTATGAACTATTTAAGCAGTGGCAAATCTCCAGTGCGCATGGGTAATCATCATCCCAATATTGTGCCGTACCAAACTTTTATGGCTAAAGACAAAGAATTTATTATTGCTTGCGGTAATGATAAACAATTTAAAGACTTGTGCCTTGCGATTGGCTTGCCTGAGCTTTTAGACAATCCAAAATTTCAGCGCAATCAAGATCGAGTTAAACATCGCGGTGAATTGGTCGGTTTACTCAGCGACTACTTTGTACAGCATAATGCCGCGCATTGGGTCAGTCAAATTCATGCAGTGAAAGTGCCTGTTGGCGTGATTAACTCCATTGAAGATGCTTTAGCTGAACCGCAAATTCAACATCGTGGTTTGGTGGTTAATCTGCCACATGCCTTAAATCCCGATTTTAAGGTCATTGGCTCACCGATGAAACTATCGGATACTCCCGTTGAATATCGTCATGCACCGCCACAATTGGGTGAACACACCGAGCAAGTGCTCAGTGAGTTTTATACCCCTAAACAACTGCAACAATTACAAGATGCTGGCATTATTGAAACGTTGCCCACAGCAATAGCAACAGTGGCTTAAGGCATAAGAAACCGACCTAGCGTTTGATAAAACGCTAAAGGTTCAGAGATCAGCGGCGCATGGCCAGATTTAGGCAAGATTACATGCGTCGCTTTTAATTTTTGTGCTAATAACTGTTGCCCAAGAATCGGATACAACGTTGATTTTTGACCACTCAGCCATGTCATTGGACAATTCAGTGTGTGCAAACTGGGGCGCAAATCTAGATCATGCCCAATATAACTGTCTAAATACCATGCCATCATCTGTAAATTTTTAAGCGCTAAAGTATAAGCAGCAAGTTGTGGGAATCGATTGAGCTGTTTTAAACCTTGCAACAACAGGCGATGAGAACCTTGAAAGGCCAGTAGCGTCTGCCATGCATTAAAAAGCTGTTGTTGCTGTGCGTATGGCATATGCTCTAGCGCAGTATAATCCTGTAAAGTCGCTCTTAACTGGCTTAAACAGGCCAAATATTGGGTTTGTTGCGCGCCATATAAACCGTATTGCCAATCAGGTCGATTTTTAATACACGGGCTTTGGTCAATATGTAAATAGTGGCTGATCTTGCTAGAAAAATCAGCATATTGCATGCCATACATGGCAGTGGTAGCACCCATCGAATAGGCAATGACGCGTACATCATCCAATTTTAATTGTTGGCAAATACTGTTTAAGTCTTGCCAATGGCTAGAAATGGCATCTAGGCGTGGAATTTTGGCTTGTTTCGAGCCACCAAAACCACGCCAATCTGGAATAATAAAACGAAAATTCTTTCTAAAGGGATACACAAAGGGCAACCATTGCTGGCTGGTCATGCCAAGTCCTGACAGCACCAATACAGGTTGACCGTGTCCAAATTCACGTACAAAGAGGAGCGAGCCATCTGACATTTTAAGGCGCATCATGGATATCCTCTGGTTTATATTGACCTAAACCGTATATCAGTTGCTTTAACCAAGTCACCCAGCTTTGTTCTAAATCTAGACCCAATTGCAAAATCATACGATGAATATATTGCTGTCGATGAGATGGATCAGCATTGGAAAAATCTTTAGCAAAAATCGCTTGATAGGTCTGAAGGCGGTTTTGATGCTCAACGAGATGTTTTTGTAACTCAGACATTAAAGCTTGCGAGTTAAGCTGTGCTTCGGCACGTAAACGCACCATTAAATCTTCACGTAATTGCGCGGGGGCACTGTGCTCAAGCATCCATGCTGCTAAGGCTTCGCGCCCTTGGGCTTCAACTTGATAAATTTTTTGTTTTAGATCGGGCTGGGCTTGGGTGCTAATCCAGCCTTGCTCTAGCATATTTTTTAATTCACGATAAATTTGCTGATGCGTCGCACTCCAAAAATAGCCCATCGAATGGTCAAAACGCCGTGCCAATTCAATGCCACTACTGGGTTTTTCTAATAAACTGGTGAGTAATACATGTGCAAGGGACATTGGACGCCTCAGTCATTTTTAAAGCTGTCTAAAATTATGCAACATGTTGCATAAAAAAGCGATCACGTTTATAAACGAGGGCAGAGTTGTATAAAACTAAAAATGTCTGCAAGGAGCTCGCTATGACAGTTTATCCGCACTTATTTACCCCATTAGATTTAGGCTTTACGACCTTAAAAAACCGCGTGATTATGGGTTCTATGCATGTGGGTTTAGAAGAAGCGCCCAATGGTCATCAGCGTATGGCAGCATTTTATGCTGAACGCGCGCGTGGTGGTGTTGGTTTAATTGTTACAGGCGGTATTGCACCCAATAGTGCAGGTTTAACCCGCGCAGGTGCGAGTAAGCTCAGTACACTTGCAGAAGCAGAGCCGCATAAAATTGTCACTCAAGCAGTGCATGCGGCAGGAGGTAAAATTGCCTTACAGATTTTGCATACCGGACGTTATTCGCATCAAAACCAAGCCGTTGCACCCTCAGCGATTGCCGCACCGATTAATCCTGTGATTCCACATGCATTAACACCTGTGGAAATTGAGCAGACCATTACTGATTTTGTCGAATGTGCGAAATTAGCCCAATACGCGGGTTATGACGGTGTGGAAATTATGGGCTCTGAAGGCTATTTAATTAATCAGTTTATTACCAAACGTACTAATCATCGGGATGATGCGTGGGGCGGTAGTTATATGAATCGCATCCGTTTTGCAGTGGAAATTGTGCGTCGTACCCGCCAAGCAGTGGGTGAAAATTTTATTATTATTTATCGTTTATCCATGCTCGATTTGGTTGAAGGTGGCTCGACCTTGGCGGAAGTGACGCAATTGGCCAAAGCCATCGAATCTGCAGGCGCTACTATTATTAACACCGGCATTGGTTGGCATGAAGCACGGATTCCCACCATTGCCACTAAAGTGCCCCGCGCAGCTTTTACTTGGGTCACGCAAAAAGTCAAAAGTGCAGTCAAGATTCCACTGGTGACCTCAAATCGGATTAATACGCCTGCCATGGCTGAGCAGGTGCTGGCACAAGGGCATGCTGATTTGGTCTCTATGGCACGCCCGTTTTTGGCTGATGCTGAGTTTATGCTCAAAGCAGAGCAAAATCGTAGTGATGAGATTAATACCTGTATTGGTTGTAACCAAGCTTGTTTAGATCATATTTTTAGCGGCAAGCTCACGTCCTGCTTGGTCAATCCGCGTGCCTGTCATGAAACAGAGTTGCCCATGGAGAGTGCTGTACACAGTAAAAATATTGCGGTTGTGGGGGCAGGACCTGCGGGTTTAAGTTTTGCTTTAAATGCTGCAGAGCGCGGTCATACAGTCACTTTATTTGAAGCGAGTGCTCAGATTGGTGGACAATTTAATATTGCCAAAACCATCCCGGGTAAAGAAGAATTTTATGAAACCATTCGCTACTTTAAACGCCAGTTAGAATTACAGCCCAATATTAAATTGGTGCTCGGTTATCAAGTTAAAGTCCAAGAGCTGATTGATCATCAATTTGATGAGATCGTGCTGGCGACTGGTGTTGAACCACGGCAACTCGATATTCCGGGTATTGACCATGAAAAAGTACTCAGTTATTTACAGGTTTTAAAAGAGCGCGTTGCTGTGGGGCAACGTGTGGCCATTATTGGTGCAGGGGGGATTGGTTTTGATACCGCTGAATATCTAAGCCATAGCGGCGAAAGCAGCAGTTTAGATCCACAAAAGTTTTATGATGAGTGGGGGATTGACCCGAAATACCAATATGAGGGAGGTTTAAAGCTGGCACAGCCAAAGCCTGCAGTGCGTGACATCTTCTTATTACAGCGTAAAGCCAGTAGCGTCGGCTCAGGTTTAGGTAAAACCACTGGCTGGATTCATCGTAGCGGTTTGAAGCAGCGTAATGTACAAATGTTGAATGCGGTGCAATACGATAAAATTGATGATAGCGGTTTGCATATTAGTGTAGGTGAACAACAGATTTTATTAGATGTCGATCATATTGTCATTTGCGCAGGGCAAGAGTCTTATACCCCTTTATATGACGAATTAGTGGCAGCAGGTCAGCAGGTGCATTTGATTGGTGGCGCGAAACTTGCAGGAGAATTAGATGCCAAACGTGCGATTGCCGACGGGGCTTATTTGGCTGCTAGCTTATAAGAATATACATCACTGATAAGCACTAGGTTGAGCACTTGCTGCTTGACCTTCAGGTTTTTTATCTTAAATCAGGACTATGCATGCTCTGCAAAGCTCCATATCAAGGGCGGCACCACGCGGCGCAGTAGAAAATTAAGCTCTACAAGATTGCACTTGAATTTGATGGATAAATTCAGCATAAGTCATGAAAGGCTGCTTAATTTAATTGTGAGCTTTCAGAGCCTGATTGTAGACGAAAAGAAAAAATTGTTGAGGCAGATGGAGCCGACGATAACAACAAGACCCACATAAAACGACACCAGCCAAGAAGGAGTATACGATGTTAAGATTACAAAAATTAAGTCATCGCTTGGCCGCTTGTATAGAGCACTGGGCAGGTGCGGCTACACCCAGTTTATCCTATCATCCACAGGGTATCTTTGCCCAATTGGTTCCTGAACTGAAATCTCTACAAAAAAAATATTGTCCAACGCTGTGGCTTGCAAATCCACATGCGCAAATGTTGTATTTTGATTTATTTAAACGCCATCGTATTCATCTAGAATATGATGCCGTTGAACAATTGACCATGCAAGATGGCGGCATTACAGCCATTGCCTGGTATGGTCAACAGTTAAGTCCAACTACTCCGACTATTGTACTGATGCATACTTTAACAGGTACAGCTGAAACCATGCGTGAATTGGTACAGGATTTACATCACTATACCGGTTGGCGGATTGCCTTGTGTTTGCGCCGTGGCCATGGCAAATTACCGTTAACCGTGCCAAAAATTAATATTTTGGGTTCCACAGAAGACTTAGCAGAGCAAATCCAGCATATTCAAACCGTATATTCTCAGTCAGATTTATATGCTGTGGGCTCATCGGCAGGCACCGGCTTATTGGTGCGCTATTTAGGTGAAATGGGCAAGAAAGCACCATTTAAAGCGGCTTTTGCTTTAAGTCCAGGCTATGATAGCGAACAAGGTTTTGCACGTGTTCATCCTATTTATAGCAAGTTGATGACCAAAAAATTAGTTAAGGCATTTATACAGCCCTATAGTAGTACTTGGCAATGGACCAATTTAGAAACGCTATTGCAAGCGAAAACCTTGGCCGAGTTTGAACAATGTTATTTTAAAATGGCTGGGTTTCATGATTACCAAAGCTATGCCAAAGCAGTAAATCCTATTTATGTGATGCAAGATATCCAAATACCCTTGGTGGTACTTAACGCTGAAGACGATCCGATTTGCAGGATCGATAATTTAGTGCCACATAAACAAGTGCTTATCAATATGCCAAATGTTTTAATTGTGACAACAACCAAGGGCAGTCATTGTGTTTTTTATCAAGGCTTAATTAAAACCAACTCTTGGGCGAGCTGTGTGATTGCGGATTATTTCCGTCACTATGCCAGTCTCATACAGACAAAAAAACCCAGACAAGCTGGGTTTTTAAATCTACAAGCAGCTTAATCCAGCGCTGGCGTGGCAGCGGCAATCGCTGCTGCAACTGCATCATCTTGTGATTGTGTATTTGTACTGCGTGGCGCCTCAGTCTTAGGCACCTCTGCTTTTGGCTCAGCTTTAGGTGCTTCAGCTTTAGGCGTAGTCACTTGTGGTTTTGGCTCAGCTTTAGGCGCTTCAGCTTTAGGCGTAGTCACTTGTGGTTTTGGCTCAGCAGGTGCTGGGCGAGTTTCACGACGGATTTCAGTCGTGGTGTTTGGTGTTTCTTCGCGAATCACTTCTACTTTTTGTGGCGCAGTTGCAGGTTTGGCTGCTTCAGCAGCTGGCGCTGGCTGCTCTGGCTCAGTTGGGCTTAAGTTTTCAAATTTAGCTTCAGCTTTCGGTTGAGTCGTTGGTGCTTCGGCACGCGTCTCTTCTTCAGCGGGAGTTTCTTTCTTGACACATGCACTTAATAAAAGGCTAGTTGCAATTGCACCACAGATTAAAATTTTCTTATTCATAACTGCACAAAATAACGCGTTAGATGGACAAACATATTATAACCATAAAAAGCAATAGAAAAATCATCAAAAGATAAGCTAAATTTTTATCGCAATTGCTGATACAATAACCAATTGTTTATTGTTCCATGAATTGATGCACAATGACTTTGCTTTATTGGTGCAGAGTAAAGTAAAATTGCGCAACATTGCAGGCCGATTTAGGCTCGATTGTACGAGAAACCCAATGACCCATTTTATTTTCGTGACTGGTGGTGTAGTTTCATCACTAGGTAAAGGTATTTCAGCTGCTTCAGTTGCTGCACTTTTAGAAGCCCGTGGTTTAAAAGTGACCATGGTCAAAATGGATCCATACATTAATGTCGATCCAGGGACAATGAGCCCATTCCAACATGGTGAAGTTTTTGTCACAGAGGATGGTGCAGAAACTGACTTAGACTTGGGTTACTACGAACGTTTCCTACGTCGTGCGAAAATGACCAAGTTAAATAACTTTACATCTGGCCGCGTGTACCAAGATGTATTGAACAAAGAGCGTCGTGGTGATTACCTTGGCGGTACTGTTCAAGTTATTCCACATATCACTGATAACATTAAAGAACGTGTACTTCGCGCAGGCGAAGGCTATGACGTTGCGATCGTGGAAATCGGCGGTACAGTAGGTGACATTGAATCTCTCCCATTCATGGAATCTGTACGTCAGCTGATGGTTGAACTTGGTCACAAGCGCACGATGCTGATGCACTTAACCTTACTCCCATACATTAAGTCAGCAGCAGAATTAAAAACTAAACCAACACAGCATTCTGTGAAAGAGTTGTTGTCGATTGGTATTCAGCCAGATATCTTAATCTGCCGTACTGAGCATGATGTTGATGCTGATACGACACGTAAAATTGCGTTATTTACTAACGTTGAAGCGCGTGCTGTTGTGGTATGTAAAGATGCGCGTACGATTTACCAAATTCCACGTACATTCTATGAACAAAACGTTGATGATTTAATCTGTGAACGTTTTGGCTACAACGATCTTCCAGAAGCTGATCTAACAGACTGGGATAACGTCGTAGAAGCTTTACTGAATCCTGAATACACAGTACGTGTGGCGATGGTGGGTAAATACGTTGAACTGCCAGATGCCTATAAATCTGTCAACGAAGCGTTACTGCATGCGGGTATTCAAAACCGCGTTAAAGTCCAAATCGATTACGTGAATGCTGAAGAGCTAGAAAGCCAAGATGCAGCAGAAGTCTTAAAAGATGCTGATGCCATCTTAGTGCCAGGTGGTTTTGGTGAACGTGGTACCGAAGGCAAAATGCAAGCGATTAAATTCGCACGTGAAAATGGTGTGCCATTTTTAGGCATTTGCTTAGGTATGCAACTGGCTGTGATTGAATATGCACGTAATGTGGCAGGTATTTCTGATGCAACCTCTACTGAATTTAACCGTTCAACTAAATCACCTTTAATTGGTTTAATCACTGAATGGTTAGATGAGCGCGGTGAAGTACAACAACGCTCTGCAGATTCTGACCTTGGCGGTACTATGCGTCTAGGTGCTCAAAAATCTGAATTGGTTGCGGGCACAAAAACAGCGGAAGTTTATGGTTCAACAGAAATCATTGAACGTCACCGTCATCGTTATGAAATGAACAACCGTTTTATTCCTGCTTTAGAAGAAAAAGGCATGAAGATTTCAGGTTATTCACCGATTCAACGCTTGGTGGAAACGGTTGAAATTCCTGCACATCCTTGGTTCGTTGCGGTACAATTCCACCCAGAATTTACCAGCTCACCACGTGATGGTCATCCATTATTTGCAAGCTTCATTGATGCTGCGAAACAGCAGTACCAAAAAGCCAAGTAATTGGTGTTTTGCATAACTAGGAATGTTTAAATGTCACAATTAAAACCACAAGAAATTGTACGTTTAGGCGATATACAAATGGCAAATCATTTGCCATTTGTACTATTCGGCGGCATGAACGTACTCGAGTCTAAAGACTTGGCTTTTGAAATTGCAGAAACTTATGTTGAAATCTGCACACGTTTGGATATTCCATATGTGTTTAAAGCCAGTTTTGATAAAGCCAACCGTTCAAGTTTGAATTCTTACCGTGGCCCAGGTCTTGAAAAAGGTATCGAGTGGTTAGCGGACATTAAAAAGCATTTCAATGTGCCGATCATTACTGATGTGCATGAGCCGTATCAAGCGGCGCCTGTAGCCGAAGTGGCGGATATCATTCAGTTGCCGGCATTTTTAAGTCGTCAAACTGATTTGGTTGAAGCCATGGCCAAAACGGATGCCATCATCAATATTAAAAAAGCACAGTTCTTAGCACCACATGAAATGCGTCATATTTTGCATAAGTGCTTAGAAGCTGGAAATGACAAACTGATTCTGTGTGAACGTGGTTCAGCATTTGGTTACAACAATTTAGTTGTCGATATGTTGGGCTTTGACACCATGAAAGACATGAATGTTCCAGTGTTTTTTGATGTGACCCATGCGCTGCAAACTCCAGGTGGGCGTAGCGACTCAGCCGGTGGTCGTCGTGCGCAAATTACCACATTGGCACGCGCAGGTATGGCAACAGGTTTGGCAGGTTTGTTCTTAGAAGCACATCCTGATCCTGAACAAGCCAAATGTGATGGCCCATGTGCGCTGCGATTGTCGCAACTTGAGCCATTCTTAGCGCAGCTCAAAGAATTGGATACTTTGGTCAAAGGTTTCCAAAAGCTAGATACACACTAAATTGTTACACCTTGATGCGTCGTTTTTGACGCATCATTTTTATTAATCAACTGAGGAATTGTTCATGAGCCAAATCGTTGACATTCGTGCACGTGAAATTTTGGACTCTCGTGGTAACCCAACCATCGAAGCAGACGTAATCTTAGCCTCTGGCGTTGTTGGCCGTGCATGTGCACCATCTGGTGCTTCAACTGGTTCTCGTGAAGCTTTAGAACTTCGTGACGGCGATAAAGCACGCTACTTAGGTAAAGGTGTTCAAACTGCGGTTAACAACGTAAACACTTTAATCCGTGATGCTTTAGTGGGCAAATCAGTATTTGAACAAAAAGACATCGACAATACGATGATCGCACTTGACGGTACTGAAAACAAAGAAAAATTGGGTGCAAACGCAACTTTAGCAGTGTCTTTAGCTGCTGCGCGTGCTGCTGCTGACGAAAAGAAAATTCCTCTTTTCCAATACATCGCAGACCTACGTAACAACAGCATCTTAACTATGCCTGTACCTATGATGAACATCTTAAACGGTGGTTCACATGCGGACAACAACGTAGATATTCAAGAGTTTATGATTGAGCCAGTGGGCTTTACATCTTTCTCTGAAGCACTTCGTGCTGGTGCAGAAATCTTCCATTCTTTAAAATCTGTATTAAAGAAACAAGGTTTAAACACTGCGGTAGGTGATGAGGGTGGTTTTGCGCCAAACTTACGTTCAAACGAAGAAGCAATTACCGTTATTCTTGAAGCAATTGAAAAAACTGGCTACAAAGCAGGTTCTGACATTATGCTTGCGCTTGACTGTGCATCTTCAGAATTCTACAAAAATGGTCAGTACATTCTTGCAGGTGAAGGCAACAAAGCATTCACAAGCAACCAGTTCTCTGACTACCTTGCAGGTCTTGTTAACCAATACCCAATTATCTCAATTGAAGACGGTTTGGATGAGTCGGATTGGGAAGGTTGGTCTTACCTAACGTCTATTCTTGGCGACAAAATCCAATTGGTTGGCGACGATTTGTTCGTAACGAATCCTAAAATCCTTCAACGTGGTATTAATGAAAAAGTTGGTAACTCTATTTTAATTAAATACAACCAAATTGGTACGTTGACTGAAACTTTAGATGCCATCTACCTTGCAAAAGTAAATGGTTACTCTACTGTTATTTCACACCGTTCAGGCGAAACTGAAGATTCAACTATTGCGGACCTTGCAGTAGGTACAGGCGCTGGTCAAATTAAGACTGGTTCACTTTGCCGCTCTGACCGTGTAGCAAAATACAACCAATTGCTTCGTATCGAAGAGTTGACTCAAGTTGTATATCGCGGTAAAGCTGAGTTTAAAGGTTTAAACTAAGCGACATATGTCAATGTTAAATGTATTCGACTCGACCTCGAGTAAAGTACTGTTGGGCCTTGCGATCATTTTGATCGCAGGGTTTCAATATAAGTATTGGTTAGGTGATGGTGGTCATCACGAACACTTGCAACTAATGCAAAAGATTCAACAACAAGTCGAAGATAATGACGAGCTAAAAGAACGTAATCGTGTCCTTGCAGCCGAAGTTTATGATTTAAAAAATGGCGTTGAAGCGATAGAAGAACATGCACGCCTCGATTTAGGTTTAATTAAACCCAATGAAACCTTTGTACAAATGAGTACCATTAGTACCCAGTACAAGCCGATTTATCTTGATCCTAATGCTAAAGTAGATCCTCGTACCAATGAAGAAGACAGCCCAATCCCTGAACAACCCATTACCCCTTAAATTGTGGTTGGTTATTCCGGCAGCAGGCTCGGGAAGTCGTTTTTCTAAAACTGAGCTCAAACAGTATCAAATGATTCAAGGGCAGACTGTACTTGAACATACGGTTGCGCGTTTGAATCAACTACCCCTACAGGGTTATGTATTGGCGATTTCTGCCCAAGATCATGTTGCAGCAAGCTTAGCATTGTCGAATAAACACAAAGCCCATTTTTGTCAAGGTGGTAACGAACGGGTTGATTCAGTACTCAATGCCTTAAAATATTTAACAGAGATTGCTGAGCCTGATGATTGGGTTTTGGTACATGATGCGGCACGTCCTTGCGTTAGTTTTTCTGCACTACAGGCCTTAGTTGAACGTGCCAGTCAAACAGGGCATAGTGCAATTTTGGCCATTCCTGTACGTGATACCTTAAAGCGGGTCGTAACAGGTGATCAAATTCAACAAACCGTAGACCGCAGCCAGTTATGGCAAGCACAAACCCCACAATTGGCCCAATTAGCGCTCCTCAAGTCAGCCATTGAACAGGCGCTACACGATCAAATCAATATTACAGATGAGGCCAGCGCCTTAGAACATGCAGGGCATTGTGTAGAAGTGGTACAGAGCCGTGCGGATAATTTAAAAATTACTTATCCGGATGATTTAGAGTTAGCACGTTTGATCTTAAATGCTCAGCAATAACAGCCAATTATCATTTAAAACTCAAACTACAGAGTAAAAGTGTTTAATCCTTAACACTTTAATCTTATAATTTTTGCCTTGTCTTTTTTCTGTTAAAGCCCTTGCAATGATTCCCTCTCAACAGTATCGCTTTTTACGTCATGGAGTTCGTGACGGCTTAAGCATGAAAAGTGATTCCTCACGTTGGACCAAGTTGCACCTTGATCCTTGGTTATTGTGTTTTTTATTGCTCAATTCTGCCTTAGGTCTGTGTGTGGTCTATAGTGCCTCGCAAGATAGTGCCATGGTAATGCGTCAAGCCATTAGTTTTGGGATAGGCTTTATTTTACTGTTTACTTTGGCACAAATTCCACCCAAAGTTTATCAAGCGGTCAGTCCTTATTTCTATCTGATTTCGTTGGTGCTCCTGGTTTTGGTACTATTTATTGGTGAGCGGCGTTTAGGGGCAAAACGCTGGATTAGTTTGCCGGGCATTGGCAGTATGCAACCGAGTGAATTTATGAAATTTGCGATGCCTTTAATGATGGCATGGTATTTCTCCTTGCGTCCATTTCCACCTAAATTCCGCCATATTGTGGTTGCTATGCTAATTTTGCTGGTGCCTTTTATTTTGGTGGTCTTACAACCCGATCTGAATATTGGTTTGATTATTCCGGGTATTTTTGTGCTGTTTTTAAGTGGTATGTCTTGGAAACTGATTGGCGGTGCTATAGGTGCATTGCTGGTAGCAGCCCCTGCCTTATGGATGTTTTTTTTACAAGACTATCAAAAGAAACGAATTTTAACCTTATTTGATCCTGAGTCTGATGCATTAGGGGCAGGTTGGAATATTATTCAATCTAAAATTGCCATTGGTTCTGGTGGCTTAAGTGGTAAGGGTTACTTAGAGGGTACTCAGTCGCATTTAGGTTATTTACCTGAGCACCATACTGACTTTATTATGTCAACCTTTGCTGAAGAGTTTGGTTTTATCGGGGTATTTGCCTTAATTTGCTTATATGCCGCGATTATTTTTCGTTGCTTAATCATTGGTTTAAACAGTTTTCATAATTTTGGTAAGTTATATGCCGGTACAGTGGGCTTAACGATCTTCTTCTTTGTGTTTCTAAACTCAGGCATGGTGAGCGGTATTTTGCCCGTTACAGGTGACCCTTTACCCTTTATGAGTTATGGCGGGACAGCCGTAATTTCTTTAATGGCCAGTATGGGGATTGTGATGTCAGTACACACCCATCGTTAAATCAAAAAGCCTCAATATGAGGCTTTTTTCATGTATTAAATTTGTAGCTGCTGCATTTGTTGTATTAACTTTGCTTTGACTTGTTCAATTTTAATGGGATCTGTTGCGCGTGACAGTTCAGCTTGGGCTTTTTTCCCTAAAAAATATTGAATCCGCTCACTATTGGCACCAGATGGGTGAGGAAAACCCTGTAAAATCTGCTGCTTTTTTAAATAGCCTAAGTTAGCTAGATGAGAGAGTACATGCGCCACACTTTGACCGAGCGGAATATAAACAGCATTGGGTAACACTTTTAACTGTGGCAGAAAGTACTGTTCAAGCTGTTGATATAAAAAATCATTTTTGAGTATATGAGGACTCGTGCCATTATAATTTTGACAATTGATAAAAATAGCGTGCGGTAAGACAGCGCTCATATTTACTAAATGCTGTGCTTCATTAAATAATGCGGCGGTTGAGTTCAGCTGTAACTTTTGCTGTAAACCAAGATGATCTAAAATTTGAATTAAGTTGCGGCGAATTGGACCACTAAAGGCACCTTGCTGTTTGGCATATGCCAAAACTTGATCATCGTTTAAACCTTGAGCAAGCGCTTGTTGTACAGCCTGTATGGCATTTTGCCATTGTAATCGCCCCGGGGTAATCCCGAGCAACACCACTTTAGCCTGTGTATTGATATACTCAAAGGGAGTGTAATAACTGCTGATTTTAGCTTGATGTGCTAACTGTAACAGATCAGTGTGTAGCAGTTGCTCTAAAGGATAGTGTTGAAATAAAGTTTTATAGTGCTGAAACAACATTAGTATTTTTCCTAAAAAAATTGATTTCATTTGAATTTAAAATTTTTTATATGACGCTGCAAAATGTGAACAAATTTTATGCTTGGCTTGGTATAAAAATTGCTCATAATGATTGATCTACTACAGCTTGTAGGAGAGAGACATCAGTCCGCCGAAGGAGCAACACCCCAGGAAACTCTCAGGCAAAAGGACTACAAGCTGCTATCACATTCTGGAGAGAAGTTAGGCTCGACTTAACTCACCGAAGGGGTAAAGCTCTCAGGTAAACATGACAGATGGGGAGAAAATGAAATGCAAAATAATAATAACATTTCAAGGAGCCTGTTATGCGCCATATTCTTGTCATTGGAGCAGGTATCACCGGTGTGACCTCTGCCTATGAGTTAGTGAAACTCGGTTATCAGGTCACTGTCATTGATAAACATCTCTATCCTGCCATGGAAACTTCATTTGCCAATGGTGGGCAACTGTCCGCCTGTAATGCGGAAGTATGGAACCAAAAAGCCACAGTATTAAAAGGTTTAAAATGGATGTCGCAAAAAACTGCGCCCTTATTATTAAATCCTTCATTTGATTTACATAAATATGCTTGGTTAATCGAATTTTTAGGTAATATCAAACACTATGAAGCCAATACGCGTGATACGGTTAAAATGGCACTCTTGGCACGGCAGCGTTTATTTGCCATTGCTAAACAAGAACAAATCGACTTTAACCTAGAAAAACGTGGCATTTTACATTTTTATCATACTCAACACGACTATCAAGTGGCCATGCGTGTCAACGATTTACTCTGTACAGGCGGGTTGGAGCGTCATGCGGTCACCTTAGAGGAAATAAAAACTATTGAACCCAGCTTAACTGGCAATTATTACGGCGGATTTTACTGTCCAGGAGATGCCACAGGTGATATCCATAAATTCACCATGGGATTAGCTCAAGCGACAAAAAAATACGGGGTAGATTACCTATTTGCTAAGGAAGTCACCCAGATGCAGCCACATGCCACAGGGGTAAGGGTTGAATATCGCGCCAGTCAAGAAAATATGCACTCTGATGCAGCAGTCATTGAGGAAATGCAGGTGGATGCAGTCTTAGTCTGCGGCGGGGTGGGCAGCTATCATCTGGCACGTATGCTCGGTGATCGCGTGAATGTTTATCCCGTTAAAGGCTATTCTATTACTGTGAATTTAAATGACAGTCATAGTCAAAGCCATGCACCTTGGGTCAGTTTACTCGATGAAAGTGCTAAAATTGTCACATCACGTTTGGGGGTAGATCGCTTACGTGTCGCCGGTACAGCAGAATTTAATGGCTATAACCGTGATATTCGTGCTGATCGTATTCAACCACTGATTGATTGGGTGAATCGTAACTTTCGTGTGTGTACCGAAAGTGTAGTGCCCTGGGCAGGACTGCGACCGATGATGCCTAATATGATGCCTGTGGTGGGACGTGGGAAACGCGAGCGTATTTTTTATAATACTGGTCATGGCCATTTAGGATGGACCTTATCTGCCGCTACAGCGGTGATGGTCAGTCAAGCTATTGCCCGTCAACATCCAACAGAATAAGCCAGTGTATACTGGCTTTTTTAATCGTAGAGTCTATATACGCCGCTAAAGCGTTCACAGCCTTGTTGCTGAGTCTTCACCACTAAAATAGCTTTAGAGTAGGCAAAAGAATATTTGCAATCATGTTCATTATCAATAATTTGGGTTTTTTCTTGGGGGGTAGTATACGCCAAAAAATTGATCGTTTGGGTTTCTACACGATTATTAGGATTACGATAGGCAATGCCTTCAATTTTAATACTGTCTTTACCCAATTGATGCAGTTTTAAATGCACAGGCTGTGCCGAAATCTGACCTTGTTCAAATTTTAAATAATGTTGGGTAAGGGTTTGATTGAGTGAAATATATAAATTTAAATCATCTACACGCTGTTCAATTTGCTGGCGATAACAGCGAGTTTGTTTACATTGCTGGCTACGCTTGAGCCATAATTTTTGGGTATCTTGCAGTAAACGAATGGGTGCATCACTAACCAATAATGCAGTCAGATAATGATTGTTGAGCTTTTCTCTAGATTCTTGTAAGCCGCTTGCACAAATCCCTGGGCGATGGTGGTCCTGACATTCAATCACGCTTGCCGTGGCAAATGTTGAGCAACAGGCTAAAGCTACAAGGCCCAGTGTTTTAATAAGATTGTTATCAGTATTTTGCCACATGATCGCTTATACTTTGTCGAGATTGTGCTGCTTGCTAATATAGCGAAATCAAAAGCATGAATACAACATTTCTAAGATTTATTTGTTTGGGAGAACAAGCATGATGCCACACATTCGAATTGGTCAAGGTATTGACGTACACGCCTTTGAAGAAGGTGATTTTGTGACTTTGGCTGGCATTCAAATTCCCCATAGTCAGGGTTTAAAAGCCCATTCAGATGGTGATGTGGTGTTGCATGCGCTCAGCGACGCCTTATTAGGAGCGCTGGCTTTGGGTGACATCGGGCAGCATTTCCCGGATACCGACCCAAAATTTAAAGGTGCAGACAGTCGGGTATTATTACAGCATGTCTATCAGCTAATTTTAGATCGTGGTTATATCCTCAATAATGCCGATATTACCGTGGCATGTGAACGTCCAAAATTAGCACCACATAATTTAGCCATGCGCCAAAGTATTGCTGATGTTTTAGAGGTAGACGTGAATCAAATTAGCGTTAAGGCCACCACCACGGAAAAATTAGGCTTTACTGGTCGTCAAGAAGGTATTTTATCTACTGCCACGGTGCTGATTAGTCGTCAAGCAAAGTGATCAGCTTTCATCAAAGATAAATTGAGTTCTTGGGTTGCTTTACGACCTTGTAATTGTAAAGTAACCGCATGAATCAAACCGGTCCATGTTGAATCTGGTTCCCAAATCTCATGCAGCAATGCTTGGGCGCTTGGCATGTCCATATTCATATAATATTGACGATAAACGTACATCAAACTGCTGACATGGTGATTATTTTCACAATGCACCCAAAGCAGCTGTTCACCCACCAAATGATCGATTAAATCCAGTACCAAGATGCATTGATCAGGCGATGGAGTATCTAAAGAAATTGGAATTTGTAAGTAGTTTAAACCTAAATCTAAACAGATTTGATCTTCACGTTGTATCGCCTGATCGGCATGATTTAAGGCTAAATTAATCACCGTGGTGATTCCGTAAGCTTTCATCTGTGCCAGTTGTTCAGCAGTGGGTTGTCCTGAAGTAAATAAATGCTCGTGCACAAATTGGAAATGCTTAATTTGACTTAAGTGAGTTTCAAGTTCATTCATCGTGCTGCCTTCATTTTTTATTGTTTCTCAATGATAAACGCCATCCTAAGATGGCGTCTAGCATTATGCAAGTCTGTATTAGCGATTTACTAAAACATCTTTTAAGGCATGGTGCATTTCGAGCAAGACCTGTTCAGTGGTATCCCAATCGATACAGCCATCAGTGACTGATTTGCCATATTCTAAATCACATAAATTGGCTGGAATATCTTGGCGACCGCCTTTTAAATGACTCTCGACCATAATCCCAACGATGGATTTATTGCCATCAAGCACTTGTTCGGTAATGTTACGTAACACTAAAGGTTGTAAGTACGGGTCTTTGTTTGAGTTGGCATGGCTAGCATCAATCATAATTTTGTTGCTCACTTTAGCTTTGGCTAAGGCAGCTTCAGCTTCAGCGACAGAGCCCGCATCATAGTTGGGTTTGCCATTACCGCCACGCAGTACCACGTGTGCATATGGGTTGCCCGAGGTATGAATAACCGACACTTGACCTGCTTCGTTTAGGCCTAAGAAGCTATGACCGTGTTTGACCGATTGCATAGCATTGGTGGCCACAGTTAAGCCGCCATCGGTACCGTTTTTAAAGCCAACTGGTGAAGATAAACCAGATGACATTTCACGGTGAGTTTGACTTTCTGTGGTACGTGCACCAATCGCTGACCATGAAATCAAATCTTGATAATACTGCGGTGAGTTTGGATCAAGGGCTTCTGTGGCACATGGTAAGCCTTTTTCATTTAACTCTAGCAATAGTTTACGCCCTAAACGTAAACCTTTTTCAATGTTAAATGAATCATTCATATCTGGATCGTTAATCAAACCTTTCCAGCCCACTGTAGTACGCGGTTTTTCAAAATATACTCGCATCACAATGTACAGTGTGTCTTTGACTTGTTCACTTAACACTTTGAGACGATCCGCATATTCATGGGCTGCTTTTGGATCATGAATCGAACATGGGCCAATCACCACAAATAAGCGTTTGTCTTGACCATCTAAAATATTGCGAATCGTTTCACGACCTTTAAGGACGGTTTGATAAGCATTTTCAGTCAAAGGTAATTCTGCTTTAAGTTCAGCAGGGGTTACAAGTGGCTGAATGCTTTTTACATTCACGTCATCAATGTCAGATTGTGTAATTGGATTTGACTGTCGTGTATTCATTGCCGTCACTGGTTTGATCTACAAATAAAAAAGTTCCTGCTTTGAATATAGCACGATTCAACTGATGGTTTCCTATCAAAAAGTCTAATAGGCCTTCCAAAAAAAAGTGATGAATCGTGCGGTAAATTTAAGCAACTGACTGGGCTGCTGGTACGACAATCGCAGTGTTTTGAGCAGATTGAATAGGTTTGCTTTTAACCGGATTCACCATAAAGTTGACGCCAAGGGCAAATAAAGTAATACCCAAAATTTTACGAATAATTTTTTCTGGCATGTGTGAACTAACTAAGGTGCCGACAATAATGGCAGGAATCGAGCCGCATAATAACCAGCCGAGCAAGGCAAAATCGACATTTCCAGAGCTCATATGACCAAGACCTGCGACTAAGGTCAAGAGCACAGCATGCACCACATCTGAACCAATAATGCGGATCATGGGTAAATTAGGGAACATAATAATTAAAGCCATGATGCCAAAGGCACCGGCACCTACCGAAGATAAAGTGACAAAGACCCCTAGTACAATGCCCATGACAATAATAAAAACACGTTTGTTTTTAGCTTGTTCGGCAATATCTTGACGCGACTGTTCATGGTTCATATCCAGCTGTTCTTTGGCACGAAATTTATTAAAGAATTTTTCAACTGTGCCACGAAATACAATTGATAAACCGGTTAAGGTCAACATAAAGCCCAGAACCATGGTGAGTACGGTTTTATAATATGTTGATTGGCTTAAGAAGTTTTCTAATACCCAATGGGTTGCAAATGAAGCAGGAATACTGCCCACAGCCAACCACAATACAATGGGCCAAACAATATTCATTTTCTTGGCATGCACCAAAGAGCCACAGAATTTAGAAATGGCGGCATATAACAAATCGGTACCAATAGCGATATGCGGCTCAATGCGAAATAGACTGATTAAAATCGGGGTCATTAACGAACCACCGCCTACACCTGTCACCCCGACGCAAAAACCAACCAAGACGCCTGCTAAAATAAATTCAAGTGGACCAAACATGCTTATATGCCAGATATCAAAAAACACGCATATGTTATGACTTTTATGTATAAGTCGTTGTCTTGATTAGTGATTTATTTATGCAAAAAAAAGATAAGCACAATAAAGAACAGCCTAAGCGTCATTTACGCTTCGTTATACACCGCTAAGCGTATGATTTTTAAACCATCATGTTGGTTTTTAAAAGGTTTAAGTGAAGTGCAAAAGAGTAGTTGTGAATCGTCTAAAGAGCATATACGCCTCAACACTATTGAGCTTCAGTATTGTTCAAGGTACGAGTATGTATTGTATTAATAGTCGCTTGATGTTGATTTTTTAACATCAGCCACACGGCTTTTGTCACAACTGGTAATTAGAGTCTATGTTAAGATAGCGCTCCTCATAAAATTGGATCAGGACAAGCACTTGCAAAATAGAAAACTTAAAATCGGGATCGTAGTGGGTGAAGTCTCTGGGGATACTTTAGGCGCGAAACTGATGCGCAGTTTTCGTGAGCAGGGCATAGAGGCAGAATTTGAGGGCATTGGTGGGCCGCAAATGATTGCTGAAGGTTTTAAAAGTGAGTATCCCATGGACGTGTTATCGGTGATGGGGATTGTGGAAGTTTTAAAGGATATTAAAAAGCTGTTCGCAGTACGTGATGGTCTCGTCGAGCGCTGGCGTAAACACCCTGTAGATGTCTTTATTGGTATTGATGCACCGGATTTTAATTTACGTCTGTCAAAAAAACTTAAACAACTGCAACTGCCTATTAAAACCGTACAATATGTCAGTCCTTCGGTGTGGGCATGGCGACAAGGGCGTGTGCATGGCATTAAAGCCTGCATTGATTTGGTGTTGTGCTTATTTCCCTTTGAAAAAGCTTTTTTCCAACGCTGGCAAGTGCCAGCGGCATGTGTGGGTCATCCCCTTGCCAGTGAATTACCACTCAACAATTCTATGCAAGATGCCAAAGCTGAGTTGGGCTTGGATATCAATGCCAAACATATTGCGCTGTTACCGGGTAGTCGCCGTGGAGAAATTGAACGCTTAGGTCCTTTGCTGTTAGATACTGTCCAAATCTTAATGTCGAAGCATCCAGATTATCAGTTTTTAATTCCAGCGATTAATGCAGCACGTCAGCAACAGATAAACGCCTTAGTTGCAACGTATCCGCAAACGGTACAAGATCGAATCCGTGTGATCGAAAACAGTAGCCAAGAATCTAAAATTGGCCGTCAGGTCATGAATGCTTCGAATATTATTGCCTTAGCCTCGGGTACCGCAACATTAGAAGCCATGTTATTGCATCGTCCGATGGTAACCTTCTATAAGCTCAATTGGCTAACCTATCATGTGATTAAATTCTTAATCAAGATTCCGTATTATTCCTTACCGAATATTATTGCTGGCAAAAAAGTCATTCAGGAATTAATTCAGCATGATGCTACACCTGAAAAACTTAGCCAAGAGATTGAAAAATTAATGTCGGTCGAAACCGCACAGATTCAAGTGATGCAGCATATTACCATGCATAAACAACTGTTAGCGGGTAATAGCGAAGATCCAGTCCAAGCTATTTTAGCATTACTCTAAACAGTACACTTAACTAGAAGACTTGCATTTAAATGTAGCGCAGGTCTTTGTGGTCATCAGTGATGTTTAAATAGCCTAAGCATTTTAGTCGCTGAGATACAATACAGCTGAGCAGGGGAGAGCCAAGAGATGTTTCTTTGGATCTCTCTCTGCTTGCCTATCACTGTATGTGTTAGGGTAAATTGGCTTAGATTTTATGTGCGATTGAAACTCAATATCTTGCTCTGCACAGTCCATGCTCTAAATTTGCGTCAGCTAAGTCGTATTCTGTTCTTCAGAGAGGGTCATTGCTGAGTAAACAGTAGGCTGTATTTGACTTGAACACTGAATAATTTAAAAACAGCAATAGCAATCCTTTTGTTTATAACAACTGTAGAGAAACCGCTTGATCAGTGTCATTGATATGATTTATCAGAAAAACACAAACATATGATAATGAAAATAATTATCAATTAGATTATCATGCGCTGAAATTTTATCATAATTCATGATCAGGATGATGTGCATGCAGTCTTTGGCTTCTATTACGCCGCAGCAATTTTTACGTCTTTCTATAGTGTTTGCGATGTGTGCACCAAGCGCATCTGCATGGGCTCAAGACAATATTTTAGAAACCATTTCTGTCACAGCACAGGCAGAACAACACGCTTTTCAAGGCAATATGGACTTGGTACGCACAGAAGATGATGCACAGGCTTTACAAATAATAGACCGCGAAGAGATTGCTAAATCAGGTGCGACTACGATTGATGAATTGCTGCAAAAAAGCTTGAGCATGAACGTTGCAGTTGCCAACGATTCTGCCAGTGGTTGGACAGGCAACAGCAGTCAAATTAATTTACGTGGTTTGGGCGCAAGTCATACTTTGGTGCTGATTAATGGGCGCCGTGGCGCAGGGGTAGGCGGGCGAGGTGTATCTGAAGCGAGTGATCAACAAAACTTAAAAGGTATTCCTTTGGCTGCTATTGAGCGTATTGAAGTGTTACCGAGTTCCGCGGCAGCACTCTATGGCAGTAATGCTCTTGGTGGTGTTATTAATGTGGTATTACGCCGTGATTATGTGGGGACAGAAGCTAATCTGCGTTATGACAATAGCGTCAATTCTGATAGTGCCATGACCACTTTAAACCTCACCACAGGTTTTGCACTTGAGGAGGGTCGTACTCAAGTGATGTTGACGGCACAAAAACAAGAGAGCAATCAGCTTAAAGCGCGGGATCGTGGTTTTAAACTTAAACAACGTCAAATTGAACTTGCGAATAACCCAGATGCCATTTATGGCATGAGCAAAGGTGTAGCGGTCAATCCACCGATGGGACATCTCACCAATATTCGTAGCAAAGATGGTTCTGAACTCTTTGCAGGCGCAGGTTCAAGCTATGCGTATGTACCCAAAGGCTATACTGGCTCGGCTGAAGGCATTGAACCATTTAAAGAAACTATTGGGCAATATGCCTTAGGGCTTGCGAGTGGTATTGGCGGTGATTCAGGTGCTGCCACTTTAATTGGCGAACAAGACAACGAATCTTATAGTTTAAATATTAATCGTGATTTTAGCGATCAACTGAATGTCTATGTAGAAGCGGCTTACGAGCGCCAACATGTGGCAAGTGCTGGTAATTATCATGGTTTTGGTACAGTAACACTCACGGCAGATAATCCGCAAAACCCCTTTGGCAAAGATATATTCATTACCTATTCACCAAATTATGCCAATGGCTTGAGTTTGCGTAACCGTGAAATGGACGCCACCATGCAACGTGTGGCTACAGGTTTTGAATATAAAATGACAGATGATTGGCGAGTGATTGGTGATTATGCTTGGAGCAATACTGATAAAAGTATTCGTTACCAACGTCGTCCAACCAAAGGCACCAACAAATTTAATGCAGATATTGCCAGTGGTAAAATTGACTTTTTAAGCGATGTGACCAGTTTTGATTTAGATTTAAATCAAGGTTATTGGGCTGTTGCGCAAAACGATACCGATCAAACTTTACAAGAGTGGAACTTACGCGCGCATGGCCCGCTTGCCACTTGGTATGCTGGCGACATTACCCTTGCGACAGGTCTTGGTTACACGGATTGGCAAAGTAGCAGCCGTTCTGAAACCCAATCTTTAAATAATCCTGATTTACCTTTTACCCAAAAAGCGGTTGATAGCCAGTCGCTGTATGCCGAATTGAATATTCCATTGATTTCAGCACAGCAGGATTTAGCATGGTTGAAGCTATTTGATCTACAATTGGCAGCACGTTATGAAAATTACAGCATTAAAAACAGTGGTGATTTTAGCCAAACTTCACCCACATTGGGTTTTCGTTTAGCACCCAATGACAGCATTATGCTGCGTGGTTCATATAGCAAAGGTTTTATTGTGCCGACGGCTGCACAATTAGCCGAAGAAACTTTAGCCACCACAGAAACCACAGTCACTGATCCTTTAAATGGCAATCAGCAAGTTGAGCTGTTTACCACAGGCGGGGGGAATCCAAATTTAACCCCAGAAACCGCCACCAGTTTTGGAGCAGGTTTAGTGATTACCCCGCAAGCCTTGGCAGGTCTACGTTGGACAATTGATTACTTTAACATTCAAAAAAACAATAACATTACCAGTTTAAGTGCACAGGCGATTTTAGATGCCAATGCCCAAGATGGGAGCTATGCCAACCGTATTCACCGTGATGCAGCGGGCAATTTACAAACTGTAAATACCACGCCATTTAATGCCTTATGGTTAGAAACCAGTGGCATTGATACGCAACTGTCATATCAAATGAACACGCGTTTGGGGGAGCTTAACTTAAATGCTGGTTATACTTGGACAGAAAAATATAATCAGCAAGAACAAATCGGCAAAGCAGCAACAAGCTATTTGAATGACCCCAATAATGATGATGCAGGGCCATTAAAACATCGTTTTAATGCAGCGGCATTTTTACAAGCCACAGATGCATGGGGCTTTGGTTGGGCCATGCAATACTATGGAAAATACGATCTAAAAAATGAAACCGCAATTTTGCTACAAGGCAAAGATACAGTCGATGCACAGATGTACCATGATGTGTATGCACGTTATAGCAGTAAATTAGCGCAATATGGCTCACCTGAAATTAGCTTTGGCATCAAAAATCTGTTTGGTGAAGCAGAAAAAGACATGAGCAATACCTATTTAAGTAAATTTAGTGATCCACGCTTACAGCAGTATTATCTGAATTTGAAATTCGCCTTTTAATTGAAAAAGCCCGCAATCGCGGGCTTTTTTATAAGGTTTTTGCCATCCAAATTTCACAAGCAGCGCTGTGCCCAGTGTTGCCAAGTGGTGCATCTAAATATTCAAAACCTAAACGCTCATATAAGCTGACAGCTTCTTTTAGGCAAGCGGTTGTTTCTAAATAAATTTGCTTTGCTCCTTGAGCTTGCGCAAATTCAAAAGCCTGCGTTAAGATTTGTTTGGCTAAACCTTGCCCGCGAATATCGCTTAAAAAATACATTTTTTGAATTTCTAAAATATGATCCGCGCCTTGTAAGGGCGCAATTCCGCCACCGCCAAAGACTTCACCATAATCATTGCTAACCACCCAATACGCGGCTTTGGGCTGGCTATAAACTTCTGATAAATGATCAAGAATCGGGTCAGCGACAGCAAAACCAGAGTCTGGTGCTAAGCCATATTCTTGGGAAACTTGGCGGATAATTGTCGCTAAAGCGGCATCATCTTGTGATTGAATCGAACGTAGAAAATACATAATAAACCCATAAAAAAAGAGATGCAGGGCACCTCTTTAGCGTCACAATCGTTAAATATATTTTTGAATCATGCTATGCACATCGGTTTTGGCTTCAATCACGGTCATAAAGGTATAGGCACCAATGAACTTGCGACTAATAAACATAAATTCTTTAGGCGGCACGCTAAAATAACGCGATGCCATTGATTTAGAGGCTTGTTGCATCACACGACTATGCAATTGGCTTTTTTTCCAATCATAGCGATGATCTGTATCCATCACGCCTTCAGGAATTTGTTTATTGTTGTCTAAACTACTAAATGCTTCTGTAGCCAATAAAAATACCTTGGCCATATCTGGTTTAATCGCCTCAGGAATGGCATCAAAAAACTCATAGCCGCGCATGGCGTTGACCATAGCAATAGGGTCATGATGGTAGCCTGCTTTAATTAAGTTACGTGCCATGCCGAGTAAATGCTGGTCAAATTGACGAATCGCACCAAAGTCTAGCAACACAATTTGGTCTTGAATCTCTGTGCCATTGCCCAAACGTACCAAATAGTTACCAAAATTCGGGTCGGTTTGCATCTCGCCCCATTCAAAAATTTCCCTTACCGCAATTTCAAGCGAGGCTTCACCTAAACGATTACGACGTTCTTGCGGTAAAGACAGCATCACAGGGCTGTTGATGGGGACACCACGTTCAAAGGTCATACACAACACGCGGTTAGTGCAATACTCATCAATGATGGTTGGCACAATATAACGTGGGTCTTGTTTTAAGCGTTGGTTAAAGCGGCGGGTGGTGGCAGCTTCAATTTCATAATCCACCTCACGGTGCATCATCTCGCGTACTTCATCAAACCATTGATCAAATTCGCGGGTTTGCGGCACCATACGAGTCAACTTAAGCATGTTTTTAAACAGACTCATATCGGAATCAATAGCATCGGCCACGCCCGGATATTGCACTTTAAGCACCAACTCTAAACCATCGGATTTACGCACTGCACGGTGCACTTGAGCCAAAGACGCCGTGCCTAAAGGTTCACGATCAATGGTTAAATCATCAAGTTTATTGCCCAATTGACTGCGTAACTGGCTTTTAATGGCAGGCCAATCGAGTGCTACAGTTTGGTTATTGAGCGTATTTAAAGCTTGGGTGATTTCTTCGGGTAGAAAATGTTCGCCAT
Source organism: Acinetobacter sp. CY05 (assembly GCF_059515805.1). Lineage (NCBI taxonomy): Bacteria > Pseudomonadati > Pseudomonadota > Gammaproteobacteria > Moraxellales > Moraxellaceae > Acinetobacter > Acinetobacter sp. CY05. The sequence continues at coordinate 59,188 of NZ_JCAKMW010000010.1, read as the reverse complement.
ACAGCGCCATCATTTGGCCAATTTTAACAATTGAGCCTTTGAGCTTGCCAATTTCGGCCACCAAATACTCAGCTTGTTCTTTCATGGCTTGCTTGCGCTTTTTTTCTTTTTCCGCTTCGCTTGAAAACATCGAAGTCGCACTAGATGCAGCCCAACGCGTACCGGCAAGTAACGACGCCTTGGCGATCGATAAGCGTCGATCCATAGAGGAGGTTTTGAGTTGTTTAAGCTTATCGTGCTGATCTGACATGTATATTAAACCTTTGAAGATGCAATAATTCGCAGAATAATTTGATTGTACTGGATATTAACCTGTCTGAACGTATTAAAAAAGTTCAAACATTCAAGCAACAACATTTTGGCAACAGATCACCTAAAAAATAGCCTAAGCTTTACATCAATCGACATTATAAGCTTAGAGCTGTATATGCATTAACTTAACAACGATAAGCCACTTTAAAAGGTAATTTTTGCATCAATTGATCTTTATAGGCGCTTAAAAAGGCAATCATTAAACTTTGCACTTTGGGATGGATAAAACCTAAGGCATAACCTTGAATAATAATTTGGCTCGGAAGTTGAAAGAACACGTACTTGGCATCTTCAAGGCTGGGCTGCGCAAATAGCTTTTGCTCATGTATGAGCTGTTGTAGCGCGGCTTTTTCATGACAAACCTGCTCGGATTGATCTTGCCAGTACTGTTGACGCATGGCCATTAAGTTATTGTGCTTATAGCTCATAAAAATAATTTGGCTGAAAAAGAAAAACAGCATCAATATGCGGTCAATCTTTTAAAAATCAAGCCCGATAAAAAAAGCAGCCCAGAGGCTGCTACAGTTTGGATGCATGTTGTTATGGGAGGCTGTTATAGACAAATTTGCTTACCTCAATTTTTTGCGGAATGAGTTTTTCTGCGCTAAAACGATCGGCAATATGTTGTTGGGCTTGAACCACATCAGGTGTCAGGGTGGCCAGCAAAGACGGTTGATAACGCTTTTGCAAAACTATATCAGCAATTTCAGGACTGACACCAATGGCTTTACTATACAGTTGCACTGCATCTTGATGCTGTTGAACCACCCATTTTGCAGCTGCATTAGAAGCATGAATATATTGAGTAACTGCTTGAGGGTGTTGTTGAACAAAATCTGGATTGGCAATCACAAAGCTATAGCCTTGTTCAAAAGGTTGTGCATCGGTAAGTACTCGTGCATGTCCACCTTGTAAGGCTACAGATTGAAATGGTTCCCAGATCAGCCAAGCATCCACAGTTTTTTTATCAAAAGCTGCGCGTGCATCGGCAGGTGCGAGCCAAATCGGTTCAATATCAGACCATGACAGCTCAGCTTTTTGTAAAATTTTATCCAATAAGTCATGTGCATTGGAACCACGTTGCAGGGCAATACGTTTGCCTTTTAAATCTTGCAAGCTTTGAATCGGACTATGTTTATCCACCAACAAGCCTAAACTTTTGGGATGCGATTTTTCATAAGCCACATAGGTTAAATTTTTATTGCCTGATTGTGCAAAGAGCGGCGGAGTATTGCCCGCTGAACCAAAATCCACCGAACCTACGGATAAAGCTTCTAAGAGTTGTGGTCCTGCAGGGAACTCTTTCCATTCAATTTGCGTATGCGGGAAATAAGTTTTTAAAAGTGTTGGATCAGATTTTAACGTAATTGAATTTAGAGATGATTTTTGATAACCAATCACCAAATGCTTTAACTCGTTCGCAGCAGGTTGTTGAGGGCTTGTAGTCTGATTGGTAGGTTGGGTACATGCGCTTAAAGCACAGCTTGTGATGAATGTGAGTGCGAAATATGGTGCCTTCATGCTGGGATGCCTCTTATCGTTTTAAAATGAACATGTGGATTTAAAGAAAAATACACATGTCCATTCGCGCATCACTTAAGCTCGATGGTTGATTCTTAGCTTGAGCTGAAAACAGCCATGTAAAGATGATTTTTTTCATTGTTTTATACTGTTGTTGTGGATCTAAATTCAAAATAAAGTAGTTTTTTAAGCTTTACTGCAGAATTTTTGCATAAGCACATCAACGAAAATGCTATAGTGGCTTAACTTCTTGAATCCATAATATTTATAGATTTTAGCCTAACTTAGCTAAATTTTAGCTGTTGCAAAATGCATACGACAGATTCAATTCTAATCAGATTAAGCGAAAGGCATTTTGGGGGCTTGGCTGAATTTTGATGCCATAGGCGCTAGAGGATTTTTTCTATACAGATGGGCGAAAAAGCACTAAAAACAAGGTATCATAGAGCGTTTTAAAAAATTAACCTTGGAGACGCCTTAAGTGGATCGACCGACAATTAGCCCTGAACATTTACAGGAAGCCGCTGAAACACTAATCACCATTCGTGATTTTATTCGTTTTGGTGTCACAGCATTACGTCAATACGATGCGCATTTAGGTCAAGGTACAGAAGATTATTTTGCAGAAAGCTCTGCTTTGGTTTTACAAACCTTGTCTTTAGATTGGAATGCAGACAACGAAATCTTAGATGCTAAACTTCTCCCAAGTGAAAAAGCTGAATTTTTAAGCCTGCTCGAACGTCGTATTAACGAACGTGTGCCAACATCTTACCTACTTAACTTGTCTTACTTCTTTGGTAAGCCATTTTATGTTGATGAGCGTGTACTGATTCCACGTTCACCGATTGCAGAATTGATCGAAAACCGTTTTGCACCATATTGCTTAGGCGAAAATGGTCAAATGGGTCAAGCGGTAAACAACTTACCTGAAAACCCAAATCCAAAAACGCCGCAGCGTATTTTAGATATGTGTACAGGTTCAGGTTGTATTGCCATCGCTTTGGCTTATGCCTTCCCTGATGCTGATGTTGATGCCACTGATATTTCTAAAGAAGCTTTAGAAGTAGCATCAATTAATGCAGAACATCATAACAAACAGTATCAAGTGGCATTACTTGAATCTGATTTATTTGCCAAAATTCCTGCCGAAAATCAATATGATTTAATCGTATCTAATCCGCCATACGTGGATGCAGAAGATATGGCTGATTTACCAGATGAATTCCATCATGAGCCAGAACTTGCCCTTGCAGCAGGTCAAGACGGTTTAGATTTAGTGCGTAAAATGCTGGCACAAGCAGCAGATTATTTAACTGAAGATGGTCTAATTGTGATTGAAGTGGGCAACTCTGAATGGGCCATGCGTCAAAACTTCAATACAGTTGATTTCTATTGGTTACAATTCCAAAAAGGCGGCACAGGTATTTTTGCACTCACAGCAGCTCAATGCCGTCAATTCCGTGATTTATTTATTCAATCTGTTCAAGCATAAAGGAGTCGTTGAACATGGCAGGTAATAGTATAGGGCAACTGTTCCGTGTAACGACTTGCGGTGAATCTCATGGCGTTGGTCTGATGGCCATTGTCGATGGCGTGCCACCGGGGATTGAATTGTCAGCAGCTGATTTGCAATATGATTTAGACCGTCGTAAGCCGGGTACATCAAAATTTGCCACTCAGCGTAAAGAGCCTGACCAAGTAGAAATTATCTCTGGGGTTTTTGAGGGTAAAACCACAGGGACGTCGATTGGTTTATTGATCCGTAACACCGATCAAAAATCCAAAGACTATGGCAATATTGCACAAACCTTCCGTCCAAATCATGCAGATTATACCTATACCCATAAGTATGGTTTCCGTGATTACCGTGGTGGTGGTCGCTCAAGCGCGCGCGAAACAGCGATGCGTGTGGCAGCTGGTGCAATTGCCAAAAAATATTTAAGCGAGAAATTTGGGATCTTAATTCGTGGTCATGTCACGCAAATTGGCACTGAAAAAACCACGCAACTCGATTGGAACGAAGTACCGAATAACCCATTTTTCTGTGGTGATGTGAATGCAGTGCCGCGTTTTGAAGCCTTAGTGACATCTTTACGTGAACAAGGCACCAGCTGTGGCGCAAAACTCGAAATCATTGCAGAAAATGTACCTGTCGGTTGGGGTGAGCCAGTCTTTGATCGTTTAGATGCTGATATTGCACATGCCATGATGTCAATTAACGCGGTTAAAGGCGTTGAAATTGGCGATGGCTTTGCTGTAGCCGAGCAATTTGGTCATGAGACCCGTGATGAACTCACAACAGATGGTTTCTTAGCTAATCATGCCGGCGGTATTTTGGGTGGAATTTCAAGTGGTCAAGACATTCGTGTCGCGATTGCTTTAAAACCAACTGCTTCAATCACCACACCGGGTAAAACCATTACCCTTGATCGTGAAGATACTGATGTTTTAACTAAAGGTCGTCATGATCCATGTGTAGGTGTGCGTGCGACACCGATTGCTGAAGCGATGCTTGCGATTGTGTTAATGGATCATTTTCTGCGTCACCGTGCACAAAATGCTGATGTGGTACAACCATTTGAACCGATCTAATCGCTAAAAATAAAAAAATCCAGATTTTGTATCTGGATTTTTTTATGGTTTACGCTTTGCTGCGCAGCTGTTGCACTTGGCTTAAAATCAGCGCTTTGTTTTCAATGACTTTGTTGACAATTAAATCGGCAGGTAATAGCGCGGTGATGTTGGCAGGTAATAATTGGTAAATTTGCTTGACTGTTTTGGTCAGCTCTTCGTCCTGTGAAATTTTATCTTCTGCCACATTTAATAGCTGTTGTACCACCAAGCCTTGTACTTGCTGACCATGTTGTTTCCAAAGTTCATTAACGCCCACTTCTGTTACGCTTTTTAAGAGTTGACCTAACATTGTATTGTCCTTGTGAAAAACCAGCAGTCTAATCAAATTAAAGCGTACAAGAGTAACAGCTTGATATAAGTGTCTAAAAAAACATCAAATATCTTGATTTTTTTTTATCTGTTGACTGGGATTTACTAACGGTTGGGATTGGGCGATTTTTTTAGCCACATAGTGCCCACGTTTCATACGAATTAAAATGACTTGGCTGTTGGCTTCTAATTCGCCAAATTCAGGTTCTACATCAACAATGTGTAGGCGACCAAATTCATCGCGAATCCGTGCTTCGGCAGGGAAACTTGGGCGGGCTTTAGCAACTAAGGTGGCCAGTCGTCCCAATAAATCAGGTTCAACATGTTGATGTTTGGGGGGTAAGACTTGATCCAGACAATGAATCATAAAGGCGGTAAAAAAGATGGCTAAAATCAGCGCGGGGAAAAAGACATAATAAAAAGGAGCAAAGGCATTTTGCTGGGCATAAATACTAAATTGCAAGACATAACCGACACAACTAAAGTTCATCAGTAAAAAAACCACAATCAGTAATTTTGAAAACTTAACGTTGAGTAAATCGGCATGGCGTAATTTAGTAGGAATACAGCGTTTCAACCACAGACTCGGTGGGGCTTTTAAATAAAAGCCCACCGTTTCTACCATGCTTAAGCCTAGTAATAACAACACACTAAAATGAAAGGGCATTAGATGCCAATGTTGTAACAGCTCAAGCATGCTGGCAGGTCCTATTAATCTTGGGCGATATAAATGCCGCCGTCAGAATGTACGCTAATAGCGACTTTCTCTAAGGCTTGACCTTGGCAAGGGCCAGAGACACATTCACCACTTTCGACTAAAAATAGTGCGCCGTGGGTTGAACATTCAATATATTCTTGCTCACGGTCTAAAAATTGATTTTCTAAAAACTCAAGTTCCACTTGTAAATGTGGACATAAGTTTTGGTAAGCGAAGAAACAGCCGTCGCGTTGGGTAATAAAAATTTTATCCCCATTGTCTAAATCAAAGCTGCGCGCTTCACGTTCTGGTACGTCTTCGGTCATGCAAATTTTTTGCATTATGCAGGGTCCTTTTGCAATGTATTCAGCAGTGTTGCATAGTCATTTAAGTCTAAACGTGGGCCAAATTGTGACACCACTTGACTTGAAATTAAAATAGCCAATTCAGCCGCGCTTTGTAAACCTAAATCTGCATTGAGCGCATAAAGAAATGCACCCGCAAAAGCATCACCGGCTCCGTTGGCATCTACGGCAGTCACTTTGCGACCTGCAACTTTAAATTGCGTGTCTTGCGTGGCAATTAAAGCGCCTTTTTCGCTTAATGTAATGACAACGTACTGACTTTTTTGACGCAATACAGCAAGCGCAGCATCTAGAGTATCAGTGTTGCTGTACATTAAAGCTTCTTGTTCATTACAGAATAAAAGATCAACGCCATCATCGATTAACTCATCTAAACCTTGACGTGCATATTGCACCATGGCAGGGTCAGATAAGGTTAAAGCAATTTTAACATCATTGGCTTTGGCAATTTGACGTGCTTGTTTAACCGCTAAACGTGCACTGTCGCTGGTGGATAAATAGCCTTCGATATATAACCATTTGGCAGTTTCAAGCGGACTGAAATCAATTTGCTCGCTGGTTAATTCTGCGGTAATGCCCAAACAAGTATGCATGGTACGTTCAGAGTCAGGGCTGACCAATACCATACATGTCCCCGTGACCCCTTGGCTGACAGAGCGAGGGGTGGTTTGAATCCCCGCATCGCTTAAACCTTGTAAGTAAGTTGCGCCTAAATCATCATTCCCGACACGACACGCATAAAAGGCTGAACCACCAAGGGCTGCAAAAGCCACTGTAGTGTTGGCGGCAGAACCGCCCGAGGCTTGGCCTTTATAGACTTGGCTGGCTTGTAAATTGGCATATAAAGCCGCTTGGGTTGCGCCATCGGTGAGTTGCATGGTGCCTTTTTGCAAGTTTTGTTCAAGTAAAAATGCATCAGAAACTTTAAATTCTTGGTCAATTAACGCATTACCAATTGCAAAAAGATCAACAGTTGCCATGTCTTTTCATTCACATTCAATAAGAAAAATCAGATTTTACATGATTGTTCAACTTGGATACAGTTTGCTGAATAAAATTCAGGCTAAAATATAATAGGCTCAAATGACAGCAAGTGAGTGAAATTTGTGCAAATTGAGCGGAATCTTGAGTGAATAACTCAGCTTTTTGGATTGGCATGAATTTTTAGCAAAACTGTCGTTATAATGAGAACAGTTTTTTTAATTTTTATTTGGAGATCACATGACTGTAGATGTCACTGAAACTCAAACCATCACCGTACATCCTGCGTTTCAGTTGGTACGTCAACACCATGTCGAAGCCTTAGATATTTTTGTCTCTGAATACCAACATATCGTCACAGGCGCGGTACATTATCATTTGGCAACTGACCACGATGAAAATGTATTTTTGGTGGCTTTTCGTACTCAACCGATGGATTCAAAAGGCGAGGCGCATATTTTAGAACACACGGCGCTGTGTGGTTCAGAAAAATTCCCTGTACGCGACCCATTCTTTTTAATGATTCGTCGTTCACTCAATACTTTTATGAACGCTTTTACCGCTGCAGACTGGACCGCGTACCCATTTGCAACGCAAAACAAAAAAGATTTCCAAAATTTACTTGAAGTCTACTTAGATGCCGCTTTTGCAGCCAATTTAAATCCGCTGGATTTTGCCCAAGAAGGCATTCGTATTGAGCTCGAAAATGGCGAGCCGGTGTATAAAGGCGTGGTATTTAATGAGATGAAAGGTGCGATGAGTTCGCCAACCGATCAGCTTTACCACCAATTGGCCCAGCATCTATTCCCGCATACTACCTACCATTACAACTCAGGTGGTGATCCTAAAGACATTCCTGATTTAAGCTATGATGAATTGCTTGAATTTTATAAATCGCATTACCATCCAAGTAATGCGGTGTTTATGACCTTTGGTAATCAATCGGCTTATGATTTACAAGAGCAATTTGAAACTCTGGCTTTAGCCAAATTTGGCAAAGGCCAAACGCTACATTCAACGCCTGAAACACGCCTAGCCGCACCGATTCAAGTCACAGAAACCTATGCACTAGATGCAGATGATCTAAGCGATAAAACCTATCATGTGATGTCATGGTTATTGCCACAAGCCAGCAACATTAAATTACGCTTGGGTATGCGTTTAGTTGAAGGTATTTTACTCGAAGATTCTGCTTCCCCTCTACGTCATTATTTGGAAACCTGTGGTTATGCACAATCCACAGGTCCATTGATGGGTGTGGATGATTCTAACTTTGAAATGACCTTCTATTGTGGTATTCAAGGTTCTAACCCTGAACACGCTCAAGCATTTAAAGAGGGCGTGTTTAAGGTATTAAACGAAGTTGCTGCACAGCCTGTGAATCAAGATCTAGTGAATGCGATTTTGCATCAAATTGAACTGCACCAACGTGAAATCAATGGCGATGGTATGCCATACGGTTTAAGCTTAATTTTAAATGGTTTAAGCAGTGCCATTCATCACACCGATCCTGTAGATGTTTGGGATGTGGACAGTGCAATTAAAGCGGTGAAAGAAGAGCTGAAAGACCCAATGTGGTTATCTCACTTAATTCAAACCCATCTGATTGATAACCCACACCGTGTACAAATGACATTGGTGCCAGATGCTAATAAATCCGCAGCAGAAAATGAGGCAGAAAAGGCACGTCTCGCTGCCCTTGGTACAAGCTTAACTGAAGCGCAAAAAGCCGAAATTATTGCCCAAACTGAAGCTTTAAAAGTCCGTCAAGATACCCCAGATGATTTAAACCTGTTGCCTAAAGTAGGTTTAGAAGACATTCCTGCAGATTTACATATTGTCCAAGGTCAATTACGCGAAATTATTAGCAATGGTCTAGATACGCCGCTTAATCTCTATCATGCTGGCACCAACGGCATTTACTACCAACAAGTGTTGGTACAGATTCCTGAGGCTGTAGTGCAATCACCGTACTTTAACTTGCTCTCAATTTTAATGGGTGAAGTGGGCGCAGGTGAATATGATTATCTTGAGCTGCAACAGTTGCAAACTGCGGTCAGTGGTGGCTTGGGTATGGGGGCTTCATTACGCTCTAAAGTTGATGATGCGGGTAAAATCAGTGCATGGTTAACCTTAACCACCAAGTCTTTAGTGAATAACTTAAGTGCCATCAATCTGTTGAAAATGGCCTTCGAGCAACTACGTTTTGATGAAAAAGACCGTATTGTTGAACTATTACAACAACGTAAAACTCGTTGGCAAGCTCGTGTATCGGATGCTGGACATAGTTATGCGATGCAAATTGCCTCGCGTCAGCATAGTGCTTTAGCCAACCGTGATTATCAAAACACAGGTTTAGGTGCATTAAACTGGTTAAATCAATTGGTGGCTAGCTTAAATGATGAAGATAGCTACAATGCTTTAATTGCTGAATTACAAGTCATTCATCGTACATTATTACAAGCGCCTAAACAGTTTTTACTGGTGTGTGAAGAACAGCAGTCTGAACGTTTGGTGGAAGAAGTACAAAATGTTTGGGATAAAGTGGCCATTGACCGCAGCCCAATTACGCTACAGCAACTCAAAACCACAGCAGATGACGGCGCGGATCAAGCTTGGCTGATTCAAGCTAATGTGCAATTCTGTGCTGCAGCTTACCCTGCGGTACCAGTATCACATCCAGATGCTGCACCGCTGATGGTATTGGCGGCGTATTTACGTAATGGCTTCTTACATAGCGCGATTCGTGAAAAAGGTGGTGCTTATGGCGGCGGCGCGAGCTACGATGGTAATGCCTGCTCATTCCGTTTCTATAGCTACCGTGACCCACGTTTAGCAGAAACTTTTGCCGACTTTAATGCCTCAATTGAGTGGATCTTAACTGCTGAGCAACAACCACATCAGTTAGAAGAAGCGATTTTAGGTTTAATTGCCAGTATGGATAAACCAGGTTCACCAGCAGGTGAAGCAATTACTGCATGTTATGCCTTGTTACATGGCCGGTATCCATCATTCCGTCAAACGTTACGTGAACGTTTAATTCAGGTGAAGCTCGATGACTTACAACGCGTTGCCAAGCAGTATTTACAAGCGCAAACACCGAGTCGTGCTGTGGTCGCACCTGTAGCCAAACGTGAAACACTGACGGCACTTGGTTTTAAGATTTATCAAGTCAATTAAAACAATAAAAGGGGAAGCCTATGGCGCTCAAGGTTGTTGAGCGCAGCCCAATTTGGCTTGGCATTTCAATGCTAAGCCTAGGGACTGCGACACATATATATGCTGCTGAACCCAATGTAGCGACTCTACAACCCGCCAGTGCGCACGCATGTGCGGCACTGAGCTCGAATTCAGAACGCTTAAGCTGTTATGATCAGTTATTTAAGCCTGCTACACCCACTGAAAGTTTAGTGTCAGAGCGTGAGGCGGCTAAAGCACTCGCTGCAGCACCTGTTAGCTTAACAGAAAAGGTCCGCAATAAAGCTGAAGAAGTGGTGCCGGTTAAAGCAGCAGACATTAACCCAGCCACATCTTTACTGGACCAACGCTGGGAGCTGTCGCCTAATAGTAAACTCGGTACATGGAACTTGCGTGAATACCAACCGGTGTATTTATTGCCTGTATTTACGACGACAGACAAGAATGAGCGTCCAACCAGTCCTAATCCAGACAACACAGTCAAGGTGGGTGATGAGCAGAATCTTAAATCCACCGAGGCGAAGTTTCAATTGTCCTTTAAAACCAAGGCCATGGAAAACTTAATTGGCGATAACGGTGATCTTTGGTTAGGCTACACTCAATCATCACGTTGGCAAGTCTATAACGAAGATGAATCACGTCCGTTTCGTGAGACCAATTACGAACCAGAGGCCAGTTTAATCTTCCGTACCAATTACGAGATTTTTGGTTTAAGTGGACGTTTATTGGGTTTAACCTTTAATCATCAGTCTAATGGACGTTCAGATCCTTTATCGCGTAGTTGGAACCGCATTATGCTGAATGTGGGCTTTGAGCGTGATAACTTTGCTTTAATGCTACGTCCGTGGTATCGCATTAGTGAAGACAGCTCAGATGATAATAATGCCGATATGGATGATTATGTAGGTCGTGGTGATTTAACGGCTTTTTACCGTTGGAACGAGCATGACTTTTCTTTAATGCTGCGTCATAGCTTACAAGGTGGCGAAGATTCTCACGGTGCAATGCAATTTGATTGGGCCTTCCCAATTAGCGGTAAACTGCGCGGTCATTTCCAATTGTTTGATGGCTATGGTGAAAGCTTAATTGATTACAATCATCGTGCAACCTATGCCGGTATTGGTGTTTCGTTGCTAAATTGGTTCTAGATGAAAAAAGCCGCGAATACGCGGCTTTTTTTAACCAATTTGAATATCGGTATGGGCATGTTTGACGCGGGTTTTCTTGGGTGTTGCAATTAAATAAGCTAAGGTTAAAGGACCTAAACGCCCTGCAAACATCAACAACATTAAAATAACCAAGCTAATAGGGCTCAGTTCACCCGTAATTCCGCGTGATAAACCTACAGTGCAAGCCGCTGAAACGGCTTCAAACAATAAATTTAAAAAGCTTTGCTTGGGTTCAAAAATCATTAACCCTAGTACACCCATAAAAATCAGCATGCAAGTAATTGATACCACGGCCATGGCCTTAAAAATGACTTTTTCAGAAATGGCATAGTTGAAAACACGTAACTCATCACTGCGACGTAAGAAGTTAAGCACACTTAATACCACAATAATAAAGGTACCCACCTTAATGCCACCTGCGGTACTTAAAGAGCCGCCACCAATAAACATCAGTAACATGGTAATCAGGGCAGTGGTGTCATTAATTTCTGCCATATCGAGGCTATTAAAACCTGATGAACGCGGCACTGTAGCATGGAACCACGCATGTAGTGCTTGTTCACCTAGGCTTAAGTGCGCAATGGTATAGGGATTTTGTGCCTCTAAAGCCCAAATCACAACAAAGCCAAATAGGTTTAAGGCCAAAATGGTCAGTAGCACCAATTTGCTATTGGGCGAGAGTTTCTTCCAGCGTTTTTTCTGCTGAATATCAAGTAATACCAAAAAGCCAATGCCGCCAATAATATATAAAAAACTAATGGTGAGCGTAATGATATATTGTCCATCAAAACCTAATAGACCACCCGGGAATAAGGCAAAGCCACCATTATTAAAGGCGGAGACACTATAAAACGCAGCATAAAACAGCGCCTCAGCAAAGTCATAGTTTTGCATCCACGCTACAGTTAATACACACGTACCGACCAACTCAAAAAATAAGGAATAAAAAAACACCGCTTTAATGGTCAGCACCACTTTGGCTAAACTGGTATACCCTATACTTTCTTGCGCCATCATCTGTTGCTTTAGTCCTAATTTAGGCGCAAGACTCAAGGCCGCTAAAATCGCAAAGGTCATAAAGCCTAAACCACCTAGCTGCAGCAACAGCATAATGATGCTTTGCCCAAATGTGGTATAGCTGTCACCAATATTGACCACGGACAATCCTGTGATTGTCACCGCAGACGTGGCGGTGAAGAGGGCATCTAGCCATGAAATATCACCGTGATGAGAGATGGGTGCTTTAAGTAATAAAGTTCCCAGCGCAATAAACATACAAAAACCCAGCGCCAACAAACTTGGCGGACTTAAGTTAATGGTTTGATGGTGCGAGTTATACTGTAAATATTTCATAGCTCATCAACAAAGCGTTGCGAGAGGCGACGTAAATTGTGCAATTCGCCGGCAATCACCAACATATCACCTTGTTGCAAGATCAGCTGTGGGTCAATGCTGTACTGAATGCTAGCCCTACGTTTATGTAAAATCGTGCGAATATCGGTGGCATGACGCATCAATTCGTAAAAGCGTATCCCATTCATATTGGCTTTAATTTCAATCCGGACTAAGTATTGATCATCATCTAAGGCCATATAACGGCTGACCATGGGATAGCTTAAGGATTGTGCCACACGAATTCCCATATCTTCTTCAGGATGAATGATTTTATCTACGCCCAAATGGGTCAGAATCATATGGTGTGCTTTCGAGTTGGCTTTGACCCAAATCTTTTTTAGACCTAAATTTTTTAAATGTAGGACACATAAAATACTCGCTTCAATATCTTCACCAATGGCGACAACCGCTGCGTCGCAATTTTGGATATTCAGCTCGGCCAAGACATGTTCATCTGTAGCATCGGCAATCACCGCATGGGTAATCGTTTCGGCAAGATTGTCCACTAACTTTTTTTCATTATCGATGCCAATCACATCATGATTGAGTTGCATCAATTGTTCGGCGACAGCAGCCCCAAAACCACCTAAACCAATGACTGCAAATTGGGCCATGTCAATGTTCCTTATCTTTTGTTAAGTGATTACCACTAAAGTGCATACAAACAACACAATCACAGTGAAAAATCATCGGAGACGCATTTTATAATTAATTTTGATCTATCGCGAGACAAGGAGTGTAGCGTGGCTCGGAATTTATATGAAAATCTACAGTTGGTCTTTCCAGAATTAAAGAAAGTACCTTTACCTGAAGAACTAGATCGTTTTGAACATTTTATGAGTTGGCTCAACAGTTATCACATCCATCTACAACCACTTGATGGTAATGATTTAAGTTTAAGGCAGCTTGATCAATGTTATCGTTTACAACAACTCAATTTAGATTTAGACGAGCTTAAGAACGAGATTCGTGAGGAATTACAAAGTGTTTATCAATTGTATGACGATGATGATCGAGAAGAAGAAACAGCACCTATGGCGGCGCTTTATGATAGCGAAATTGGCGATAACGTCATTTTAAATACCTTAAAGGTGTTTATTGAACCTTATGATTTGGCGGTGGTGGTGCTAGAGTACACAGAGCCGTATTGGATGATTGTGCCGCATCAACCCGAATTGCTTGATGCCTTAACAAAAAATTATGCCCAGACCTTTGGTGAAGACAAAGAGTTGTTGGTGTTAGAGTAAAAAACCGTCTGCATGCAGGCGGTTTTTTGAGGCATTATTTTAAGAAGCGCTGATAACCTAGGTTATTGGTTACTTCGTCATATGGGTAGGTGATGCTCTCTAAAGTTTCGATGAGACCATCTGGATTTTGCTGTGCGTCGGTCGCTTCTAGACCCACCAAGACACGACCTTCTGCAGCGCCGTGGTTACGGTAGTGGAATAGGGTAATGTTATGTGTTGGACCAAGGCGTTCTAGGAACATCAGTAATGCACCTGGGCGCTCAGGGAATTCCACACGGAATAAACGTTCATTGGCAAGATCAGCATGACCGCCAATTAAATAACGAATATGCAGTTTAGCAATTTCGTCATCAGATAAGTCATCTACGTCATATTGTGTCTTTAGCGCCGTATAGATGTCTTGACGCTCTTTCTCGCCGCCTTTAAGACTAATCCCAACAAAGACTTGCGCGGCTGTGGCACCACTGGCACGGTAGTTAAACTCAGTAATATTACGCCCTTGTAAGGCACGGCAGAATGTTAAAAACGAGCCCTTTTCTTCTGGAATGGTCACGGCAAAAATTGCTTCACGGCGCTCACCGAGCTCAGTACGTTCAGCAATATAACGTAAGCGGTCAAAGTTCATATTGGCACCGCAGACAATCGACACCATATTTTTACCGTGTAAGTTATGTTTTTCAACATACTTCTTAATACCCGCCAATGCCATAGCACCAGAGGGTTCAACAATACTACGACATTCATCAAAGGTATCTTTGACTGCAGCACAGATTTCATCGGTATTGACCAAGACCACTTCAGGCTCCACGATTGGACCTGAGTTGTCTGATTTTTGTAGACGAATCACTTCAAACGGTTTTTCACCAATTTGTGCAACAGCAGTACCATCGGCAAATAAACCTACAGATGGAAGAATGACACGCTCACCCGCTTCTAGGGCTGCTTTTAAACAAGCTGACTCATCATATTCAACAGGAATGACTTTTACGTGTGGCGCAACATCGCCTAAATAGGCTGCAACGCCTGCGATTAAACCGCCGCCGCCAACGGCAACAAAAACATATTCGACATCACGCCATTGACGTAAAATCTCGTTGGCAATGGTGCCTTGACCAGCCATGACCAACTCATCGTCATAGGGTGGAATAAAAGTCATGCCTTCTTCAGCTGCACGGGCAATGGCATATTTATTGGCCACATCAAACGAGTCGCCATGTAAGACCACTTCACCGCCTAGACGTTTTACCGCTTGGACTTTAATATCCGGTGTGGTTTTTGGCATCACGATGATGGCGCGAATACCCAGCTTTTTACCCGATAACGCGACCCCTTGGGCATGGTTGCCGGCAGAGGCAGTAATCACACCACGCTCGAGCTGCTCTTTGCTTAATTGACTAATACGGTTATAGGCACCACGCAGCTTAAATGAAAATACCGGCTGTAAATCTTCCCGTTTAAAGCGAATATTATTATTAAGCTTCTCACTAATTCGAGGCGCTGCTTCGAGTGGGGTTTCGATTGCAACGTCATACACCGTTGCCTGTAAAATTTGTCGAACCAAACGAGACAGCATGTTAATCTTCCATCTAACAGTTTAAAATAGGGGCTTATTGTAACAAACCCCTGTCTTTTTGGGCTGAAAAATCAGCAACAAAGGTCAAATTTTAGTCGAGTAAAGCGATGAGCCTATATACTACCCAAGATGAAAAGAAAAAAGCAGCTGCCCAAGCTGCGTTAAAGCATTTACCAAAAGGCGGTATTTTAGGCGTAGGTACCGGCAGTACGGTCAATTTTTTAATCGAAATGTTGCCTGAATTACAACTTGAAGCGGCAGTTTCAAGCTCAGAAGCAACTGCAGAACGTCTACGTAAACTTGGTATTGAAGTTGTCGACATGAACTCGGTTGCAAGCTTAGATGCCTATATAGATGGTGCAGATGAAATTGACGCGAACTTACATATGATTAAAGGTGGTGGTGCTGCCTTAACACGTGAAAAAATCGTGGCATCGATTGCCAAAAAATTTGTATGTATTGTCGATGATTCAAAATGGGTCAATCAATTGGGTGTAGGTTTTGCGCTTCCTGTTGAAGTCATTCCAATGGCACGTTCAGCTGTAGCACGTAAAATCGTGAGCTTAGGCGGTGACCCTGTATACCGTGAAGGCGTGGTTACCGACAACGGTAACGTGATTTTAGACATACATAACTTAAATATCTTAAATGCATTAGAGCTTGAAAAAACCATCAATGACATCCCAGGCGTGGTATGTAACGGTATTTTCGCAATTAATAAAGCCGATATTGCGGTTGTTGCAACTGACAACGGTATTGAAGAACGTACAGCACGTTAATGGCTAATTTCCCAAGTCTAGCAGTCTACGTGTAGGCTTGGGAAAACCTGATTCGAAGTCATGAATAACGCTCTACCTGACATTCAAATTCAACCTAAGCTGAGCGCCAAGCGTTTTAGACTAAAGGTATATCCTGATAAAATTTGCTTAACCGTACCTATTTTGGCGCGTAAGCAACATATTCAAGCTTTTCTTGCACAGTCGCAAGCATGGTTAATTGAAGCATGGCAGAAACAACACGTCAGCCCCTTTATTGCTCTTCAGCAACTACAACTTTTTAATTTAGAACAGCCGATACAAATTATCTATCAAAGCCAAAAGCAGGCTTTTATTTTTGATCATCCGCAGCTATTTTTAGATGCAGCACAGCCACAAGTCGCGTTAAAAGCTTTTATTTTTAGCTATGCCAAACAGCATTTGCCTTTATTTTTGCAGCACATCAGTACAGAAATTCATTTGCCTTATCAACGCTGTAGTATTCGTCAGGCCAAGACCCGTTGGGGCAGTTGTTCATCAACAAAAAACATTATGCTCAATAGTGCTTTGGTATTATGTGAACAACAACTCGTGCGTTATGTCTGTATTCATGAATTAGCCCATACTGTGCATATGAACCATAGCCGCGACTTTTGGCAATTAGTGGCACAGTTTGATCCCCATCATTTACAGCATCGTCAATGCTTAAAACAGCAGCAAATTCATGTTTTATATTGAATTTTAGCGCGTTAAAATATCAGCTATATTTAGCCTAAGTAGACTTTATACCTCATCAAAAAAACAAAACCTATTCATTTGATTTGATTATTCAGTTGATCTGTTGCTTTAAATAGCAACAAAGCGCATGGAAATAGTTTTGTCTGTGTCAACTTCCTGTCATACTAAGTCTTGATGAAAACCAACGAGATAAATTGAGGTTGTGCACGTGATTACTGTCGGAATTGTAGGTGGTACAGGGTATACAGGCGTTGAATTGTTACGTCTTTTGTTACGTCATCCGGATGTACAAGTAACACTTCTTACCTCACGTACGGAAGCGGGTCGCCGTGTAGATGATATGTTTCCAAGCCTACGCGGACACACTGATCTATGCTATTCGGACTTAAATCTAGAACAATTAAAGCAATGTGATGTGGTATTTTTTGCGACCCCGCATGGTGTGGCTATGCAGCATGCTGAGGCCTTAGTTGCAGCCAATACTAAAGTGATTGACTTAGCAGCAGATTTTCGTTTACAAAACTTACAACAATTTGAAAAATGGTATGGCTTAGAACATGCTTGTCCAGACATTTTAAAAGACTCTGTCTATGGTTTATCTGAACTGAACCGTGACCAAATTAAAAAGGCGAGTGTGATTGGCAATCCGGGTTGCTACCCGACCACAGTACAGCTAGGTTTAGCACCGGTATTAAAAGCGCAAGGTTTAGTAAAACCAGAAAGTATTATTATTGATGCTAAATCGGGTGTTTCAGGGGCAGGGCGTAAAGCCAGTCTGGGCATGATTTATTCAGAAAATGCCGATAACTTTAAAGCCTATGGCGTAGCAGGTCATCGTCATCATCCTGAAATTGTTGAAGCCTTAGAAAATATTTCTGGTCAACAGGGTGTGTTTGATCACATTGTGTTTGTGCCACACTTAGTCCCGATGATTCGCGGTATGCTAAGTACCATTTATGTGGATTTGACAGAACAAGGCCAAGAGGCTGATTTACAAAGCTTATATGAAGCATTCTATGCCAATGAGCAGTTTGTAGATGTCATGCCAGCAGGCAGCTCGCCAGAGACACGTTCAGTACGTGGTGCGAATCAATTACGTATTGCACTCTATCGCCCACAACCACAAAAGCTGATTATTTTGGTAGCACAAGATAATTTAGTCAAAGGTGCAGCAGGTCAGGCTGTACAAAACATGAACTTAATGTTTGGTTTTAGCGAAAATGCTGGTCTTGAAGGCATTGGCTTATTACCATAAGAAACGCTTTAGCACTTCACACACATTTAAATTTGCCGTTAAATGTGTGTGCTTGGCTTTAAATTGACGTAAGAGATGACAATGCAAGACACCGATTCAAATACAACAACACAAAAAAAACCGATGTTACAAGGTAATTTACCACTCGCAATTGGTGCAGCCATTTTGATGCTGAGTAGTGGTTTTTTGGCGTATTCAATCGGGCATCGTCAGGGCTTAACGGTCACTGGTTTTGATGCGGATGCAGAACAACTGGTAGACGTAGTTCAAAAACAAAAAGCCAGCCTTGAATCACTCAATAAAAGCTTAAATGCAGCAATTCAAGAGCGTGATGTGGCTGTGACCAATTCCAATGACCTGTATGCAGCAGTCAATCAAGCCAAAGCCAATCAACAACAGGCTGAAGGCATGAGTGCCATTTATCGCGAGGTATTAAAACAACGCGGTGGTCTAAGCCTCACCATTCAAAATCTAGGCATTAAATCTTTGCCTGACAATGCTTATGAATACCAAATTGATTTGGTGCAAGTGAGTCCCAATAACCGCCGTGCAACTGGCAGTGTAGAGCTGCGTTTAATTCGTGGTACAGAAGTGCTGACCGTTCCGCTTGAAGATAATCAATTTGGTTTTGAAAATTATGAGCGTCTAACGGGTCGTTGGACCATGCCCAAAGGATTTACGCCACAATTTATTGAAGTTCGTTTGACAGGGGCGACCCCGGTAACTAAGCGTTTTAGTTGGTCGCGTGGTCAAGCGATTGAATCAGCCTCTGCCTTTGTCGCAGAGATCCCACAAGTCGAAGCTAATGCCCAATAATGGTGAATCAGAGTCATATGCCAAGTTCTCAGCGTTCTATATGTTTAAATCAAATCAAAAGTACTTTTCAACAATCAGGTTTTGTTGATTGGCATCTAGAGCCGCGTTTAGGTGAAGTCCCACACCACGATGAACAGGGCGATGTTGCGGTTAAACCTGCACCACCTGAACTGAAGCGTCCACCGTTATATATGGTCTTGTTAATGAACGATGATTACACGCCAATGGACTTTGTAATCGAAATTTTACAACAATACTTTGCAATGAATCTTGACCAAGCAACTCAAGTAATGTTAACAGTACATTATGAAGGAAAAGGTGTAGCTGGGGTCTATCCGCGAGACATTGCAGAAACCAAAGCCAACCAAGTCAATAATTATGCTAGAGCTCAAGGACATCCTTTATTGTGTCAAATTGAGCCGAAAAGTTAAGGGGGTTGCATGCTCAGTCGTCAATTAGAAGTATCGCTACGTTTGGCTGTTAGCATGGCTCGACAAAAGCGCCACGAGTTTCTAACAGTTGAACATTTGCTATTGGCCTTATTGGACAATGATTCTGCGGTCACCGCTTTAAAAGCCTGTGGTGCGGATATTATCGTCTTAAGAAAAGAATTAGAAGAATATATTGAACAGCACACCCCTAAATTGGGTGAACAAGCTGAGCAAGCACCACATCCAACCGAAAGTTTTGATCGTATTTTGCAGCGAGCCATTTTTCATGTGCAATCGAGCGGCGGTGATCGTACGGTAGAAGGTGCAGATATTTTGGTGGCCATGTATTCAGAGCGTGACTCATTTGCGGTCTATTTACTCAAACGTCATCAGATTAATCGCTTAACGCTCACCCAGTACTTATCGCATGGAGCGCGTAAGGAAGATGCCCAGCCTGAAGAAGAAACCGAAGAGTTAGATGGTGAAACGAGCAGTTCTACCAATTCGGGTCCGCTTGAGCTCTATACCACAAATCTAAATCTTGAAGCACAAAAAGGCAAAACAGATCCTTTAATTGGTCGTGAAAAAGAAATCGAACGTGCGGCACAAATCCTATGTCGTCGTCGTAAAAATAACCCGCTGTTGGTGGGTGATCCTGGGGTGGGTAAAACCTCAATTGCTGAAGGTTTGGCATGGCTTATTGTCAATGGTAAAGCACCAAAGCCTCTAGAAAATGCTGAAATTTACAGTCTTGATATTGGCGCTTTGGTGGCAGGCACTAAGTACCGCGGTGACTTTGAAAAGCGTTTGAAGCAATTGCTGAATGCGTTAAAGAAAAAACCTGATGCAGTATTATTCATTGATGAAATTCACATGATTATTGGTGCAGGCTCAAGTATGGGCAGTACCATGGATGCCTCGAATTTAATTAAGCCAGCACTCTCTAATGGCACTTTACGTTGCATTGGTTCGACTACCTTCCAAGAATACCGCCAAGTGTTTGAAAAAGACCATGCTTTATCACGCCGTTTCCAAAAAATCGATGTCAATGAACCTTCGATTAATGAAACCATCGATATTTTACGTGGCTTAAAAGTTAAATTCGAAGATTTCCATAATGTCGAATACGATGACAGCGCCTTAATTGCTGCGGTTGAATTATCGGCTAAATTTATTAATGATCGTTTCTTGCCTGATAAAGCCATTGATGTTATTGATGAAGCAGGCGCGCAGCGTCGCTTAAAAGCAGAACAAGACGATACCTTAATCACAGTGGAAAATATCGAAGACATCGTATCAAAAATTGCACGTATTCCACCAAAAACTGTGTCTAAAGATGATAAAACCGTTTTGGGTCATTTAGAGCGCGATTTAAAACGAGTGGTGTTTGGTCAAGATGAAGCGATTGAGGCTTTAGCTTCAGCGATTAAACTGTCGCGTGCCGGGCTAAAATCACCTGATAAACCTGTCGGTAGTTTTGTATTTGCTGGGCCAACTGGGGTGGGTAAAACTGAAGTCACCAAACAGCTGGCCAAATTGTTAGGCGTGGAATTAGTACGTTTTGACATGTCTGAATATATGGAGCGCCATGCAGTATCACGCTTAATTGGTGCACCTCCAGGTTATGTAGGTTTTGATCAAGGTGGTTTATTGACCGATGCGATTCATAAAAATCCGCATTGTGTGTTATTACTCGATGAAATTGAAAAAGCCCATCCAGATGTCTTTAATCTATTGCTACAAATTATGGATCATGGTGCATTAACCGACAATAATGGTCGTAAATCTGATTTCCGTAATGTGGTATTAGTACTGACCACCAACGTAGGTGCAGAAAGTATTTCTCGTACCAGCATTGGTTTTGTGGAGCAAGACAATAGCAAAGACAATACTGATGCCATGAAAAAGGCATTCTCACCTGAATTCCGTAACCGTTTAGATAGCGTAATTCAATTCCAAGCCTTACCAACCTCTGTGATTGAAAGTGTGGTAGATAAGTTCTTAACTGAACTGCAAGCTCAGCTAGATGAGAAACGTGTAGTTCTTGAAGTTGATCAAGATGCGCGTGAGTGGATGGTGGAGCATGGTTACGACCGTCTCATGGGTGCACGTCCAATGCAGCGTCTGATTCAAGAGCATCTGAAAAAGCCACTGGCTGAAATGATTCTATTTGGTGAACTGGCGGACCATGGTGGGAATGTTGCCGTGTCTGTGAAAAAAGAAAATGGCAAAGCAGTAGGACTCAAACTCGAAGTGTTTGAAGACCAAACAGCTGAACCTGCTTAATTGCTAGGCCCTATACAAGACCCATGTACGCATGGGTTTTTTTATGAACATTATATTTGAGCATTTATGGACATTCAGCTGACTAAACTGTTAAGTACTTTGGGCTTGTTTTTTATCACCGCAGTGATGGAAATCTTGGGATGTTATTTCCCTTATTTAATCTTAAATCAGCAAAAGTCCCACTGGTTATGGTTGCCAACAGCTTTGGCTTTAATGGCCTTTGTTTGGTTATTAACTTTACATCCTGCAGCCTCTGGGCGCATCTATGCCGCTTATGGCGGTATCTATATTGCTACGGCTTTGCTGTGGTTAAAGTATGTGGACGGTATGGCTCTGAGTCGTTGGGATGTGCTGGGTGGCTTGATTGTAATAGGCGGTGCCTTGGTGATTATTTTACAACCCCAAGGCTTGCTTCGTTAAAACGCACAGTCTTTTTGTTTTAATTCCACCGTATATTGATGTTGAGCAGAGCTTAAATTTAACACCACACGATAAGGATTGGCACGTTGATACTCATGCTCAAAGAAAATTTCGCAATTTTGACTTAAATTCTTTTTAATTAAATTCTGTACTTCAGCGCGTCCTAAATCACGCTCAAATTGCTCAAAATCGGGTGTCACAATTAAACCTGTCAATTGTGTTTTACTGCTGGATAATTGCAGCTTTTCAATTACAGTATTTTGATCAATTTGTAAGGGCAGGGTGCGAGAGTCCTCGGCACTGAGTACAGTTAATAAATCATTAAGTTGCTTTGAATTTTTAATTTTAAACTTGTGATCAATGATTTTCTGTTGTTGTAAATATTGATCAAATTCGGTTGCAAGTACAGGTGCCGACAGCACAAGACTTAAACTCAACAGCACTGTTTTTTTTAATAATTGCATAACATCACCTAGCATGGGGCTGATTTCATTATGCCGCAAAAATAAAAAAAAGCACCCCTAAGGGATGCTTCTTTTTGTGAACTTAATTAAAGAAAAATTAATCTTTTTTTAAGTTCTCATTAATTAAAAATTCAACCAAGGCTTTTTGTGCATGTAAGCGGTTCTCTGCTTCATCCCATACCACCGCATTTTTGTGATCAAGCATATTTTCAGAAATTTCTTCACCGCGATGTGCAGGTAAGCAATGCATGAATAAGCAATCAGGATGGGCTAAATCCATAAGGCGTTCATTGACTTGATAATCAGCAAAGGCTTTTTCACGGATTTTTTGCTCTTCTTCTTGACCCATGCTCGCCCAAACGTCGGTCACAATCAGATCAGCGTTGACAGCGGCATCTTCAGCTGAATCAACTAATTCTACACAGTGCGCAAATTCACTTAGGAATTTTTCTTGCGGTTCATAGCCCTTAGGCGCAGCGATTTTTAGTTTAAAGCCCCACATATGTGCAGCTTCAATATATGAGTTACACATATTATTGCCATCACCAATCCAAGCCACTGTTTTGCCTTGAATTGAACCGCGGTGTTCAACAAAGGTTTGCATGTCTGCCAACAATTGGCATGGGTGATGATCATCGGTTAAGGCATTAATCACCGGTACTTTAGAATACGAGGCAAAGCGTTCAACAATGTCATGACCAAAGGTGCGGATCATGACAATATCCAGCATGCTTGAAATCACGCGGGCAGAATCTTCAATCGGTTCACCGCGGCCCAATTGCGTATCGCGTGAAGATAAGAAAATCGCGCTACCACCAAATTGACTCATGCCTGCTTCAAACGAAACGCGAGTACGTGTGCTCGATTTTTCAAAAATCATGCCCATGACTTTGCCAGTAAATGGTTGGAACACTTGGTTATTATGTTGCATACGCTTAAGTTCAATACCGCGTTGCACAATTTGGTTCAGTTCTAAAGTCGATAAGTCGCGTAGGGTTAAAAAGTGACGTAGAGCCATTCGTTACTCCACAATAATTGCTAAGTTTCAAAGGAAACAACAATTAGTTGTTGGTTGGTTAAACAAAAATAGGGAATCGATTAATATACTATATGCAGGTGAAATTGCAAAAAAACTAGACCTTTTGATGACCGTCTAGGAACATATCAACACAATAATGAATGTATTCGAGTGTTTCTTGATCAATTTTTTCGCAAGGCTGGGGTAGGGGTAGACCTAAAAGCACGCGCCATTCCAAATTACGCAAAATACCAAAGTACATTTGGGCTGAGTAAATCGGGTTTTTACAGACAATATACTGCTTATCATGAGCGACTTGTAAAGCATGTGCCAAACTTTGCTGCAGTTCCTTTGGGCCTTGTTCATGAATATAAATTGCAAGTTCAGTATTACGTTGACTTTGTTCCAAAATTAAACGTAAAAAGGCGGCATTCTCTGGCTGGATAATGTGTAAATAAAAACGAACCAATGTGTCAATTAAATAGGTTCTTAAATCTTGATCGGCTTGAATAAAGGGTAAACAAATATCTTTAAAAAATTGTTCACAGCGGTAATCACAAATTGCTGTAAACAAGCCTTCTTTATTGCCAAAATACTTATAAATAGAAGCTTTTGAACCCCCTGCATGAGTGACAATATCGTCTAAAGACACTGCATCATAGCCTTTTTCTAAAAATAGACGATTGGCGCTGAGTAACAGGGCAAGACAACGCTCATGCCCACGTTTCGTTTGGGGCATGTCGCGTAACGGTTCAATGTGCTCAAAATCAGGCATAGAGGTAGAAAACACCAAAATAAATCATGGATAAAGGCATAGGAGTGATCATAACAAAAAAATCTATCAATTACTGCAAAAGCCATGATTTAGCCGTATTGGCTTAAAATAAAAGTCCAAATCAATGCGCTAGAGATGTGATTTATTTTAAAATAAGGGCATCTTCTACACTATAGCCGCCTTCAATGGCAATACCTTGATACTTGACTACAGCCAACACTTTATTATGTTGAGGAATCTTATAACTCTGACTAATGGCAAGATCAGGCTGGTAACTGATGGCGTAGTCTATAGCGCTACGCAATGTAGCGGTTTGTAGTTGGTAACAATATTGATACTGCCTGAGATTGCTAGAGGGGTCCATAGGGGACGCAACACTGCGTTGTAGGCGTTGTATAACATTGAGTTGTAATGAGCGGGTTGGAATCTTTGGTAAAGGTTGTAAGCGTTTTTGAATTTGGGCTAAAGCCTGATTGAAGCGGGTTGGCTCTTGGTCGACATCGATTTTTTGGGTCTGAGGATGGATATACAGTGAAGTAACGTCAATGCGTTGCTGTGCTTGTGGACTGGCGAGAAGATAATAAGAGAGTTGCGGCAGGCGTCCGCGTCCATCATGAAAATGTCGTAAAATATAGACCTTTTGATCTGCTGCATCATAGCCTAGTACCTCAATGGTTTGTGGTCCACCTACTGTAGCGAAAGTTACACTCGGCAGAGCCGATAAGCTCAATAATAAAATCCTAATGTTCATCTTTAACATCCTCTGTTATTGTGAATTGAGTATTTTAAGAAGAAGGCGTAGCAAGATTATGTTGTTGTAATGTGTTGATTAAAAGTTGACATACTGCTGAAATTAAGGCGTTTAAACGTAAGCTAGGCGCATGTTTAAAATAATAGCGCTGACTAATCATATCGCCTTGATAGGCTAAGCTAATAAAAAAGGTACCTTCAGGCTTATCCAGAGTTGCAGAGCCACCCGGTTTTAAAAGACCGGTGCAGGCAACTACAATATCAGCACAAGGGAACAAGCGTTGTCCAGCTGCTGCCATCGCCTCAGTGACCTGTAAAGATTCAGCGCTATAACGTTGTATGAAGGCTTTAGGAATATTTAAGATTTCTTCTTTGACCCATGGATCATAACATACCAGACCACCTAACAAGATATTGGTGCCGGTATTCTTATATAAGGCAAATTGACTTGCTAAATAGCCAGCACTGGCACTTTCAATAAAAGCAATTTTTAGGCCGTATCGTTCTAAATCATCACAACAAATTTTTAGCATTTTATTTTAATAAATAGTATGAGTAGGCATCAGCATAAAACAAAAATACGTCTTAAATAAGTCATTTAAGGAATTAAAAATATTAAAAAATCATAAATTGCCTAAGACAAATACAGCTGCAGCTTGGTTGGGTATAAAAACGACAAACTACAAAAAAATAAGTATCATCTAGCTTAAAAAGCTGTTAAAAATAAAAATAAAGTGCTTAGTGAAAGTAGGTTTATAACATGAAAACGATTGTAAAATATGTGGTATTAAAAAGTAGTGACTATCAATTAGGAACGCCGCTCTTTCAACAAGAACTCGAGGCTGATGCTTTATATTTTGATCAAATTCCAGAGACGATTAGCTATCAAAATTTACAATTTAAAGTGAAAAGTAAAGAGCTAAACCGCAAGCAAACTGCTGAAGAACTCGAGGTAACGCAAAATATTTTAGTCAAAGTCATTGCAATTTAAATAAAAAAAACCACGCATTAAGCGTGGTTTTTTATTCAAGCAGCTTAGTGATTTTCAGAAGCATGATTGATGGTGTATTTTGGAATTTCGACTTCTAGATCTTGATCCACAACACGCACCTGACAGCATAAACGCGAGTCAGGTTCTAAGCCCCAGGCACGATCAAGCAAATCTGCTTCAACATCGTCCATGTCTTCTAGGCTGTCAAAACCTTTACGTACCACAACGTGACAGGTGGTACAAGCACATGACATGTCACATGCATGTTCAATTTTGACACCATTTTCCAACAGGCTTTCGCACAAATTGGCATTGGTCTCAACATCAAATTCTTTGCCTTCTGGGCAAATGGTTGCATGTGGCAATACTTTAATACGTGGCATAGTCGTTACCTATAAATTAATTTGAGTTAGACCAGTCATCTAATTTGGTGCCTTTTAAAGCAGCATCAATATGTTGGTTCATTCGTAATGCAGCAAAAGCATCAGTATGGACTTTTAGAGCGGCCACAGCTTTTTCAATGGCATCAATATCAGTGCCATTTAGGGTCGCTTCGAGCTGTGCTTTTGCGGCTTCAAGTGCGTTCTGCTGTGTGTGATCAAGTAAATGTGCATCTGCTTGTAGAGCAGGTGCTAAAGCTTCAAGCTCACGTTTTGCTTCAACTTTGGTTTCATTTAAATGACGTAATGCTTTATCGACTTCAGCGAATTTAAAGCCATCCAGCAGTAAACGTTCCATATCTTGATCAGATAAACCATAAGATGGTTTGATGTCAATATGTGCGTTGACGCCAGAAGTGGTTTCTTTGGCTGAAACACTGAGTAAACCATCTGCATCAACTTGGAAGGTGACTTCAATACGTGCTTGACCGGCTGTCATCGGCGGGATACCACGCAATACAAAGCGACCTAAGCTACGACAATGCTCTACTAAATCACGTTCGCCTTGTACCACATGAATCAGCATCGCTGTTTGACCATCTTGATAGGTGGTAAATTCTTGACGGCGTGCTACCGGAATTGCAGTGTTACGTGAAATTAGACGTTCAACCAAACCGCCCATGGTCTCTAAACCTAAAGACAGTGGGGTAACATCCAGCAATAATGAACCATCGGTACTGTTGCCAA
This sequence comes from Acinetobacter sp. CY05, assembly GCF_059515805.1. Classification (NCBI taxonomy): domain Bacteria; kingdom Pseudomonadati; phylum Pseudomonadota; class Gammaproteobacteria; order Moraxellales; family Moraxellaceae; genus Acinetobacter; species Acinetobacter sp. CY05. The sequence continues at coordinate 31,961 of NZ_JCAKMW010000010.1, read as the reverse complement.
TCAGTTGATTTGCTGTAATAGATGCACCAATTGCCACCACTTCATCTGGGTTAATGGTGCAAAGCGGCTCTTGATCAAAAACTTCACGGACGGCTTTTTGCACTGCATATGAACGTGTTGAACCACCCACCAAAACCACATTTTGAATATCACTAAGTTCAAGTTTAGCATCACGCAATACACGCTTACATACGCTAATGGTCTTATCTAAAGCCACTTTAATAATGGCTTCAAAAGTTTGGCGATCTAAAGTTAAAACTTGATCTAAAACCTGAAGACTAACACTGTCTTTATTGGTAAGTGCTTCTTTGGCTTGACGAGCAGCTACTAAAACTTGCGCGTATTGATGATCATCTAGGCTTTCAATACTGAGTTGCTTTTTTGCCCATTTCACGATTAAGCGATCGAGGTCATCGCCACCTAATGCGGTATGACCACCTGTTGCTAAGACTTCAAATACGCCTTGAGAGAAACGTAAGATAGAAACGTCAAATGTACCGCCGCCTAAATCGTAAATCACGTAGTTACGGTCAGTGGCTAAGTTCGCATCTTGATCTAGACCATAGGCTACCGCAGCAGCAGTCGGTTCGTTCAGTAAACGTAATACGTTTAAGCCGGCAAGTTCCGCTGCATCACGTGTCGCTTGACGCTGTGCTTCATCAAAATAAGCAGGTACGGTAATCACCGCACCATTAATTGGATTTTTTAAGCTCTCTTCAGCACGCAATTTCAGCTGATTTAAAATTTCAGCTGAAATCTCAACCGGTGTTTTAGGCCCTTGCGCTGTTACAAAAGCAGGCATCTGATGGTCTTCACCCATCAATTCATAGGGGTGCTGGAATTTAATATCCGCTTTTGAACGTCCCATAAAACGTTTGACTGAAACAATCGTATTTTTGGGATCTGTGGTTATAAAAGCTTTGGCTTCATCACCATAAAGCGCACTTTGTTCATTGTAGTGTGCAATCGAAGGGAGTAAAACTCGACCTTGTTGATCATGCAATACTTTGGCCTGACCTGAAAGTACAGTTGCCACGAGTGAGTGAGTAGTGCCTAAATCGATGCCAATCGCAATACGGTGTTCATGCGGTGCACTTGATTGACCAGGTTCTGCAATTTGCAAGAGCGCCATGCGTTACATCCTTTGAACTAAAAATAAATATATCAATTAAAAATCATCATCTAAATCAAAGTCTTCATCATCTAGGATGCGATCTTCGGCTTTTTCAATATCCGCCATGACTTTGACAAAGAAACGCAGCTTACGCACTGTATCGCGCGCTTCACCCCAATCTTCATCCTCATAATCAATTTTAAATTCACGGACTAAACCATCAATCCACTGTTGCACTTCAACTTTTAATGACTGTAATTCTTCACTAGCACGTGCATCATCAAGCTGTTCACGAATTTCGAGTGCATCTTGTAAAAATTCAAAATCACTAATCGATTGATCGAGATGATAATCTTGTTTCTTTAAGCCTAATAAATATCCCGCGCGGCTATCCACCTGAGATAACACTTTATAGGCCTGATTAATCTCGCTTGATTTGATCAAGGCTTGATCTTTGTCGCTGGCTTTATCAGGATGATATTGTTGCTGCAACTTTAAAAATTCGGCTTTTAAAGTGGCTAAATCAATATCGAGTGCTACAGGAAGGTTGAACAACTCAAAATGATTCATGGGAGATTCCGGCTAATTTTACTGAGGTTAAATGCAATTAAAACAGTGTAAATGACACTGTTTTAATGCAAAACAAGACACATGTGGAGGCTTAAACGGTAAAAGATTCGCCGCAGCCACATTCGCCTTTTTTGTTTGGATTATTAAATTCGAAGCCTTCGTTAAGCCCATCTTTAACATAGTCCATCTGCATACCTTCAAGATAAACTAGGCTTTTAGGGTCAACGAACACTTTTACACCAAATTGTTCAAACATTTGATCGTGTGTATCGACTTCGTCTACAAACTCAAGCACGTAGGCTAAGCCTGAACAGCCTGAAGTTTTCACACCAACGCGAATGCCTTCACCCTTACCTCGATTTTTTAGGTAATTGCTGATATGAGCTGCAGCACTTTCAGTTAAATTGATCATGAAAACTCCGTTAAATTCAATCTAAAACTCAGAACAATTAAGCTTTGTCAGTGCGTTTGCTGCGGTAATCTTCTACGGCTGCTTTAATTGCATCTTCAGCAAGTACAGAGCAGTGTACTTTTACTGGAGGTAGGGCAAGTTCGTTAGCAATATCAATATTCTTGATTGCTTGAGCTTGATCTAAAGTTTTACCTTTTAACCATTCAGTTACCAATGAACTTGATGCGATTGCAGAACCACAACCGTAAGTTTTAAAACGTGCTTCTTCAATCACGCCTTCGTCATTGACTTGGATTTGTAAACGCATCACGTCGCCACATGCAGGTGCACCCACCATACCTGTACCTACGTTTTCAGCATTTTTGTCTAATACACCAACATTACGAGGGTTTTCGTAATGATCGATCACTTTTTCGCTATAAGCCATGTTGCTTCTCCAAACCTCGGGGTCAGCGTTAATATTTAATATGAGGGTTAAAACATTAAAGTCAATGAGATTGCACTAGTAAAGCTACAATCTCAAAGTATAATTAGTGCTCAGTCCACTCAACTTTAGAGAGGTCAATACCTTCTTTATACATATCCCAAAGCGGAGAAAGTTCACGTAACTTCTCAACAGCAGCTTGGGTGATACTTAACACATGATCAATATCTTCTTCAGTGGTGTATTTACCAAAGCTGAAACGGATAGAGCTGTGTGCGAGTTCATCAGATAGACCAAGCGCACGTAATACATACGATGGCTCAAGTGTTGCTGATGTACATGCAGAACCAGATGAAACAGCAGCGTCTTTTAACGCCATCATCAATGATTCACCTTCAACAAAGTTGAAACTTACGTTTAAGTAGTTCGCCACGTTATATGTTGGGTGACCGTTTAAGAACACTTGTTCTAAACCTTGTAAACCGTTCCACAATTTGTCACGTAATACACGAATGCGTGCTTGCTCTGCAGCTAGGTTTCTACCTGCAAGTTCAAATGCTTCACCCATACCCACAATTTGATGAGTTGCGAGTGTACCAGAGCGCATACCGCGTTCATGACCACCACCGTGCATTTGACCTTTTAGACGTACACGTGGGCTACGACGTACGAATAAAGCACCAATACCTTTAGGACCATAGATTTTATGTGCAGAGAAGCTCATTAAATCGATTTTCATGGTAGAAAGGTCGATTTCAACTTTACCAGCAGCTTGTGCAGCATCGACGTGGAAGAAAATTTTCTTAGCACGTGTAATTTCACCAATGGCAGCAACGTCGGTAATGGTACCGATTTCGTTATTCACCATCATCAGCGATACTAAAATGGTATCTGGACGAATCGCAGCTTCAACCATTTCAGGTGTAATTAAACCTGTTTGCGGTTGTGGCTCAATATAAGTAATCTCAAAACCTTCAGATTCAAGTTCGCGACACGTATCTAAAATTGCTTTATGTTCAATTTTAGAGGTAATAATGTGCTTACCTTTAGAGGCATAGAATTGTGCTACGCCTTTCAGCGCTAAGTTATCTGATTCTGTTGCACCAGAAGTCCAAACAATCTCACGTGGATCTGCTTTAACTAAATTCGCAACTTGTTCACGTGCATATTCTACTTTTTCTTCTGCTTGCCAGCCATAAGCATGTGAGCGAGATGCGGCATTACCAAAAGTACCTTCAAACGTAAGGCACTCTACCATGCGTTCTGCAACTTGAGGGTCGACAGGAGTTGTTGCTGCGTAATCAAGATAAATCGGACGTTTCATGTCAAATACCTGTAACCGATAAAAGGGCTGAATCAAAAGATGCTGAATTTTGGCGAATGGCAACGGTTTGTACGTTGTCACGGGCAATTAAGTCAGCAAGTGAGATTTTTGCAAGATAATCGGCGATGTGATGGGAGAGTTCCTGCCATAAATCGTGAGTTAAACACATTGCACCATTTTGGCAGTTGCCTTTATGGTCACAGCGTGTGGCATCCACGGTTTCATTTACAGCCTCAATGATTTCTAACACGGTAATATCATCTGCACTGCGCGCTAAATGGTAACCACCATTGGCACCTCGCACACTAGACACTAGGCCGTGACGCTTGAGCTTCGCAAATAACTGCTCTAAATAAGCAACAGAAATCGTTTGGCGTGCTGCAATTTCAGCAAGCGTGATCGTTTGTTCAGTTGGCTGCAAAGCTAAGTCAAGGAGTGCAGTCACTGCGTAGCGACCGCGAGTTGTTAAGCGCATGATTCGATACACATGTTAAGACTAGATAGGGTAATTTTAAGAATCCTGACTAAAATAGTCAAGTTTTTTTATTGGGCAGAAATAGCTTGTAATTTTGTAGAAAATGAACGCTTTATGCGAAGAATATAGTATACAGCAATATTACAATTAAAAGCAGTATAAGGCTTGAAAATATAAAATTTAAGCGTTTTTGCTTGTGCTGCAAATGACGAACTCGATTTTTATATTGTTTAACTTCAACTTGCAAAGCGTTAATTTTAGCGCGTTGTTGATCAATTTTTTCAAGTAACGGGTTAATACGATGTTTGGAAGACAGTACATCACCGCTTTCTAAAGGCTCATTTAACCACTGTTTCCAATCACAAAGTACTTTAGGCAAACTAAACATTAAAGCTAAATCGCGAAATTCATCTTTTAAAGTCACATCACCTTCAATACGCATAGCACGAATACTACGTTTATTGCCCATCACAAAGATTTTGACCAAATCCATGAGGGTAGTGCGGATATCTAAATCCACGGGTTGGTTTGGTGCTTGGGTATCAAATAAAATGCCATGTTGATTAAATTCAACATAAAAATCAAAATATGGCACATAACTATTGATTTTAAGACGAACGTTTTGTTGGACAAATTTTTGTGCTTGATGGGCAATGACACGATCATGCTGTAATACAAAAGTAAATAAAGTTTCAAGCGCGACCATGCTCATATCCAATACCAAGGGTGCTTGTTGCTTCTTGTTACTATTACTTTGACTCATAAACCATCCTTGCCCAATAAATCGAAATTCGCCACAGCTTTGTAGAACAGTTTTGCAAAACGTTCAAGTGTTAGCTTTGTTATTATAAGATAAATCCACTTTTTGATGTCAAAACTGTACACAAAACCCGCAAGGAGGCAACGTATGCCAACACAACATCAAGATAAAAATACACAAAATAGCCTAAGCAAAGATAAACTATCAGAAAAGCCGTATCAAGCACTTAATCCTCGTAAAAATATGCTGGATTTTCGTAAATATACCCAACAAATTTGGTTGGCGGGTTTAGGTGCATTTTCACGTGCAGAAGAAGAGGGTTCGAAGTTATTTGAAAACTTAGTCAAGATGGGGGAAGAACTTGAATCGAAGACGCATGAAGGGCAAAAAACTTCAACGAATAAATTAAAACATAATGAAAAATCAGCAAATGAACCTGAGCGACTTGATAAAGGTTGGGATCAGCGTGTGCAACAATCACTCAATAAAGTAGGCTTAGCAACGCATAAAGATATTCAGCACCTAGAGCAACTCATTTTACAGTTGCATGATAAAGTCGATGCTTTGTCACAAGAAAACCAACAACTCAAGCAGCAATTACAAAATAAAGCTTAAGCTTTAGTCGCAAAGCATTTTTATTATTTTTATTATTTTTAATAAAAGCAGCAAGATAGTATTGCGTTTTGCACTAAAGCATTGCTATAAAGGCGTTATACAGGTTTTTAGTTATAGTTTAGATCTTGAATAAAGAGATTAAGAGGACGTAATTTTCATGAATAAATCAGAATTAATCGATGCAATTGCAGAGAATGGTGGACTGTCTAAAACTGATGCAGGTAAAGCATTGGATGCAACAATTGCGTCAATTACAAATGCACTAAAAGCAGGCGATACAGTAACTTTAGTAGGTTTTGGTACTTTTGCGGTAAAAGAACGTGCTGCGCGTACAGGTCGTAACCCACAAACTGGCGAAACTTTAGAAATTAAAGCAAGCAAAGTTCCTGGTTTTAAAGCGGGTAAAGGCTTAAAGGACGCAATCGCGTAAGCTCTTTTCTTGCAAAAGACGCGCTCAGGCGCGTTTTTTTATGAAATCACGGTTTTTGTGCCGTGTGATGATTCATTCAGTAGGGGTTTTCGGTTAAAATTCCCCGCAAATAAAATATTGGAATACTTATGGAAGCTTTTCGTAAAGTTATTAAGGGTTGGCTAGGTAAAGTCTTGCTGGTGTTGTTTTTAACCCCTTTAGCGCTTGTAGGTATTGAAGGATATTTTAGCGGTGGTAAATCTGAAGACACAGCACAACTGGTGAATGGCGATGAAATTTCTAAAAAAGAATTAGAAGCACTCACTAAATCGTTTAAAGAACAATATCTATCTTATGTAAACGGTGATGAAACTTTACTTAATCAGAGTTTTATTGAAAATAAAGCCTTAGATAGCTTAGTGGCACGTACTTTATTGCTGCAACAAGCGCAAAAGCTTGGTATTTCTTTAAGTGATGCACAAATTGAACAAATGATTGCGCAACAACCAAGCTTCCAAGAAAATGGCCAATTTTCTGAAACTCTATACGCCAATTACTTACGTTCTGTGGGTATGACCAGCCAAAGTTTAATTGCTAACTTACGTCAAGATCATGCTTTAAAGATGCTAAGCAATTCGTTTCTAGAGCATGCTTTGGTGAGTAAAACTGATATTCAACAAATTGTGAATTTACAAACTGAACAGCGTACCTTGCATCTAGCGAGTATTAAGCTTGATGATTATAAAAAAGCTATTCAAGTTTCCAATCAAGAGATTACAGACTACTATAATCAGCATAAAAATAGTTTTAAGCAGGTGGCAAGTGTAGATGTTGACTATATTGTGTTACCACAGAGTAGTGTCAATACCACAGCGGCTACTGTAACACCAGATGAACTACAAGCGGCTTACGATAAATTTGTAGCTTCCCAGCAAGCAAGTGCCGCACCGCAAGTAAAGCATATTTTAGTGACTTTGGAGGGGCGTTCTGAAGCTGAAGCGAAACAACGCGCGACAGCAGCACAAGCTGAAATTAGCAAAGGTGCAAGCTTTGCAGCAACTGCACAAAAATATTCAGAAGATCCAGACTCTAAAAGCAAGGGAGGCGTGATTGAAGGTTATGCCAAAGGCGTATTTGGTGATGACTTTGATCAAGCCGTTGCCGCAGCCAAAGCAGGTCAAGTCGATGTGGTCAAAACTCAATACGGTTTCCATGTTATTCAGGCCCAAGCTGCAGCAGTCAATGTGCCAAGTTTGGCGCAGGAAAAGCCACGTTTAGAAGCAGAAATTTTAAAATCTAAAGTGGCCAATGCCTTTTCTGATCGTGTTAATGCCTTGAATGAATTAGTGATTAGTAGTGATGCTTTAGATGTCGTGTCGCAAGAAGTCAAAGGTACACAAATACAAAGCTTAAATGGCATGACTTTAAGTACCCAACATCCAGTACTCAGTGATCCGAGTGTTAAAGGTAAATTATTTAACACGGATGTACAAAATGGTGATCGTAATGCCTCAAGTAGCATTCAGCTAGCGAATGGCGATGTGGCTTGGGTTAAGGTACGTAATTACCACGCGGCAGGCGTACAAAGCTTGACTGAAGCTAAACCACGAGTTAAAGCTACTTTGCTTGAGAAAAAAGCAGCAGCTGCCGCAACTGCAAAAATTCAAGCTGCACTCAATGAATTTAAAACTCAGCCAGCGGCACAGGTTCTTGCTAAACAGCAAATCAATTTTGTAGATGCAGGCACCTTTGCGCGTTCGCAAGGTCTGTTAAAACGTGATGTAGAACGTGCGGCATTTAGTGTGTTGCCACCCAAAGATGGTCATTGGTCAGTGACCACTGCGACCTTACCTAATGAGTTAATTGTGGTGGGTGTATCTAAGGTACAAAAAAGTGCAGAAGCTTTAGCGCCAGAAGCGGTGCAAGAGCTTACGAGTTTGTATCAAAAATTGCGTGCTGAACAAGAGTTAGATGACTACACCCGTTATCTTAAATCTAAAGCAAAAATTAAATAACAATAAAAAAAACCAGCCGACGGGCTGGTTTTTTTTATTCGCTACGAATGGTAATTTCGTAACCCGTATATTTACGAATATTAATTACGCCATTATCTAAAATTAAATATTGGCCTTTGATGCCCTGAAGCTTGCCACGAATCTTTGGGGTCTTGTCTAAGTTATGTGACTTAATTTTTTCAGGATAAGCAGTCACAGGATAAACAAACTCACGCGGGCGTTCTTGTTCTAAAATTTCAACACCTTCGTTAAAATCGAGGCTCATACTAAATTCATCACGAATCAGTTCAATTTGAGGAGCAAAATCATCCAAAAGTTGATCACGAACCTCAATCAGATCAAGCTTCGGTGCCTCACCTTTTAGCAATTTACGCCAATCTGTTTTATCAGCGACTTCAGCGGCAAACATCACTTCTAACTGACCGGATAAACGACGTGAACCGACTTGCATAATTGGCAGTGCTTGCGTGGCACCTTGATCGAGCCAACGTGTTGGCATTTGTCCCAAGCGGGTGATACCCACTTTCAGTGCACTTGAATTGGCTAAATACACAATATGTGGCTGGAAACAAACCTCTTGCGCAAATTGTTCCTCACGGCAAGTACCTAGATGATAGTGACATGTTTCAGGCTTCATAATGCACATATCGCATGAGGCTTTGGTTTTAAAACATTTAAAGCAATGCCCTTGCGAATAAGACTTAGGTGTTTTGCTACCACAAGATACACAGTAAATATGACCACTCCACTCGAGCTCTAGCTCTTGGCCTAATACAAATGGTAGATCAATTTGTGTGCGATTTAGAATAAATTTATATTCAACATTTGCCTTGTGTGTTTGTTGATCAGTTACACTAGTGTCTTGAAGACCGGCATGCATTTTATGGCAAATGCCTTGATATTCCATATAAATACTCACTGAATGAAAAAGAGGATGTGCGCATGGCTGAGGACAGTGTCATCACGTTAATGTTAGACGATTTATCCAAGGAGCAGCCGATTACCACAGCCTTATGTTTAGGGCAGGACTTAAGCCAAATTGCCCCTAAACTTGATTGGCAATATTTTAACGTATCCGAATTTTTAAATCTGCCTTTTCAAAAACGTTATGACGTGGCATTGGTAATTTTAAATAGCCCTGAGATGCAGTTACTCAACGAACAGCAACAAGCACAATTGTTAGTCAAACTGCGTGACTTAATGGCTAAACGTATTGTGTTGGTCAGCGCTTTAAGTCAAGAAAAATCATTACGTGCTTTAGGTTTTACCCAGCTCATAGATAAAACCACCCATATACATGATTTTGCTTTATGGCAGTTTAATATTTTAACTTATAAGCATGTACCTGATTGGTTTAACTCTAAATTTTGGGCTAATCCTGAAAATTGGGATAAATTTCGTTGGTAAGCTTGCAAATTTTAACAAAGCACCCAAGGAAAAAACCAACAAAATACGTATGCTGAAAGAGAGGAATTTAACAATAACTAGGCAATTCATATGACAAATTTAAGTAATATCGTCGAGATTCTGGCAAAACAAGCTTTAGGTGGCAATCAGCAACACAACCAACAAAACGGTTTGGGGGGTATTTTAGGCAGTGTCTTAGGTCAGCTCGGTGGCCAACAAACTCAAAATAAATCACAAGGTGGCTTGGGTGGTATTTTAGGCAGTGTGCTCGGTCAATTAGGTGGGCAACAGCAACCCCAAGTGCAGCCGCGCAGTAATGCTGGCTTTTCTGGTGGCGGTAAAACCTTATTAATTGCGGTATTACCTCTGGTATTGGCTTGGATTCAAAAACAAGGTGGTTTACAAGGTGCTCTGGATAAATTACGCGGCCAAGGCTTAACCTCACAAGTCGACGATTGGGTCTCTACAGGAGAAGGTGCCAATGCTAGCGTGAATCAACAGGCGGTACAAAACCTATTTGATGACCAAGACGTTGAACAAGTGGCTCAACAAGTACATACCGATAAACAAGATGTGTATGGGGCAATTTCTCAAGTCTTACCAGAGATTATTGATTCGCTTACACCACAAGGTGAGCAGACCAGTAAACAAGAAGCCAATGATGATATTCAGCAAGTGCTTAACTTGGTATCTGGTTTCTTAAAACGTTAACAGGCAATAAAAAAGACCAGATCATGATCTGGTCTTTTTAATATAAAGTGGACTAAAGGCTTAGAAGTCGTAACGCATACCGACCGATAAACCTAATGCTGTTTCGCCTGCAGCATTCACACCTTGATCTTTACTTGGTTTGTTACTACGTGCTTGAGACCACGGCGTTAAGTTAGCGTTGTCATCGTTCATAACTGCAGCAACGTTGCCATACATACGTAACTGGCTGTCAAAGCGATGTTCTAGACCTAAAGCAAGTAGGGTTGAGTTGCTATCATCGCTATCCACTTCACGGTGGAACACTTGACCACGTAATGAAGTTTTTGGTGCAAATTTATAATCTGCAGCGACCCCTAATACATGTGCATCAGCATTGACACCCACATCATTGTCATGAGTAGTAAATTGGTATAAACCGCCAACATTTAAAGTTGGTGTAAGTTTATAACTTGCTGCAAGTCGTACACCATCACGCTCACCTTGGCTGACATCTTCTTCATAATGCTCATAGGCTGCAGCAAAATCAAATTTTTCAGCTTTATAGTTTAAGCCTAAGTCATAGGCTTTGGATTTTTCGTTATTATCTTCGATTGTCTCATCAGCAATCATGGTGCCATTATGTAAAGACAATGCAGCTTTGGCAGTAAAACCACCCGCAAATTTTGGTGATTGGTATTCAATCGTGTTTGGATTACGCTCATCAAAACGGTGATTATAAGCACGGGTAACGTTACGTAAATCACCGACTTGGTCACCAAAATAGTTGACAGGATTACGCGCTGCTTTAAATGGTGAGTCAAAACGACCGACTTTAACTTGACCAAAATTACCTTTTAAGCCAACAAAGGTATCACGTGTTGAGAAATCAACAGAATCTTTAGAGTCTTCTGAACCACTGGCAAAGTTAATTTGTTGTTCGATCTGAGCAAAGGCACTTAAATCTTCATTGACTTTGTGTTCAACTTTAAAACCTAAACGTGATGAATTTGAAGATAAGCCTACTTCGTTATAGTCTTTACCATCGTCAAGATAATCTAAAGAAACGTGTGCACGACCATAAATTTTAATATCAGCTGCCATTGCTAAGGCTGGTGTAAAAAGTGTTGCCCCAATTGCCAGTGCACAAAGTGTTTTGTTCATTGTTTGCTCCAGTAAAGAACTGAGCAGTAAGGAATATTTACTGCGCTTTATTGGGGCTCAGTATTGTCAAAAAATAAGACAATTCGATGAACAAATGATTGCAATTTGATGACGATTCACAAAAATAGGCACAAAAAAAATGGAGCGGACACGCTCCATTTTTTATTTACAGTTAAAGTGCTGCTTTAATTTTGTCAGCTAAAGCCTGAATTTGAACTTGATCACCCATAACAGCGCCATGTTTACCCAACTCATGAATTGAACTTGGAATGAGGTGGAAATGCACATGGGGCACAGTTTGACCAGCAGAAGCACCAGAGAGTTGCATTAACACTATACCTTTGGCATCTAAGGCTTTTTCGATGGCTTTGGCAACTTTTTGCACGATTTGAATGGTATAGGCTGCAACTTCAGGATCTAAGTCTAATAAGGTGACAGCAGGGCACTTTGGAATTACCAAAGTATGACCTTCTGCTTGGGGCATAATATCCATAAATGCCAAGACTTGATCATCTTCATAGACTTTAATTGCAGGTAATTCACCACGTAAAATGCGGGCAAAAATATTTTGATCATCGTAAGCCATGATTGTTCCTTAAAGATTGCTGTAATTATTTACAGTTCAATTCTTTCTGTTTTTGCTTAATTTGGTCAAGACGTTGTTGCTCTTTTTCTGAGAACTTCGGCTCTTTATTTAAATTACAGTTTTTACCATCAAAGCGTGCTTGTTTGGCAGGGTCCTTAAAGCAAAACCCTTTAGAAGCATAAATCACATCATGATCATCTTGCAGCTTTTGGCATTGTTGCTCATTCGCATTGGCATGCGTTGCAGCCAACAGAGTCATAAAACTTGCGATCGCTGCAATGGTGAATTTCATCATGTTGATATTCCTTCATGAATTAAATGATGTATAACTCTAATATTGGGGCACTGGCTTTAAAACACAATGACTAAAGCTTACTCGATTGTAATTTTATTCCAAGTTTCATACAGGTGAGCCAGAGTGGAAAAGTCACTTGAACTGTTGGTTTGATTACTCGCTGCTTGAACGAGACTTTGTGTTTGGGCAGTGATGGGCGCTGAAAGCTGAGCCTGACGCACTAAGTCTAAGGCAATGCCTGTGTCTTTTGCCAACAAAGGGAGAGCAAATGTGAGTGGAAATTCGCGATTAAGCACCCGTTGCGGTAGTACACTTTCGGTAACACCACTTTTACCACTTGAAGCGTTAATACAAGCTAAAGCGCCGTTTAGGTCTACCCCATGCGCTTTTAAGGTACTAAAACCTTCTAAAGCAGCACATAGGTTTACGGCCATCAGCATGTTGTTTACGGCTTTGACTGCAAATCCCGCGCCTGACTCACCCACATGTTGAATCAGTTCACCAAAACATTCAATCGCAGGTAGGGCCCGCTCAAAGTCTTGTCTATCACCGCCAATCATCACGGTTAGTGTGCCTTTCTCAGCACCAATAGTTTGACCAGATACAGGGGCATCTAAAAAACCGATGCCTTGGGCTTTTAAACGTTGGTGCAACAGGCGCGCGCTGTCAGGTACTCCACTGGTACAGTCCACCCAAATTGAACCTGACCTTAAGCTCACGCTATCTAGCAGGTGTATCACATCTTGACTGGTCGGGAGGCATGAAAAAATTACATCGGCTTGTACAGCTTGGCTTAATTCAACCGCCTGTGAGCCATATTCAGCCGCATGTTGTTCGGCTTTGGAAAAGTTACGGTTCCACACCCACACCTGATCAAATTTTTTGACTAAGTGTGCTGCCATACGGTAGCCCATTGCCCCTAAACCAATGAATGCAACGGATTGAATCATGCGAATACCCTTTTTTAGATCTGTGTCGAACGTTGTGTCAGCCAAGCCGCCATCTGTGGCCAAAATTCCTTGGCTGTATTTTGGTTAGACATAATACCCATATGTCCACCCGGAATGAGAGTAAACGTGACATCTGTGCTGCTTGTCAATTCGCATAAAGGCGCAACCGCTTTGGCGGAGACCAATTGATCGCGCAAACCCGCGCCCACCAAGAGATTGCAGTGAATATTTTTTAAATCGATAAGTTTATTGTTTAAGTGAATATGACCGTTTTTGAGTGGGTTTTGCAGCCAAATATTGAGCATCATATCTTGGTTAATTCCACCAGGGTAATCAATCATGTCATTTAAATAAGCGCCCATGGTGGCATGTTCTTGCACAATTTGTGGGTCATCTAAATTTTGCAAAAAGCGTTTATGACCATTCAGCCAGCCTTTAGGGTCAAGTAGTTTAAATACCAAAGCATTGAGTTTTCCGGGTGTTTGAATCATTTTCTTAGGGAGTTTGCCTTGGTATAGGGCCTCTGCCACGCGTGGATAGCGGTGCAACACTTTTTGAGTGTGTTTAAGCAGTTGACCATGCCAGCCGGTTAGAAAGGTATCAATCGGCGCACCTAGGGTAATTAAGTTTTTAATCTGTTTGGAGTGGCTATGCGCCGTGTAGAGTGTGGCAAATAAGCCGCCCATACTCCAACCATGTAAAGATAACTCTGCACTGTTGGCATGTTCACGAATATGGCTTAAGCACTCTGGAATGGTGTTGTCTAAAAAGCTCATAAAATTGAGCTGATGATGGCTATAATTAAGACGTCCCCAATCGAGCAAATACACTTCAAAGCCTTGCTGTTGGAAATAATTCACTAAAGAGCGATAAGGGTATAGGTCGTAAATGGAAACAGTGACTGCAAGCGGTGGAATAAACACCAAAGGTTCTAAAAATTTACGTTCTACCGCAGGATAGTGACGTACTTTGGCGTGTTCGTATTCAAAAATCACCTGATAGGGCGTGCTTTGCGAGACCACAAGCGAGGTACTGCGAAACACCCGTGTGGATAGATTTTTCAATTTATCTGTTTGATTTTTCAGGTTGATTTTCCCTAATTTTCTCATAAATAGCACATCTTTAGCAGTAGATTTGGACGAAGTCTAAACGATCATTGTATATTTTACCTTGACCGAGAAGATATTAGGCGCTCAAAATGTTGGCAATTCTTCACACAGGCAGTCATAGACTGAAAATATAATGAGTCAATACGACGATCTTGAATACCAATTAGATACTTTGGCACTACGTACCGGTCATACACGTAGCTTTGAGGGTGAACACGGCGAGCCAATTTTCCTAACTTCATCTTTTGTGTATGCCAATGCTGCAGAAGCTGCGGCCAAATTTTCAGGTCAAGAACCAGGTAACATTTATTCGCGCTTTACCAACCCTACGGTGGCAATGTTTGAAAAACGTCTTGCCGCTCTAGAAGGTGCAGAACGCGCAGTTGCCACCAGTTCAGGTATGGCTGCGATTATGGCTGTGGCGATGTCGTATTTAAAACAAGGCGATCATGTGATTTGTTCACGCGCCGTGTTTGGTTCGACTGTAGCAATGTTTGAAAAATATGTGGCGAAGTTTGGTGTTCGTGTTGATTTTGTAGATTTAACCGATCTAGACGCATGGAAAAATGCCATTCAACCCACCACTAAACTATTATTTGTTGAATCACCTTCTAATCCACTGGCTGAAGTGGCTGATATTCAAGCTTTAGCGGACCTTGCCCATGCACATGGTGCTTTACTTGCCATTGACAACAGCTTCTGTACGCCGGTATTACAGCAGCCGTTGAAATTTGGTGCAGATTTAGTGGTTTACTCTGCAACCAAATACTTAGATGGTCAAGGCCGAGCTTTAGGTGGTGCGGTGGTGGGTAACCATGCCTTACTTGAAGACGTGTTTGGTTATGTGCGTACCACAGGTCCTTCTATGAGCCCATTTAATGCATGGGTATTCCTAAAAGGTTTAGAAACATTACGTTTACGTATGCGTGAACATTCAGCCAGTGCACAAAAATTAGCAGAATTTTTAGATGCGCATGATAAAGTTGAAAAAGTCTACTATGCAGGTCTGCCGGCACATGTAGGCCATGAATTAGCAGCTAAACAACAAACAGGTTTTGGTGGTATTGTCTCATTTGAAGTCAAAGGCGAACGTGAAGGCGCTTGGAAAGTCATTGACAATACCCAATTTATTTCCATTACCGGTAACTTGGGTGATGCAAAATCAACCATTACCCATCCAGCAACCACCACACATGGCAAATTATCAGCAGAAGCCAAAGCTGCAGCGGGTATTCGTGAAGGTTTGATCCGTGTTTCTGTTGGTTTAGAAGATATTAATGATATTATTCGCGATCTTTCTCGCGGATTAGATCTGATCTAATTATTACGTTTTTTCGGAGATTTTTATGAACATTAATATGTTGATGCAGCAAGCACAGCGCATGCAAAAAGACATGGAAGCCAATGTTAAAAAGGCTAAAGAACAGCTTGCACAAACTGAAGTCCATGCCGAAGCAGGTGGTGGTTTAGTCAAAGTGACCATGACTTGCCGTCATGTGGTAAAACGTATCCAAATTGATCCTGAATTATTGCAAGATGATGCCGATATGATTGAAGATTTAATTGCCGCGGCAATGAATGATGCTGCGCGTCAAGCGGAAGCCATTTCTGAAGAAACCATGAAAGCTGCCAACCAAGGCATGGGTTTACCCCCTGGTCTTGCTGGCATGTTCTAAGGAATTAACGTAATGTTTAGTGATCGTTTTGATCAACTGGTCCAAGCATTACGTGTTCTACCTAGCGTTGGGCCAAAATCGGCCCAGCGCATGGCATTACACCTAATGTTAAAAAACCGTGAAGGTGCCTATCAACTGGCGCAGGCTTTAACTGAAGCAGGCAATCGTTTGCATGCATGCAGTCTTTGTCATTCTTTGACCGAAGACAATGTCTGTGATATTTGTGCAGCACATGATCGTGATGGTGAAGTACTCTGTGTGGTGGAATCACCCGCGGATGTGATGGCGATTGAGCAAAGTGGGAGTTTTCGTGGTAAGTACCATGTTTTAGGTGGACATTTATCACCACTTGATGGCATTGGTCCTGAAGAAATCGGGATTCCCTATTTATTGCAGCGCTTGAGCCAAGGTGAAATTAAAGAAGTGATCTTAGCGACCAATGCTACAGTGGAAGGACAAGCTACCGCACACTACCTTTTAGAAGCCAGTAAGCATCTACCGCTGACCATGACACGTATTGCCCAAGGTGTGCCGCAGGGTGGGGAACTTGAGTACGTGGATAGTCATACTTTGAGCCAAGCCGTGCATAATCGAATGCGCATGAAATAATTTTTTATGCGTTTTTGCTTTTATATAAAAAAAATATAACTATCTTTGTATATCTCCGAGAAAATTTTAATAAAATGTGAAATAAAACACACTCTACAGCATTTTTTTATATCTAAATTATATAGATAAGGCTAAAATAATCGGGTTAAAAAGGTATCCAATGATAATCTAAGATATGTTTCAGTTTATTCAACAGCAAAAAGACTTGGAGCCAATTTTAGGGCAGATGGGACAGTGTTCGACTTACGGTTTAGATACCGAATTTATTAAGGTGGACACCCTATGGCCAAAACTTGGTGTTTTTCAAATTAATGTTGCCAATCAAGTCTATTTACTCGATGGAACTACATTAGATTTAAGCGCCTTTTGGCAGAAAATATTTGCTGCTAAGCAAAATATTTTCCATGCCTGTGGTGAAGACATTGATCTGATCTATCATTATGCACAGCAAAATCATCTCGATAATGTCTTTGATACCCAAGTGGCTTTATCTTTTTTAGGTTATGGCCTGCAGGTGAGTTATCAAAACGCGCTGAAAAATTTACTTCATATTGAGATTGATAAAGATCAGACCCGTTCGGATTGGTTGGCGCGTCCTTTAAGTCAGGAGCAGCTCAATTATGCTGCCAATGATGTGCTGTACATTATGCAATTGTCTGAAAAGATTCAGGCTGAGCTACGTGCTAAAGGTATGCTGGAGTGGGTATTAGAAGATTGTCGTCATTTAACCTATGAAATTGGTCAACAGACTCAGCCTGACTTACTGTATCAGGATGTCGGTAATTATCGACATTCTCGCCGTCAACTCATGCAGTTGCAGCGTTTAGCAATGTGGCGTGATGAACTTGCCAAAGCCTTAAATATTCCCAAAAGCTTTATTCTTAAAAATTCTAGTTTGATGGATTTGGTTGAGAAAAATCCGCGTAATCCATTTTTATTGGCCGCTGTCAAAGACGTGCGACCCAATATTGTGCGTGAATATGGCAAAACCATTTTGACCTTATTGAAAGATTTACCTGAGCCAGATGTGTGGCCTGAGCGTTTACCGCGTCCACTGCGTGCTTCACAGCAGCTGAGCGAGAAAATTGAGCAGATTTTAGCGAACGCCGTGGCAGAAACAGGTATTCCGAAAGAAGTCTTGATGCGTAAAAAATGGATGAATGCACTGCATCAGCATGTATTATTTCAATCCAGTGAAGCAAGTTTGCCCCCATATCTATTGGGTTGGCGTTATCAGCTTCTTACCCGGCCATTGCTTGATGCATTTTGCCAAGATCTGGCTTACCAGTCGGGTGATTTGGCGTAAAACTTTACATTTATGGACTGAAAGCATTAATATTTCAGTATTATAAAAAGACAGATCAAGCAAAAGCTGCGGTATCTGTCTTTTTTTTATTGTATGCTGTTCACAGTTGTTTTATGAGTTCTAATATGTACTGTTCTATTTATAAATCGAGCAAAAAAGACGAAATGTATTTATACGTGGTTCGTCCAAATGAAAATGAAGCTGAAGGCTTTGATCCGCTGTTGGTCTTACCTGAAGCAGTACGCGGTGCATTTGGTCGTGCAAGCTTTGTTATGGATTTAGAATTACACGCAGAACGCAAATTGGCACGTGTCAATGTATTGCATGTGATGGACTCACTTCAAACGCAAGGTTTCTTTTTACAAATGCCGCCTGAAGGTTTAATTAACCCAAATGCAGTGGAACCAGAAGGTTTACGCGGCGCATAAGCATCAATCAGGAGAGAAGAGATGGATTTGACATTTTTGGAGGCCATTCCTGAAGACCTGATTGCGATCACGGTTTATTTAGGCGGAAGTGCCATTATCTTATGGTGCTGGTATGAAATTGCCAAACGCCTACCTAAACTTTTAGGTGGCATGACTTGGATTCTAGGTTTTGCCATTTTACTCACTCCTACTGTGTCAGAAGGCAGCAATGCAGCACTTGCACCTGCTATTTTTGCTTTAATCTTTGGTGTACTCACGAAAGATATGCCTTTGGTATGGGCTAATTTAGCCAGTATTTTGCTGGTCACAGGGGTGGGTGCGATTTTAGGCTATTGTTGGTCAACGTATAGTGCCAATAAGGCCCAACAACACAAAGATTCTCCATTATAATAAGCAGACAGGGATGAACTATGGGCGCGGATCAGACACAATTTAATGGTAGCGACAGTTATATTGCCACCGAGAGTCTTAAGCTCGCTGTTAAAGCGGCACGTCAATTGCAAAAGCCTTTACTGATTAAAGGTGAACCGGGAACCGGTAAAACCTTATTGGCAGAACAAGTGGCACACAGTCTAGGTTTGCCATTGTTAACTTGGCACATTAAATCAACCACTAAAGCGCAGCAAGGCTTATATGAATATGACGCCGTGTCACGTTTACGTGATAGCCAGTTAGGCGATGATCGTGTTTATGAGATTAAAAACTATATTAAACCGGGTAAATTGTGGCAGGCATTTGAACGTGATGAACGCTGTGTATTATTAATTGATGAGATTGATAAAGCTGACATCGAATTTCCAAATGACCTTTTACATGAACTCGATAAAATGTCGTTTTTTGTGTATGAAACCGGTGAAACCATTTGTGCCAAGCAACGTCCAATCGTCATTATTACTTCAAATAACGAAAAAGAATTGCCAGATGCCTTTTTGCGTCGTTGTTTCTTTCATTATATTGATTTCCCTGATGAAGCGACCATGCGTCAAATCATTGAGGTGCATTTCCCCAAAATTTCTGCACAATTGGTGAATGACGCATTGCAAGTATTCTTTAAACTGCGTCAAATGCCAGGCTTAAAAAAACCGCCTTCTACTTCTGAACTCATTGATTGGTTAAGTCTGCTCATGGCCGATGATATGCCAGCAGATCTGTTAAGCAAGCATGATCAAAGTAAAGCGATTCCACCTTTATATGGTGCATTGCTGAAAAATGAGCAAGACGTACAGTTGCTTGAACGTTTGGCGTTTATGCCACGTCGTTAAACCATATGTTTTGAAATAATAGCCGGTATATCCGGTTTTTATTTTATCAGTATGTTCAAATCTTCTGAGATTGCAACATATTGCATATCGCTTGCTGCAGTCATAAGATGAAGCAAAGGGCTAATCAGGATGTGGCCCAAATTTAGTTTTAATTAAATGGGATGGGTTTATGTTTGTGCGCTTGTTTTACACTTTACGCAAATACGGCATTCCTGTCTCTACGCGTGAGCTCATTGATATCAATCACGCCGTGGCGTCAGGTTTAATATTTGCAGATCAAGAACAATTTTATCAGCTCACTCGTACTGTAATGGTCAAAGATGAGCGCTTCTTTGATAAATTTGACCGTGCGATGCAAGACTATTTTCAAGGCATTGCCAGTGTTGATCTCGATCAATTGCTCGAGCAAGTTCATAAAATCCCTAAAAGTTGGCTGGATTTAGAATTATTAGAAAAAAATCTGACCGCTGAACAGCGTGAGCAACTACAAAAAGCTGGCTCTTTAGAGGAGTTGATGAAAATGCTGGAACAGCGTTTACGTGAGCAGCATAAAAAACATCAGGGTGGCAATAAAATGATAGGTACAGGGGGGACATCACCCTTTGGTGCTTATGGTGATCATCCTGAGGGGGTGCGGATTGGTGGCCCAAGTCGCAAACGCTCAGCGGTGAAGGTGTGGGAGAAGCGGCAATACCGTAATCTAGACGATGATCAATTGCTTGGTAGTCGCCAAATGCAGATGGCCCTGCGTCGTTTGCGTAAATTTGCTCGCCAAGGTGCAGCAGAAGAACTTGACATTGATGGCACTATTCAAGCTACAGCCAAACAAGGTATGTTGGATGTACAGCTGATGCCTGAGCGGCGTAATCGGGTCAAAGTATTAATGCTGTTTGATGTCGGCGGGTCAATGGATGCACATGTTAGTCAATGTGAAAAATTATTTAGCGCGGCGAAGACTGAATTTAAGAGTTTAGAATATTTTTATTTCCATAACTGTTTATATGATTATGTCTGGAAGGACAATATCCGTCGTTCTACAACCCGAATCAATACCATCGACCTATTTAATACCTATGGACGGGACTACCGTGTGATTGTAGTTGGAGATGCCAGTATGGCACCCTATGAGGTCACGTCTATTGGTGGTTCTGTAGAATATATGAACGATGAGGCTGGACAAGTCTGGTTACAGCGTTTACAACAGCATTTTGACAAAACCGCATGGCTCAACCCTGAGGCACAGGAATATTGGCAATACACCCATACGATCGGACTGATCAAACACATTTTTGCTGATCATATGTATCCAATGACCTTAAATGGCATTGAAGATATGACACGTTACTTAGCTCGCTAGCGTAATCTACTTAGAGAACTTTTATGCAACATCACATCAACGGCATTGCTTTACCCGATGAAGACGGCTTCTTTGGTCACTATGGTGGTCAATTTATATCAGATGATCTCAAAGCAGCTATGGATGAAATTAATATCGCTTATGAAGAAATCCGTCATAGTGATGCCTTTCAACATGAACTCAAAGAATTATTTGCCCATTATGTAGGTCGTCCTAGTCCGTTATTTTATGCCAAGCGTTTATCTACACAGCTTGGTGGTGCGCAAATCTATTTAAAGCGCGAAGATTTAAACCACACCGGTGCGCATAAAATTAACCATTGTTTAGGTGAGGCTTTACTTGCTAAATATATGGGTAAAACCAAAGTCATTGCAGAAACAGGCGCAGGTCAACACGGCGTTGCTTTGGCCACGGCCTGTGCGCTAGTCGGGATTCCATGTGAAATTCATATGGGGCAGGTGGATATTGAAAAAGAACATCCTAATGTCGTTAAAATGAAGATTTTAGGTGCTCACCTCATTTCAGTAACCCGCGGTACAGCCACCTTAAAAGATGCAGTAGATAGTGCTTTTGAAGAATATTTAAAAGACCCAAAAAACTTTATCTATGCGATTGGTTCTGTAGTTGGGCCGCATCCATTTCCTAAAATGGTGCGTGATTTCCAAGCCATCATTGGAGATGAAATTAAAATTCAAAGCCAAGATCGTTTTGGGGTTAATCCTGACTATGTCGTGGCGTGTGTTGGTGGTGGATCGAATGCTGTAGGTTCATTTAGTGCATTTTTAAATGATCCTGAGGTTAAGTTGGTGGGTGTAGAGCCTGCAGGTCATGGTTTAGACACTATGATGCATTCAGCAACTTTAACCCTAGGTCGACCTAGTCAGATCCATGGAATGGCATGCTATGTGTTAGAAGATGAACATGGTGAGCCTTTACCTGTGCATTCGATTGCATCGGGTTTGGATTATCCAGGCGTTGGGCCACAGCATAGCTTACTCAAAGATTTAGGTCGTGTGCAGTATACTTCGGCGACCGACCAAGAGTGTTTAGATGCCTTTATGACTTTATCTCGTGTAGAAGGAATTGTACCTGCTTTAGAAAGTGCCCACGCCGTGGCATGGGCCATGCGTGAAGCACCAAAGTTAAGTCCAGAGACTAAAATTGTTGTCACGGTATCAGGTCGTGGTGATAAAGATGCTGATTATGTGGCTGCAAAACTCGGCTTATAATCGCGTTAAAAAAAGCCGCTCATTTGAGCGGCTTTTTTTAACCTGAAATATAATGCTGCAACTGTTCAATTAAAACACGTTGATCTTCCATCGCGGCTTTAACTAAATCGCCAATGGCAACCATGCCCAATAATTGTTCATTTTCGACCACAGGTAAATGACGTAAATGCCCATCAGTCATGATTTGTAAGCATTGTTCTACTTTCATGTTCAGCGTCACGGTAAGAACATTGCTGGTCATAATCTGATCAACATTGGTGGTAAGCGATGAACGATTTTTTAATACCACTTTATGGGTATAGTCGCGCTCTGAAATAATCCCTATCACTTTCTTATTTTCATCGGTCACGATCAAAGCACCAATGTTCTTTTCTGCCATTAACTTAATAGCACTGCGTACGCTGGCGTTAGGTGCAATGGTATAGACATGATCATCTTTACTTTCAAGTACTTGAGCAACTGTCGTCATCTTAAATTCGGGTCCTTATTGTTGTTGTGAAGTGTAAGACGTGTTAGGGCAAAAACATGCACAAAATCCAACGTCTTTATTTATATATAACAGCTTAAGTGATATTTTTACACCGTTTTTAAGCTTAAATCTTGAAAAAACCAGCTTTGCATTTGCGCAGCACTCAGTTTAAGGCGATGACGATCACTACGATACAGGGTAGGACGTACATTTAAACGCTGTAGGGTCGGCAATAAGGCGCTATTAAAATTTTCTGAGGTAATTTTGCGCGCTTTATATTGTGGCCAATGTTTTTGCGCATAACGCTCGGCATGTTGGGCATTTAACCAAAATGGAAAAATAAAGTCTTCGTGATCTTGGCTCATTGCCCAGCCTTGATGATAAAGGCCCCACAGCACACCGCAATACATCATCGATTTTAAAATGGTGACTTTTAAAAACAAATCTTGAGTCACAGGTTGTAGTAAGTGCATAAAGGTATCGAGCTAAACGAAAGAGATAGGCTTATTGTAAAAAGATCATGTGAAAGATCAGTGTAAGCTTTGCGAAAAATCGTAATTAAATATGTCTATAAAATCAATAGATGTAAAAAAACGCCACCTAGGTGACGTTTTTTCATGCTTGCATGGTGGCCATGTTTTGCCAATATTGTGCTTTTAAAGAGTCGCGTTCTACACGGAAACCTTGGTAATACAATTCAGCTAAAAATAATGCCGCTTTACCATGACCTGCGCGTGCTGCTTGTTCCAATTCTTTAACTGCATCAGAGAAATTCATTTGCGATTGAATGGTATTGACCGCATTGGCATAGACATGTTCTAAATCATGTTGAGAGATAGGCTGATTCATAGAAAACTCCTTATTGTAATTATGATCAAATTATCAGACTGTTAAGGCAGTCTTTAATTTAGTTTAAACTAAACATATTAAACTAATATTACAAACTACCTACTTGTGTCAATGTTTATATGAGGTAATTTTCACATAATTCAAGATTACATGATTAAACAATGATCTTTTTTATTATTGATTAATATAATGGATGAATAAATAAACAAAAACAAGGAGAAAAGCATGAGCACTCGTACTTTAGATGGATTTAATATGGATCTGCCACCTAGCCATGAGCAAATCATTGCTTTAGCTCGTCAGCATCGCTTAAATTTGGAAGAGGCGATCTTCCACCATGAAATTCATTTAGGTGATTTTTGCCTAGCCCAGCGTAAACGTGTCTATGATTTTACCCGTGAGCTGAGTCCTGAGCAGCGCTTAGATTTTTATAATACTTATAATGGTGAACTTGAACGCATTGCTGATGAAGACCAGCTGCATCCTGCTGATGCTGAAGGAGGAGTGAGTGTCTTTGCAATCGCTGTAGTGCTGGCCATTATTGCCTTAATTTTATATTTTGGTGTGGTGCGTAATATGGTGAGCTAATCGCTTGTACTTCTGATTGCCGCGTTTTACACTACTTGGCAATTCGAGGACATTTATGCCGTTGTATTCAAAATCATTTCATCTACCTATTACACTGCAACAATTTTATCATGTTGCAGTGTTGTTTTTAGTGCTTGCTATTGTGCTGATTGCCTATCGTAGTTTGCAACATCCTGTAGGGGCGCAACAACTGCAACAATTACAGCAGTTAGCGCGCCAACAAGAATATCCCAACACTCAATCTGTAGCCTTAAGGGTATTACGTGACTATGAGTACATCTCGTATGGGCAATACCTTAAAATTATGCATGCCCAACAGGATGAACAGCGGCAAGCCAATCAATTGCCTGCACTACAGCTGGACTAAGGCTTGAGATTGGCTTCTAACCCGCGTTGCAGTGCTTTTTTGTCTAAACTAGGTGCGGCAACCATGACTGTTAAGCGATCGGGATGAATCCAGCGCTGTATGGCATCTTGAACCTGTTTGGCGTCAATCTTCTCTAAGGCAAGACGGTAGTGTTGTAAATAGTCCTTCGATTCACCATGAAAACCTAAAGCAGCCAATTGGCTGTTGATGTCGGCATTACTGGCCAAGCTGCGTGGGAAAGCTAATAACATACCTGCTTTGGTATCTGCAAGTTGTTGTGGGTCAATGGGCTTGCGTACAAAGTCAACCAATACTTTATATGCAATTAAAATACTGTCCATCAGCTGATCTTCACGGGTTGAATAACTTAAACTAAAGCTCCCTGTTGTTTGACTAAACGAAAATTGACTACTAGCGCCATAGGTATAACCACGTTTTACGCGCAGTTCTTGCATTAAGATGGAATTAAACCCGCCACTGCCTAGCATACGATTTGCAATCTGTAGGGCCAAACGGTCTGGGTCATGCCGTGTCGTAGCAAGGTGTCCCATAATTACATGTGCTTGCGTTGAAGAAGAAGGTAAATGTTGAATGCGAATGGATGATTGCAAAGGGGCAGTGGCTAAGGGTGCTGCTTTTTGCCCAGTCCGTAACGCCCGTGCAATTTTATCGGCTAAAGCTGTGGCTTGCTGAGTGCTTAGTTGGCCTGTAATCGCAAGATTTGCATTGTTGGCCACTAAGAACTTGTTACGAAAGGCATGCATAGATGTTGGACTAATTTTTTGTAAACTGCCCACTGTTCCTGTAATCGGCTCTGCATAAGGGTGCTGAGCATATAGAGCACGATTAAACGCGATGCCTAGGAGGCGACTTGGATTTTCCTGTAGCTGCTTTTGACCAACCTTATGATTATCTACCATTCGACTTAAACCGTCTTTTTCAAACGTGGCTTGATTGATGACATGTAACACCAGTTCAATCGCCTGATTTAAGGTTTCTGGATTACTGAGGCTACGTAACTTAACAGTAAACACATCGCGTGAGACGCTAAAGCTGACTTGTGCTCCTAGATCCTCAAAGGCTATTGCTAATTGCTCAGCACTGTATTGCGGTGTACCTTCGTGCATGAGTCGCGCCGTGCTATGGGCGAGTCCAGTCAAACCAGCCATAATTTCATGGTCACGCGCACTGCCAGCATTAAAGTTTATTTGTACATCCACCATTGCGAGGCTTGGGCTTTCAACGAAAAATGTGGGAATTAGGGTCTTTAAAGCCTGTACTTTTGGTAGTTGATCCTCAACTAAACGTATATTTTGAAGACTGGTTAGGTTTTGAATGGATTGCAATTGCTCTATACGAATCGCATGATCCTCATAAATACGAACCTCAGCCAAGGTTATGCAAGAATAGCCTAAGCAAAATAAGGTGCCTAATAATTGGAAACAGTTCATCTTAAGACACCTTATTTTTTAATAAATTTTTCGAAACTAAATGTAAAACGCTTAAATTATCTCGAATCAAATAATCACGAGAAACACGTTGCAAATCCTCAGCAGTAACGGTTTTAAGCTTATGCGGGAGTTGTTCATTTAAACGAAAATCTAAACCATTAACCGCTAAATTACCGATACTTTTGGCACGTTGAGTAATATCATCTTGGCTATAAACTAAATTTGCGGCCAAACGTTGGCTAATGCGCTTCATTTCAGCCGAGTTGACACGCTCATGTTGTAAAATCTCAATTTCTTTATGGATGGCGTTTTCAGCTTGTTCAAATGAGATTCCAGTTGCAGGAAGGGCAGTGATACTAAATAAGCTATCACCACGGCTATATAAGTCGTAACTCACGCTAACCGAAGTTAAGATTTTTTGTTCACGTACTAAACGACTTTGTAAACGTGATGAAATACCGCTGTCTAAAATATTGCGTAACACATATAAAGCATAAGCGTCTTGTGGATTTGACGCCGTGCTTAAAGATTTTACATTCCATGTCATATACAAGTTTGCAACTTGCACATCACTTTGCATCTGCATATAGCGATAGCCTAATCGATCAAATTCACGCACATCATTACGCTGTGGTACAGCTTTAGCAGGAATAGCACCAAAATAGGTTTTAATCTGTTGTAAGGCCTGTTGAGGTTCGATATCACCGACCACTACTAAAATTGCATTATTGGGGGTATACCAAGTTTGATACCAATGCTTTAAGTCATGTAGCTTTAAATTTTCGAGCGTTTTCATGTGACCAATAATCGGCTGACGATAATGACTGGTCGGCAAAGCAATCCATTTAAAACGTTCAAAAGCCAAACTACGTGGATTATCTTCTGTACGTTGGCGACGCTCTTCCATGACCACTTTAATTTCAGTGTCGAAATCTTGCTGACGCAGCACTAAATTCTGCATACGATCTGCTTCTAATTCTAAAGCCATGGGAAAATAAGCTTTAGGATAAAGCTGATAATAATTGGTATAGTTGGTAAAAGTCGCCGCGTTAATTGAACCGCCATAGACTCGGCTTAACCGAGTAAATTCGTCATTTGGAACTTTAGTGGTGCCCTTAAACATCATATGCTCAAGTGCATGTGAGACGCCCAAAGTATTGCCTGATTCATCGCTGCTACCCACCTTATACCAAATTTGGCTCATCACCATAGGGGTACGATGATCAGGTTGAATAATCACTTCTAAGCCATTGCTGAGCTTGGTGTGTAATATTTGATGATCTTGAGCAGCTTGAGTACTTGCTGAATAGAGACACAGCATTGCATATACAAAGGTGCCAAAGGAGAATGGGACAAAGGACACGGAGTTGACCTAAATAAAAATTGCTAGGCTATTGTTGAAAAAAAGCCAACTGAACACAAGTCATGTTTGCAGTTGTATGTGCTCAATGTTCTCTGTAATTAAACTATGTTAGACTCTTTGTTTTTTAACGCGATGCTTTTTAAGGATTCGGCATGCAACAGCAAAATCTGCAAAATAAATTTTTGATTGATGCTGATATCGGGGATGACGATGTCACGCTACCGAGCTTACCTGCGGTAGATGTACCGATTGTGGCCATTCAACCCGCTCAAGCAGTTGCCACACCTGAAGTGACTCCAGAACAAGCACCTGCAGCATCGGGTGGTTTCTTTAGCCGTATGAAAGAGGGTTTAACCAAAACCCGTAAAAACCTTGCCGATGGTATGGTGAATATTTTAATCGGCGGTAAAGAGATCGATGATGAATTATTAGAAGAAGTCGAAGAACAACTGTTAGTCGCCGATATTGGTGTAGAGGCAACAAAAACCATTATTGCCAATTTAACTGAGCGTACCGCGCGTGGTGATTTGATTTACTCACATTCACTTTACAAAGCGTTGCAAGAAGAATTAGTGGCCTTATTGGCGCCACGTGTTAAGCCTTTGCATATTGATAGCAACAAAAATCCGTTTGTGATTTTAGTGGTGGGTGTAAATGGTGTGGGCAAAACCACAACCATTGGTAAATTGGCTAAACGCTTACAAGGTGAAGGTAAAAAAGTTATGCTAGCAGCAGGGGATACGTTCCGTGCGGCAGCCACTGAGCAGCTACAAATTTGGGGTGAGCGTAATAACATTCAAGTGGTTGCACAAGGGCATGGTGCTGATTCAGCATCGGTGATTTTTGATGCTTTTGAAAGTGCACGCGCTAAGGGTGTCGATGTATTAATTGCTGATACTGCAGGTCGTTTGCATAACAAAGGTCACTTGATGCAAGAATTGACTAAAGTTAAACGTGTCATGCAAAAAATTGATGCCACAGCACCGCATGAAATTATGTTGGTGGTCGATGCAGGTACTGGTCAAAATGCCATTAACCAAGTCGAAATGTTTGATGAAGCGGTGGGTCTGACAGGTTTAACCATTACCAAATTAGACGGAACTGCAAAAGGTGGTGTGTTATTTAACATTGCTAGTCGTACCCATGTGCCAATTCGTTTCATTGGTGTGGGTGAAAAAATTGACGATTTACGTCCATTTTCAGCCAAATCATTTGTTGCTGCATTATTTGAAACTGACAAAAATTAAGATTAGGTTTGAATTGAAAAGCTCTGCACCATGCGGGGCTTTTTTAATTCAAGAGTAGCGATTAAAAATCAACCTAGTGGAAACCATTTAAAACTCATCTTGCAATTGAAGCTTGTTTAAATTGCAACGTCGCTTACAGAAATCTCGTTTTCACACTTAATGTTCTAAATCTGAAACGTTGTGTTACGCAATAAACTCTAGGTAGAGAGAAATGGATCTTTTAGGATAAAGATCTGTTTTAAACTGTGCTGAGAACAACAATGTCATTTTTACAACATATGCAAAAACGTCGCAGTATTTATCATATTGGTACTCATGTGAGTCAAAGTGTCGACCAAATTGATGCCTTGATTCGTGAAAGCGTGCGTTTAAGTCCATCTTCATTTAATTCACAAACCTCGCGCGTAGTCACGCTATACGGTGAGTCTCATCAAAAATTTTGGAATATTGTGCTTGAAACATTGCGTCAAATTGTACCTACAGAGGCATTTCCAAATACCCAAGCCAAAATCCAAGCTTTTGCCGCAGGCTTTGGCACAGTATTATTTTATGAAGATCAACAGGTAGTGGAAGAATTACAACAGAAATTTGCTTTGTATGCAGAGAATTTCCCAATTTGGTCAGAGCATTCAAGTGCCATTGCGCAATTTGCCGTATGGACTGCATTAGCAGAACATAATATTGGCGCCTCTTTACAACATTACAATCCAATTATCGACCAACAGGTTGCCAATGCCTTTGCTATACCGACCACATGGAAATTACGTGCCCAGTTAGTATTTGGTTCTATTGAAACACCAGCAGCTGATAAAGAATTTATAGCAGATACACAACGCTTTAAGCGTTTTGATTAATTTGCCTCAATGTAAATCTGTTTAAAGTAAATTTGTCATAAAACTGACATTTAAAGTCTGCACTATGCAGGCTTTAGTTTTTCTGGCGCTTTATATCATGAAATTAAAGACATTAATGACCGGTTTGGCTTTGCTATGTAGTACCTACCTTTCAGCTGCTGTCACGATTACTGTGCCAGAGGAAATTAAAGTAGTTGCAGTCAATGGTCAGGAGTTCAACCAAGGTCTATTGAATAAGAAAAAACAGTATCAATTGGCAAGCGGTCGTCAAGATATAAGCTTACGCTATCAAGAATTCTTTCAACATGCGGACAACTCACATGATATTGTAAAGTCACAAGTCTTCAATTTTGTGACACCAGAACTTAAAGATGGTAATTATGTTTTAAAGCTCATTGATGCACCTCAGGATTTTGAAAGTGCTAAACAATATAAACAACAACCCGTTGTAGGATTATATGATGACAATAAACAATTAGTTTTACAAAAGGCTGCTGATCAATTCACGAAAAAGCCATCTTTAAACTTTGTTAGCAATACTTTTGCAATCAACCAGTCTGAATCTTTAAATCAGGTTAAAAATTCAGATATAAATGCTCTTGATCAGCAATTGATCCGACTATGGCAACAAGCATCGATAAGTGAGCGTCAGAAGTTTATGAACTGGATTGCAGAGCAAGCAAAATAAAATTAGAAAGTCATTTTTAGCCATTAATAGTGTTATTTTAATTTTTTTGATAAGTGGGCTTGCTATTTAAAATATTTTATATAGAATGGTCAGCCTAAACACGAAATGATAATATTGTTTCTGCTTTGATCTTGCTTCTGACGAAGAATCAAGAAAATCATTAAGAGATTATGAAGAACAACTTGTGTGGATTTTTACTGGTTGATCAATCGAATATATTTTCATTGATAATTGGTAAGAATTTCTCGAAGTTTATTTGAGCAAATTTTTTGTCAGTAATTGATGAGCCAAGATTGGTGCCCTATAGGCACTATTGATTTTAAACTGAAGAGTTTGATCATGGCTCAGATTGAACGCTGGCGGCAGGCTTAACACATGCAAGTCGAGCGGATGAAGGTAGCTTGCTACTGGATTCAGCGGCGGACGGGTGAGTAATGCTTAGGAATCTGCCCATTAATGGGGGACAACAGTTGGAAACGACTGCTAATACCGCATACGCCCTACGGGGGAAAGCAGGGGATCTTCGGACCTTGCGTTAATGGATGAGCCTAAGTCGGATTAGCTAGTTGGTGGGGTAAAGGCCTACCAAGGCGACGATCTGTAGCGGGTCTGAGAGGATGATCCGCCACACTGGGACTGAGACACGGCCCAGACTCCTACGGGAGGCAGCAGTGGGGAATATTGGACAATGGGCGAAAGCCTGATCCAGCCATGCCGCGTGTGTGAAGAAGGCCTTTTGGTTGTAAAGCACTTTAAGCGAGGAGGAGGCTACTTAGATTAATACTCTAGGATAGTGGACGTTACTCGCAGAATAAGCACCGGCTAACTCTGTGCCAGCAGCCGCGGTAATACAGAGGGTGCGAGCGTTAATCGGATTTACTGGGCGTAAAGCGTGCGTAGGCGGCTTTTTAAGTCGGATGTGAAATCCCTGAGCTTAACTTAGGAATTGCATTCGATACTGGGAAGCTAGAGTATGGGAGAGGATGGTAGAATTCCAGGTGTAGCGGTGAAATGCGTAGAGATCTGGAGGAATACCGATGGCGAAGGCAGCCATCTGGCCTAATACTGACGCTGAGGTACGAAAGCATGGGGAGCAAACAGGATTAGATACCCTGGTAGTCCATGCCGTAAACGATGTCTACTAGCCGTTGGGGCCTTTGAGGCTTTAGTGGCGCAGCTAACGCGATAAGTAGACCGCCTGGGGAGTACGGTCGCAAGACTAAAACTCAAATGAATTGACGGGGGCCCGCACAAGCGGTGGAGCATGTGGTTTAATTCGATGCAACGCGAAGAACCTTACCTGGTCTTGACATACAGAGAACTTTCCAGAGATGGATTGGTGCCTTCGGGAACTCTGATACAGGTGCTGCATGGCTGTCGTCAGCTCGTGTCGTGAGATGTTGGGTTAAGTCCCGCAACGAGCGCAACCCTTTTCCTTATTTGCCAGCACTTCGGGTGGGAACTTTAAGGATACTGCCAGTGACAAACTGGAGGAAGGCGGGGACGACGTCAAGTCATCATGGCCCTTACGACCAGGGCTACACACGTGCTACAATGGTCGGTACAAAGGGTTGCTACCTCGCGAGAGGATGCTAATCTCAAAAAGCCGATCGTAGTCCGGATTGGAGTCTGCAACTCGACTCCATGAAGTCGGAATCGCTAGTAATCGCGGATCAGAATGCCGCGGTGAATACGTTCCCGGGCCTTGTACACACCGCCCGTCACACCATGGGAGTTTGTTGCACCAGAAGTAGGTAGTCTAACCGTAAGGAGGACGCTTACCACGGTGTGGCCGATGACTGGGGTGAAGTCGTAACAAGGTAGCCGTAGGGGAACCTGCGGCTGGATCACCTCCTTAACGAAAGATTGGCGACCGGTAAGAATCCACAACAAGTTGTTCTT